>RKRR01000030.1 GCA_007571305.1 Candidatus Poribacteria bacterium | reverse complement strand
GGTCAAACGATTTATCAACTCAAAGAAAGTTTCCTCGATGAGTATATCCGACAACAACTTCTCAAACCTGTTATTTCTCTCAACATTGCGTAAGTCCTATTCATATAACCCTTTAGAACTTTATGGTTAACTCGCCGAGAAATTGACGCGCCTCATTACGACTTCCAAACACTTCATAGAGGTCTCCTGAGACATCGTAAAATCTACGGATGAAATTGCGACTTGTTTCTGCCGGATTTAGATCTGCATAGCGGATCCACAGATTCGTCCGAGACCAGATATCCCAGTTAAGCTCAACAACTGTAGAACTCGCATCGCCGGTGTCCACTCTTTGTTGTTTATTCAGGTCCGGAAAGAGTGCGTCCTGCGTTAAGTCAGACGTACCATCAACACGACCGATAGATAGGTTCAACTCTTTATATCCATACGGATTCGGGTTTGTGATAAATTTCAGATTCGCGGCGAACGCATTCTCTAACGCTTGGGTCTCGAAATCGTAACTATCCTCTATCTTCGCAGGCGTAACATAGCGTTCATCCTGCTCGCCATACGTCAACTCATCAAGGAATGTCAAGTGCCACCGTTCAGAAAGACTATAGGTCCACCCAAACATATTTTTCAGTTCCAATTGGTTGAGTTCATCTTGAACATCGGTTGAAAAATCAATGTCTTCGTAATCTTCCAAGTAATTGTTGTTGAGATTGGCTGCGCGAACGCTGTAAAAACCGTTCATGTGTGAGGGTTTCACAGTAAATCCACTGACAGAATATTGCGCGATGGTAAAGTCACTATCATCCCGTAGATAGAGATAGCCAGCTGCATCGAGGTCCAAGAAGGTCTGATCGTGTTTTTCCTCGCTGAGCTGATCTATCTCATAAACGATACGTCCGAGATACTGTCCATTGAGATCGAACTTCTGGATACGTGAAATGATGTTATGAAAGAGAGTCAGACGAATGTCTTTGCGTTTCAGCTCTTCAGCGAGTTCTTCTTTCTCTTCTTCATCGGTTTCATCGGCATAGTATCGACTGTATTCTGCTTCCTCCAGTAACCGGACGCGTCTATTCAAGGCAGCATTATCGGCACCAGTAGCGGGGCTTTGTGAAAACGGCCCGTATCGTGGACGTGTCGAGCGCGTGATAGTGTCGGCAAGTTCCGCTTGACCTGGCGTGATCTCTGTAAGTTGCGTCAATGTGGGTGAGAGGGCAATGACTTCTGGTAGCCCGCCGACTTTTCTACGGAATCGACTGGCATCTTTAACAAGTACCTCGCCCGTGGGAAGGGCGGCAAGTGCCATCGGTTTCGTAAATTCACCATTGCCTCGTCCCTTTCTCCCAAAACTACCGAGGGGGCTCCCTTCTGCATCAAACCTAACAATGCGGTGGTTCCCAGTGTCCGCAATGAGTACATTTCCCCGGGCATCAATTGCAATGTCTGAGGCATCCATATCAAACTCTCCGTCACCTGCTCCATATCTCCCGAAAGTGAGCAATCCTTCTCCATCGGCACTGAACTTATGAACGCGTCCAAGTTGAGCATCTAAAACATAAAGTTCATTTTGAGGGTTGAGTGCCACGCGAAGGGCTCTGTCATATCCCTTAGGCTGAATAGCAAAAGCGGTTTTTCCTTGCTCGTCAATGATGAGATTCGCTGGTAAAACAACTTTGGGAAGGACATCCACAGGATCAACGAAGTAGGTGTCTAACAATTCACCTGTCCCACTGAATTTGTGGACACACGGTGTGAACATATAAACTTTCGGAGTACCTGCTTCAGTTCCTGTCTCTGCAATGTGTTGGATAGTTACATCGGCAACGTAAATATTCCCGAAACTATCCACAGCAAGATGTCCAGGTTTCCGCAGGATATTATCTGGAGATTCCGGTGTTTCCGGGATTTGAAACAGAAATTCTCCTGTCGCTGATAATTTCTGAATAAGCCGATTTTCGGTGTCGCTGACGTAGATGTTTTGGTTATCAAAGGCGAGGTGAATGTCCTTACCAAACCGGCCTTGGGTTGAGCCTTTACCTGCGAATTCACGCTCTAATTGAATAAAGTCTACTGAAAAAGCGGAGGGCAGTCCGTTCCATAACGAACAAGAGATAAACAGAAGTGATAGGATAACAGCATATTTTTTCATAATTTTCCCAAACTTTGCTACTTTACGAACAGATCAATCCCTCAGGGATTCACAATTCGCTGTTGTTTTAATGCTTCTATTTCTCGCGCAAGTTCTTCGATGCGTTTGTCTTGTTCACGATCCTTCCTGCTCCGCCATGCTACGATGACTGGTGGAATACCCACGGCTACTATGATTATCGCCATCAGCCAAGTGATCTGTTTTTCTACACCGTCCATTCGCCCACTGAGTGATGCAACATTCACATTTAGGGATGCAACACTTTTCTCTATCGATACAACACTTTCCTCTAGCGATGCGACATCCTCTTTTATAGACGAGATTTCCCCTCTTATGGGATTGACTTCATCTTCAATCTCCTCTTTGATAATCAAACGGATCTTATCAAGGTCTTCAAGTGTCAACTCGCCAAATGCGGGCCCTGCAATTGCACAGAGTAATATTGAGAGCAGCAAAACGTTTTTCATTGATATGTCTCTTTTGGTAAATTCCAGTTCAAACCCCTCAAATATACCGAATGCTATGTGTGTATTTGCCGTTTATCTGCTATATGTTTAAATCAGATGTCCATTAATTATAGCATCTCCTATAGTGATGATGCAACCCAGATCCGCCCAGATCCAACGTTGGTTCGCAATATGCTCTTGTAGGAGGAACCTCCCGGTCGCGACTTTTCTTAATCCGGCAAGATACGATATCCTGTGCTAATTCCCGTAATCATGCCGATAATTGCCCAGAGTCCAGCACACGTCATCTCTCCAAGAACCAATCCGAGGAAAATAGGTCTTGCACTCCGATACGCTTTCAGCCCACCATATTTCACAATGCTGAATTTCAGGCCCCAACCTAAAAATATAGAGAACCACAGTTTAAACGTTGCCCATGAACTCAGCATCGTATAACCGAGAGGGTGCAGGGGCCACCAGATGAAAGTCTGACGCATCCACATCAACCAGATGGTGAACCCGCTCCCGAACAGCATAAAGCCTGTATTCGTCCAATTCGTGCTTGTTTTCGGACTTACGAGCAGTCCTTCAAGTTGGCGCATGAACCAACTTCCACCGGTATAAGGGGCTCCGTGTGCATAACTCACCTTAATCGCAGAATAATAGGAAACACCAAGTCCAATAACCATTGCAACCGCCATCGCGATGAGCAGCTGCCGCCGCTTGACGCGGGCATCATCCGCGGCTTTCAACCCGTTCATGATGTTCGGCATCATAAATTCACGGAGATCTAACGTGAGGCATACCGGATGCATCATTATCGAAGTCAATGTAGAGGGATGGATTTTTGAAGTACCCAGCGTCGTTAAGAAGAAGCTCTGTGGTGAAAACGATGGATTGATGAACGGGATTCCGCCGTTAATCACCTGCCACGTCAACAGTACATACATTGCGAGCAGAAATAGCACGAAACCGAAGGCAAATAGGAGGGACATCCCCATCAAATGATTGAAAAACGCGAGCACACAGATGCCGCCAAGCAGTCCAAAAATCGTAACACCATGCGGCAGCGCTTCGTCAGAGGGACGGAACTGAAACATGCTTTTAATGTGATGTCTCGCTTTCCAAAGAGCAATAGCGACAAACGTCAGGCATGCCCCTGCCTCCTGCGCCGCGCTAAACGACTTACCTGTCCACTGTACTCCGGGTCCCGAAGTGAGTTGAAAACCAAGCATCACACCCAACAGGCATTGGAGTTTATAGAACACGAAGAAGAACCAGATGCTAAACGAAACCTCCAGAGTGAGCAGATAACTAAACCCTACCATAGACCAGAAGATAACGATCTGAAACGGGCGAAGCGCGCTCCAAGGACGTTCTACAAGGTATTGGTTAAGCCAAAAATCGCGTGGGACATGAGGCATAGATGGAAAGAACGTATGAAGCCCGTTCATTGTATGCAGGAATACTGGGAACGCGAATCCGAACCAGAGCGCGCTGTTCTTAAAGAGCGGACCGAGGCTACCTCTACCTTGTGCTGCCATCTCTACAGGCAACTTAACAAGTGGGAAAGCGCAGCGTTCATACTCTACCCACTGCTTGCGGAGTAGCACCGATAGACAGATCATCACGAAATAGATGACGAGGACATAGGCACTCCACGTTAAAATAGGGACCATCCACGGTCCCCACGGCACCGATTCCCCGTCGAACAAGCCTTCAAAGAAAGATTGAGCGGCAGTGTGGTCGCGAACCACGCGCCAGTGTGGGATGTAGTGGTGGAACAATGACTCCCAATCATTTTCGGGTGTAGCGAGGTACTGGTAAGCTACCATCGGGCTGAGAGCATAGCGCATCATCCCTGAAGATGGGATGCCTGCTGGGGCGAGCATGATACACCAAATTGTGACAAGCTCGCCGGGTGAGAACGCTGAGGCGGGATGAACTCGCTTTAGGAGGACATTGATGCCTAACACAAAAATCGTCAGCACAAAAAAAGGAGCGACCGGAAAATGTCCACCTGCAAGGAAAATGTTCCGAATAACGTAATCATTATACGGCGCGAGCAGACACTCGGTAGTGGCACACGCCAAACCGATAAGCACTGCGCGCCACGTGAGACTATCCCGTGTTTGCTGCTGAATCAATTTTTCGCCTTTCAAAGCAGGAATTACAGCGTGTTGTAAAACATTACACACTATACCATAAGGGTGCTTTTTTTCATAGAAGAATCTTTAGACACAAAATATACCACCTCCGCTGGCGAGATTTTCCCACCTCGCGGATTGGAAAATCCCATTCCTACCCAAAATATCTATACCCTTAAGTGAATACAAAAAATTGATTGCCTCCCACTTCGAATCTGTGCTAAAATCTTATAGTAAAATCCGAAAACAGGTTCACACTTGTAGCATAGACTGTTGGTTTCCTGTGCTATCAGAACATATAACTTCAGCGTTCACACGACGCTACAAGTGTCCAAGTCATTACGGCATCTATTATAATCCCTCTACGCCAAAAATCCCCGGCGAATCAATGAACAGCGAATCGCCACCATGGATAATAAGATACATCGTTTGTGAAAAAATCAACTTTTTAGGGGATTTCGCGAGAAGCCACATGGTGGAACGCATTTCCGTGATTACACTCCATAGCCAGAGCTTAATCTAACCCAAGTTGCTACCTTTATGATTCCATATCCATGAACACCTTTTTTACCGATAATCCTTCATTTTTGCGAAAGATTGGTGTATTCCGTGTGATTTTCTGTGCAAAGCTGCACATATACTACAGAACTGGCAACTTAGGTTAATCCAATACTATAAGTTATCGCAGATTTCATAAGTTTCAACGCCTCGTGGATTTGAGGGAGTTCCTCAAATCCGTAGGATATACGGAGTTGTCGCTTTCCAACCTCTACCATTTCGCCTTCTGGATGGACGCAATGTTCACCCGGAATGTAAATCACTTTTGGATGCTGGGAACCTGGCGGTCCATCAAACTCCCCTCGTCCAGTTGTCCGCGTCAAAAATTTGAAAAAGTCAGAGGTTATATCTGTTGTGACACTTGCCAACGTCAAGTAGTAATAGAATCCAGCACTCCCACCCCGACAGCCTTGAATGTTATCACCCAATAATTCTTTCATCCACGCTTTGACCAGTTTCGCCTTCTGGCGGTACCCGTTATTCACCTTTTGGATTTGCACTTCAATACCGTGGTCGAGCAAGTAACTCGCGATTTCTTGGTTGATTAACGGAGCACTGAAACCAATGTCGCTTGTGCGTTGGATAATGCTGTCAAGAAACCGACCTTTGGGACCGATAAGGTAACCGATACGTAACCCAGGAGCAAGGATCTTTGACAACGTGCCAATTTCGTAGACAATGTCGAGTGTATCGTAGCAGAGAGCAGACTCTAAAGGTTCAATGGTACTGTCATGCACGAGGTCGCTATAGGCATTGTCGAAAAAAATGGGAATTTTTCGTCCGACTTCGTGGGAAAATCGGGTAACAATATCGACAAGTTCTCTCTTACGGTGATTGGATAGAATTGTGCAGGTTGGGTTGTTAACCGTTACGACGTAGAAAAAGCGGATAGCATCCTTTTCGTTGCCAAGTCTCTTTAGTTTCGTCCTCAAACGTTCAGCATCGAGACCTTCGTTGTCTTCAGGTATCGCTGTAACGCGAAAACCTTTCCTTTCCAAATTGTTGCAGTAGATATAATACATCGGATCTGCGGTCAGTACAATACCAGCAGGGAGTAGGTGGGTGATGCTTTCTAACAAACTCGTCGCGCCGTTCGCGCCGATAACAATGTCTCGCCTGTTTAAGATTTGCTCCGTAATCCCACCAATCCGGTTTTCAATGTGGAATCTCCTGAGCGATTCAATCAGGTTCCGCGAACCTTGTGCTCCACCGTAATTGAGAGAAGCGCGGTATTTTTTGGGATGGGCGAGGACTTTTTCACAAGCGTGTTGGATCTGCTGATGCGGGATTGTCCGTTCATTGACATATCCGACACCGAGATTGATGTCGTGTCCGTCTCGAAAATCGACAGCAAAATCGGTCATCAGTTGATTAACTGGGGAGGGGATACTTGAGGCTTCTCCGTAATCAGAAAGCAGAACATCTTGAATCTTCATGTTTCATCGGAATTCTGGGGTCGAGCAAATTTCAACATCTGCCCTTCTATAGCAGATCTCTCAAAGCGGGTTCAAGCGTCCGATAGCGAAATTCGTAACCGCTTACTTCCGTTTTTTCCGGAAGTACGTTCTGACTCAACACCACGAAGTCAGCGAATTCGCCCATCATCAGCCTCAAGCCGAACATCGGGACAGGGAGCAGTGTAGGTCGCCGTAGCACAGTGCCGAGGGTTTTCGTGAACTCCACATTTCTGACAGGGACAGGTGCGGTCGCATTGAGAGGCCCACGAATCTCTTCATTCTCTAATGCATGGATCACGATACCAACCACATCGTCGATGTGAATCCAAGACATCCACTGCCGACCACTACCAAGTATGCCACCGACTCCCATTTTAAAGGGTGGAAGTACCTGTGCCAACAGTCCACCACCTAACCCAAGCACAAGTCCAATACGAACCATAACTACCCGAATCCCAAACGCCTCTGCTTTTTGAGCTTCTGTTTCCCATTCTTCGCAGACTTTGGAGAGAAAGTCTGTCCCGGCGGGCGATACCTCCGTAAAGTGATCGTCGCCACTATTGCCATAGTATCCAATTGCGGAAGCGCAGACAAGCACGGCGGGTTTTTTAGATGCTTCAGCGAGCGATTCGACAAGGTTCCGCGTCGAAAGAATTCGGCTGTCTCGTATCCTCCGTTTTTTTTCTGTGTTCCATCTACCGGCGATGGTTTCACCCGCCAGATGAACAACCGCTTTCACACCTGATGTAGTTTCTAAAGGAAGTTTTTCGGTTTCAGGGTTCCAACCGTAGACTGCTCCTGCAGATTTCAATGTTGTTTGTGCACGGGTCGGATTGCGAGACAGCACATGCACAGTATCGCCCTGTTCATGGAGGGCAGTGCAGACCCGACTGCCAATGAACCCAGTGCCACCGGAGACCAATACATGTGCCATTTCTTCTCCTTACGTTCCCTATTTTGACAATCCAGTGATGACCGTTTCTAACTTCCGATAGTCGTCAACAACAGCATCACTCAACGTGTCGTCTCCTTCTCCTTTATTGAATCCTGTGAAACGAATCGCTTTCATCCCCGCATTTTTCGCGCCGACAATATCCGTTCGAAAAATATCGCCGACGTGCACCGCTTCCGCGGGTTCAGCGTTCAATTGTGCTAAAGTTGAATGGAATTGCACCACTTGGGGTTTTGTATAATCGGTTTCGTCGGAGAATGTGAAAGCTGTAAAGTATTGTAAAATACCGTCGCGCGCCATCAGTTTTCGAGCAAAACTGCCGGGCGTTAGTGCCGAGTCTGAGATAATTCCGAGCGGATAACTTTCACTTAACCGAGAAATGACCGGTTTGACATGTGGCATCATAATTGGGGGTACCTCTAAGAAAGCCGCACCGAGACACGCAATTAACTCATCGATATCCTTCTCCTCAAGTTGAAGGTGGAGCACCTCAGCAAATCGCTGCATGCATCGTTTCACTGATACCCCTTGGTGTTGATGCCATAGAGAAGAGACCAAATCGTATGCTTCTTCAAGTCCGAATCTCACGTCATCCAATGAGCAAGCATAGCCGCGACTGTCGAGGTACGTATGACATCGCTGAATACGTATCGCCTGACGCTTTCGCCAGTTGCTGTCAGAGTCAACATAAAGGGTCTGCCAATAATCGAATGTAATAGCTTTGAGCATTAAGTGTTTCCATTCCTAATTTGCAGTTTCATTTTACTGTAGAAGCGACTCATATTACAGAGCACAATTTTATTTTACCCGATTTATCCAAAAAAATCAAGTGGTATGTGGTTTGATAATGGATATTCAGTTTTTGTTTTTCTGTTAAACTTTGTTTTCTGGAAAAAAACAGACTTGCCAGAAAAATCGGCACAAAACGCTTGTGAACCGAAATAGACTTGCAATTTCCTTTTAAAAATGATATTATTAACTAACAGATAGACACAATCAATAGGCAGACATATTGCGTCCGATTTGTGCGGAGGAATACGACGTTGCGGTTGAATCTCCAAATTATCCCTGGGTATACGACTACTCGTTTAATATTCGTCTACTTCATCGTCGGATTGGGCACACTGATACTTGGGTTCTTCTATTATACCCAACAGATTTCTCGACTCAACGCGGATATAGAGGCTCAGATAGACCTTTTCGCCGATCTGGCAGCGGAACTCCCAGGCGTGGAAAACCGTGAATTGCAACAGAAGTTAATTACAATCGTCAGAAAGTCATTCGCTGAAGACAGATCACGCACATTCTCGTTTATCATCACGGATGCACAGGGAAATGTCTTAATTGCACGAGGTGTTGACCAACAATTAGACACAAAGATTGACGGTTTGGATATCAATGTCAACGAAAATGAGGAGATCTCGTTAACACCAAATGAGAGTGCTTTGCTGCGGTCAACATTAGCGCGCATGAAAAAAAAACATCTGCCCCGTGAAATACACATGCTTCTTGAAGACAGGCAGTTAAATGGGTATCTTTATTATGGCGATGCCGCACCCAGTGAGATGGGACATCTGCCTTTTGTGATAACCGATACCACTGGTACACCTCAGAAATGGCAGATCTGGGGCGATGTTATT
This sequence comes from Candidatus Poribacteria bacterium, assembly GCA_007571305.1. GTDB lineage: Bacteria > Poribacteria > WGA-4E > WGA-4E > WGA-3G > WGA-3G. The sequence continues at coordinate 19,200 of RKRR01000030.1, read as the reverse complement.
ACTGCAGATCAGGCAACTGCAGAGGAACGGGAACGAGCGAAAATTTTCATTCAGAACGCTCCAGCCTCCTCTGTGCTTGAAACAACACCTGAATGGCACAAGGGCTACTTCTATTATGAAAGTAAGCCATACTATGGATTGGTGGTGCCTCTTATAGCACCGGTGGTCCTATTCGCATTTGGAACTGTCTGCTTCCTCGTCTATCAACGGATAAAGTCTTATGAACACTCGGCAATCTGGGGAGGCTTAGCCAAAGAGACCGCGCATCAACTCGGAACACCTATATCGTCGCTGTTGGCATGGACAGAACTTCTGCATGAACGAGGTAAAGAGAAAAATGATACTGCACTCGCTGAGCTCTCCGAAAGTATGAGAAACGATCTGGAGCGTTTGCAGAAAACAACGGCGCGCTTCGGTATGATTGGTACGCATCCATCACTTACCGAAGTCAATACGGATGAGGTATTTGAAGAAGTCCGAGCATATTTTGAAAAACGGCTGCCGCACATTAGTCGACGCGTTGAAATCCGATTGAAACTGCATGAAACACCGCCTATACTCGCAAACGCACAATTACTGCACTGGGTGTTTGAAAACTTAATTCGTAATTCGTTGGATGCAATGGACAAAGCGGACGGATGGATCCAGATTGAACCAAGGCATGACAAACGACACGGCGATGTTGTTATCCAGTATGCAGACAATGGAAGCGGGATCGCCCGCGAAAATCAGCGAAAGATCTTTGAACCGGGGATGTCTACCAAGGCACACGGATGGGGACTCGGATTGACTGTCGTACAGCGGATCATCCGTGAGTACCATCACGGAAGTATCCGTATGATTAAAACGAGTCCTGACGGAACAACTTTTGAAGTTCGGCTGCCAGTTGCATAGTCCATATTAACGGTTGTTGTAGGCAAATTACCTGGGCGTTTTTTCTACTTCCGCTGAGGTGAACCTTTCACCCGCGTTCATTGGACATAATGTGCACCTGATCAGATTTTGAAAACTTACGTATGTCACAAACACACCAAATCCTATGGATTGATGATGAAATAGAAGCGTTGCAACCACATATTCTTGTGCTACGCGACCGAGGTTACGCGGTCACGCCCGTGACAAATGGCGAAGACGGCATCGCGCTTCTAACGCGCGGTGATACGCAGTATAGTGCGATCCTACTTGACCAGGTTATGCCCGGTAAGGATGGAATAGCAACGCTCGATGCAATCCGTACCTTCAATACGCAAATCCCGGTCATTCTCGTTACCCAATCCAGCGATGAGCAATTTGTTGAGGTCGCCCTCGGCAAGCAGGTAACCGATTTCTTGGTGAAACCAATTGGTGTAGCCCAGATCGTCTCAACTCTAAAACGTGTCCTTGATCAGCCGCAGATAGTCGTCAATCAGATTCCGAGTCGGTACACGACAGATTTCAACGCTATTCGCGCCATGAAGGATTCATCACCGAGTTGGCAAGACTGGATCAATATCTATGTGAAACTTTTACAGTGGGATATGGTATCTGAAAAGTTAGCCGAAGGTGGGTTAGAAGAAACACATCTTGCACAGAAGAAAGAGTGCAATACCGAATTCTCTGACTTTGTCGCAACCCATTATCCTGATTGGGTTGCAGGTAGCTCAGATGCCCCCCCCTTATCGGTCAATGTTCTGGACCAGCATGTTGTCCCTCAACTTCAAGATGGAAAATCTGTTTATTTTATTGTGGTTGACTGTTTCCGCTTAGACCATTGGTTGGCAGTCGAATCGCTCTTGTACCCTTATTTTTCTATCGAACGTCAATATAGTTTTTCAATCCTACCGAGTGCGACACTGTACGCACGAAACGCCCTTTTCAGCGGCTTGTTCCCGATAGAGATTGCCGAACGCTATCCAGAGTACTGGCAGGAAGGCTCTGATGGGGACACAAGTACAAATCGGTACGAACGCCAGCTCCTTGAAGCACATCTGGAACGCAGAGGGGTCAAACTGAAGCCCGGAATCCAGTACTTCAAGATTTTTGATACCCGAGGTGGTAACACCTATAAAAAACGGGCCGCAGCGAACACGCGCGTGAGTCTCTCAGCACTGGTTATCAATTTTATTGACATTTTAACCCATCAGCGCTCACAATCTGATGTTCTACAGCAGCTCGCCCCTGATGAATCCGCTTTTCGAGCTCTGGCGCGCTCATGGTTCTCGCATTCGGTACTTTTCGATATTTTACGCATTATTGCGGCACAAAAAGCAACTGTGGTCCTCACTAGTGATCATGGCTCTGTCTTCTGTAACCGAGCAACTCGCGCTTACGGTAATCGTGAGACTACCACCAGCCTTCGGTTTAAAATCGGAGATCACTTGGGATGTGAAGAAGGTGAGGCGGTATGTCTCCGAAACCCAAAGGAATACCGGCTACCGGCGGAAAACGCGCGCAAGGACTACATTCTCGCAAAAGACGATTATTATTTCGTCTACCCGAACGATTTTTATAAGTATAAACGGCAGTTTCAAGGAGGGTTCCAGCACGGCGGTATCTCGATGGGTGAACTGATAACACCTGTCGTGACGTTGACACCGCGGCTGTAAATCGCAGCTTGCAAGTCCAGATGAAATAGGTGGGACACCGCACACGATAGTTTATATCAAGTTAACCACACCAGTTTCCATAACCATTCGGTTCATCTGTAGGGACGAGTGTTTTGGCACTGTAATACAAGGAATGGCTTTCGTTTATCCCCAGACTGAAGTCTGTGTTTCCTTACGCTCGCGATTCTTACCTACGACTGGTTGCTGATAGTTGACTGTGACTTGACACCACTCCCGCTGGGACAACCGCACATTTGCTGATTTGGCTGAAGTGTCCTGTTCAAAAATATCTACGTTTCACCTTGCCCTAACGAAACCTAGGACACATTTCTACGAAACCCTCACCGCTTTTGGCAATGCTGCCGATTTTTGACACGACAGTTAACCGAGGTGCCTTTTGGAAAAGGTACGATAGGAGGTAATAATGGAAAAGGAGATACTTATTTCTGATGATGAGTATGAAACGCGCTGTGCGGTACTTGAGGAGGGGGTGCTGAATGAAATTCACATTGAACGGAAAGCGGCGACGCAAACATTGGGGAATCTCTACAAAGGACGCGTTGAAAACGTACTCCCCGGAATGCAGGTAGCATTCGTTGACATCGGATTGGAACGGCATGCCTTTCTACATATTTCCGATCTCAAATATGAACATGCTGACGAAGATGAGGACGAAAATGGGAAGCAGAACGGAGACCGAGGATCCAACAAAAATACCGCTATATTGGATATGAAGGGGAAACACTCCAAGCAGATACGTGGTGGACGCGGGTTCCCATTTCTCATAAGTGACCTCATTTCAAAGAGGCAGGAACTCCTTGTTCAGGTCGGCAAAGAGCCTATCGGAACAAAGGGGGCACGGGTTACCAGTAATATCACACTCCCCGGCCGTTATGTCGTCTACATGCCCAATTCCTCGAATATCGGTGTATCACGACGCATTGAGGCTGTCACTGAACGAGACAGACTGCGTAACATGGCAAAGACAGTGAAAGCCGACGTTGAAGGTGGATTTATCATCCGTACTGCTGCGGAAGGTTTGAACGAAACCGAATTTGCAGCCGAAATCCGATACCTTATTAATCAGTGGAAACAGGTATGTGCACGCGCAGACAGAAAATCTGCACCTAGTCTCGTGAGTAGAGACCTCAGTTTCACCAATAGGATCGTCAGGGATATGCTCACGAAGGAGGTCAAGCAACTGTTTATCGATTCAGAGACGGGGTACAAGGAGACAATGGAATATGTCTCCTCTGTCATGCCCGATCTGCGATCTCGCGTTTCCCTTTATCGAGAGGATCCAACGCTCTTTGATGCTTATGGTGTTGAACGTGCGCTCAAGGAGGCACTCAGTGAGAAAATTTGGCTCAAATGTGGAGGACATATTATCATCCAACAGACTGAAGCCATGGTCTCGATCGATGTCAACACCGGTCGGTTCGTTGGGAAATCTGACCCAGATAACACTATTCTCAGTGCTAACCTTGAGGCTGTTGAGGAGGTAGTCCGCCAAATTCAATTGCGAGATTTGGGGGGGATTATCGTCGTTGACTTTATTGATATGGAAGAGGCTTCCCATCGAAAACGAGTTTTTAAAATGCTACAGGAAGCACTTCGGAAGGACCGTGCCCGCACAAATATCCTGCATTTTTCAGATTTAGGACTCGTCGAAATGACCCGCCAGCGCACCCGCCCAAGCCTCTCTACTCTACTGATGGAGGAGTGTCCCTACTGCAACGGGCATGGCACTGTTCTATCCGTCGAAACCGTCGTTATTCAGTTACTACGTGCGATAAAGATGGCGCATAAACAGACGCGACAGTCCCAACTGCGTGTTACTGCGAATGACTATGTCGTTTCGCATATAAAGTCGCAAATGTGGAGAAAATTGCGAGAACTTAAGAAGTCATTAAAATTGGATATCATTCTGGAACCTGATGCCGACTTGCATCTCGAAGATTACCGAATCTTCGTCGGAAGAGGTGAAGAATTGTTTCTCGACTAACGCGATAGAAGACACTTCTCAGGCGGGAGATATAACGAATTGCAAATCTGAATTGACATCGTCGCGTTTTTAGGGTATAATTTAATAGAAAAGGAGTGATATATAAAAATGTATGCAGTCTTTGCGAGCGGAGGGAAACAGCATCGGGTAGAATTAGGTAGCCTGATCGATGTTGAAAAACTCGATGCAGAGGTCGGGGACAGTGTCACATTCTCATCCGTTCTGGCTGTCGCTGACGGTGATGGTCTACAAACTGGCTCACCCTATCTTGACAATACTTCAGTTACAGCCGAAGTGATTCAACAAGCACGCGCAAAAAAGATGGTTGTGTTCAAATCGAAACGCCGTAAAGGGTATAAACGCAAGTTAGGGCACCGTCAATCATTTACACGCGTGAAAATTACCGCAATTGGCGCGGTGGAGGAGCAATCTGATGGCTCATAAGAAAGGCGGCGGAAGCACCCGAAACGGACGCGACAGTATCGGAAAGCGACTCGGTGTCAAAAGATTTTCTGGAAATCATGTCACTGCGGGGAGTATTCTCGCTCGACAACGTGGAACACACATTCACCCCGGAAACAACGTTGGGGTTGGAAAGGACTATACGCTCTTCTCGAAAATTGATGGATATGTATGGTTCGAGCGAAAAGACAAATATCGCCGGAAGGTGAGTGTCTATACAGAGCGTCCTGAATTTTAGCGGATTTACCCGCCTCAGGAATCAACAACCAGAAGCCTCGCCTTAGGGTGTTGCAGCGCACACCACCCCAAGCGAGGCTTTTTTACTCCAAACCGCATCGCAGTATGCGTAAGCCCTAATCAAAACAAAACCCGTAGCCGTAACGTAGTGGAGGGCGGATTTAAGGGACGCATCCGATAGTTCTCATCCACGTCCTTTCTCCGCAAGGTAAAATTAAAAAAACAGTCTGGTTCATAATACTGACAGTAGTGCTGGGGTGTGGCGGACAGATACAACAACTCGCCGTGGAAACGATAGAAAACGCTCAGGTAGCACTCACCTCCGCCAACGCGATGGGAGCGCAGGAGGCTGCCGAGACCCCGTTACGCACTGCTCAAGAGATGCTTGCTACGGCTAAAAATATGATGAATGCTGGTGATGTGGAACAGGCATATAGGCTCGCGTTGCGCGCATATCTTCACGCGCGGATCGCAACTGAGATCGCCATCGCGATTCGCGAGGAAGCAAACTCTCAAGAACTACAAGCGCAACTCACACTTGCTGAGCAGAACGTCAATGAAGTGCTCCACAGACTTGAAGTTATGAGGGTTGAACTTGAGGCTTTACAGAAATTCTAAGGAAATCAACTCTTAATAACTGCCGATCTACTAAATGAAGATGCAACCGACTCGCGCGACACAAGGAAAACCGATGAAATACTACGGATTGCTACTTTTCGCTGCGTGCTTTATCGCATCCGGATGCTCCACACCAGAGATTGATGAAGTGATGCTCGCGACACAACTCCAAGACGCGCAGCAGGCGATCAACGATGCAGCGGCATTGGATGCTGAACCTTTGGTGCCAGAGGAATATGGGCGCGCAGTGAAGCTTCTGAATTTTGCTCGGAACTCGCAAGAAAGAGGGGACATCCCTCAGGGGGCTGAATTTGCGTATCAGGCGGAATTAGTCGCACAGATCGCCAGTGCGAAAGCGCGGCAACACAACGCTCGGCAGAATGCCGTTACCACCCGGGAACAGATATATCAACAAATAATACAGGCACACGAGCACGAACTCGAAATTGCACGTATCCGTGAGGCTCTCCTTGAGGAACGACTCGCCCGTGCGCTGAGTTCTCGCGACAAAGGGCAGCAGCAGACAGAGCAACTTTCAACGGAAATCACGCATTTAAAAATATCGCTACGTCAAACGGAACTTCGCCTCTCACTTACAGGCATAGAATCGCTCGTTAACATTTCAAAATATACCTATCCAGCGATCGAAACAACCGCGGACTATGAGCGCGCCCAAGCATCGATCGCTTCAATAGCCAATCTCATTGAGCAAGAGATGTTCGTCGAGGCAGAAACAGCTATCTCGGATGCACAGGGACTGGTTGATAGCCTTTACCAATTGGCACAGGCAAGACAGAAGGCGGAGACAGAAGGAAAGACGACTGCGCATATCTCGATAGCGAAGGCAGAAGTAATCATCCAGCGTGCTCAATATCTCAATGCCAGTCAACACGCCCCAGAACAATTCCAAGAGGCGGCTGAACAACTGAAACGCGCAAGGCAGGAATTAACCGCCGATCGCTACGAACAGGCACAACAATTTGCTCAACGGGCACAACAAACCGCCGATAAGACAGTCATGATCGCAGAGGCGGCGGAATTTAGACAACGCGCACAGAGGGAGTTAGACCAACGCGCAGCGGCAGCACAACAAGCAGTAGATACGCTAAAAAACGAAATCACAGCACAAGCAACGACGCAGGTCCCACGGTTAGAGGTACAACTCTATGAACTCGCCAATACGGCTCACGTAAAGGCAAAAACCGCATTAGCAAACAAAGACTATGAGACGGCTGTCAAAATTTCCGCAGAGGGTACCAATTATCTGGAACGCGCCATTGCCAATACACAACGGATAACGTCGGTGAAGTCAGATTTACTAAAGGTAACAAGGCAAATCCCTAAAGCCATCGTTATAGAGCAGCCGGATGGTGTCCTCATCCGTATCAGAGGCAACGCGTTTGCCCACGGTAGCACGCAACTTCAAAAAGAGTTTTCCCCGACGTTTGAACAACTCGCAGAGGTCTTACGCAGAGATAGTTTTAGTAGTTATCCGGTAGGGATTGAGGTACACACGAGTGCTTTAGGAAATGCGAACGTCAATCGAAATGTGAGTATGGGGCGTGCAGACTCAATCAAGAGATCCCTTGTTGAAACGGGTGTCAATTCTGAACGCTTGACCGCTGTAGGTCTGGGAGAAACCCAGCCTCTCCTTAAAGATGGCGCGAACAAAGAGGAACAGAACCGCAGGATTGATATAATTATTAGGACTAACTGAAACTCGTGAAATACAAAAACCCTTATCTCATCAATCAGATAGCGATGAGCCTGTTCGGAGATAGGTATATTATCATTTACGGAAATACGATTCAGTTCCACAATCACTGTTACCATCTGCGAACTATCAATACGCCAGGGCACCCATACTGTGGGTGCTGCTACTTAGAGGACGCGAATACGGGTTTGGCTATGTCAAGCGATGTTGACTTCGCACCTCCTGGAGCATACGGCACTATTTTCGAGCCTCTAACGGGTAGCATTATAGATTGCGAAACAGTACCGTACAGTTAAAAAAACAGCCGACATGCAAATACACGGAACTGCAAGCCTATGGCTAACATCAACAATACAATCACAACATCCACACAACAGGAAACTATCCTCATTTTGGATTTCGGCTCACAATACACGCAACTTATCGCCCGCCGTATCCGTGAGCAAAATGTCTACTGCGAAATTTATCCACACACGTTATCCCTATCACAGATAGAAACCATTGCACCAAAAGGGATTATTCTCAGTGGTGGACCCGCAAGCGTCTACGAAACCAATGCCCCAACAATTGATTCGAAACTTTTCGAGTTAGAAACACCGATATTGGGCATCTGTTACGGTATGCAACTCATGGCATCCCTATTAGCAGGTGGAAAGGTCCACCCAGCGACGCAGCGGGAATACGGGCATGCCCCCCTCCACGTCCTTGATGCAGATGACCCACTTTTCGTAGGGCTTTCCTCACAATTTTCTGCTTGGATGAGCCACGGCGATCTTATCGAGGCATCACCCGTTGGATTCAAAACAATCGCACAAACACAGAATGCCCCCATCGCTGCTATGGCGGATCCTGCCCGAGCGTTTTACGGATTACAATTCCACCCTGAGGTTGAACATACCGAGGATGCTGATCAGATTTTGGCGAACTTCACGCGTAACATCTGTGGGTGTCGTAACGCATGGACAATGCGTGCCTTTATCGCCCGTGCCACAGCGCAAATACAAGAACAGGTCGGAAATGAACGCGTTCTGTGTGCTGTGAGTGGTGGTATTGACTCAATGGTGCTGGCGACGCTCTTGCATCAGGCAATCGAAGATGCGCTTGTACCCGTTTTTGTTGACAATGGTCTCCTCAGGAAAAACGAAGCCGCTGAAGTACTTAAAACCTGTGAGCAACTCGGAATTCCTCTCGTCGCTGTTGACGCAGTGAAGTCGTTTATCGACGGGTTAGCAGGAGTAACCGATCCAGAAAAGAAACGGGAAGTGATTGGGGCACAATTCATCGAAACCTTCAAAACAACGGTGCAAAAATTAGGACACGACTTCCGATTCCTTGCACAAGGCACACTCTATCCGGATGTTATAGAGAGTGTCTCTGTGAAGGGACCCTCGGCTACGATCAAAACGCACCATAATGTTGGAGGGCTCCCATCCGACATGCCGTTTGAGTTAATCGAACCGTTTAGGGAACTTTTCAAGGACGAGGTGCGAGCAGTTGGAGCAGAACTGGACATGCCGGCGCACGTCCTTGGACGACACCCATTTCCGGGGCCAGGACTCGCCGTCCGCATTTTGGGTGAGGTTACGCACGAACGTTTGGAGGTACTCCGTTCGGCAGACGCTATCTTTATCTCTGAAATCAAAAAAGCGGGATTGTATGACGAAATTTGGCAGGCTTTAGTTGTTCTTCTACCTGTCAAAAGCGTTGGTGTCATGGGGGACGCACGAACCTACGAAAACGCCGTCGCGCTCCGCGCTGTCACGAGTAGTGATGCGATGACGGCGGATTGGGCGCGCATCCCAACCGATGTCCTCGCCGGGATCTCTAACCGTATCATCAATGAAGTGCAAGGCATCAACCGTGTCGTCTACGATATTAGTTCAAAACCGCCCAGCACGATTGAATGGGAATAAGGGACTGTAGGAGCGAGTTTTACTCTCGACAATTTTCAACCGCACTGGGCATTGTAGAATTTCTGATGGCTATTACACTGCGTAAACGTGCGATGCGGCGTGAACAGCCGAGCCACGTTCCACACGATGTCCTGACTCGATGAGAAGTTTCTCTAATGCACTTAGGACAAGCATAACGTTCTTTTCGTTTGAAGACTCACCCATCAGTCCAATTCGCCACGCCTTCCCAGCAAAAACACCCAAACCTGCCCCGATTTCTATACCGTAGTCCGCAATGAGACGTGTCCGAATCGTCGCGTCGTCGATGCCATCAGGAATACGCAGTGTAGTAAGCATAGGTGCGCGGTAGCCCTCTTCAGCTGCGGGTTGCAGACCGATCGCTTTTGCCCCCGCGAGGAGGGCGCGGGCATTGTGCACATGCCGTTTATAGCGGACATCCAGCCCTTCTTCTAAAACAACCCGCAATGCTTCTCGCAAGGCATAGATGAGGGATATTGAGACAGTGTGATGATAACGCCGCTTTTCCTTTTCACCGTGCCAATAATTTTCGAGGAGCGTCATATCAAGATAGAAACTCTGGATGGGCGTTTTTCGGTTCCGAATTACGTCAACTGCACGGTCACTGAAACTGATAGGCGAGAGTCCGGGGGGACCGGCAAGACATTTTTGGGTACAACTATAGGCAATATCAATGTCGAGAGCGTCCATATCTACAGGTTGCCCTCCGAGACTGGTCACACAGTCTGCGAGAAAAAGTGCACCGTTTTGATGCGCAATCTCAATGGCATCTTTCAGAGGTTGCAGGACACCAGTAGAGGTCTCCCCATGTACCAATGCAACCAGTTTTGGGGTAGAGACTTTCGCAACGACTTCAGCGATTTTTTCAGCAGGAATGTGTGTGCCCCATTCCGTTTCTACTTTTGTTACAATACCACCGCACCGTGCTGCGATATCGGCTATCCGCTCGCCGAAATACCCTTTGACACCAACAATGACAGCATCACCGGGTTCAACAACGTTGGCAAGCGCGGCTTCCATTCCGGCGGTACCCGTACCGGAGACAGGTAGCGTCAACCTATTTTCGGTTCCAAAGACCCGGCGGAGCAATCCGACCGTGTCACCCATCACTTGAACAAATTCGGTATCTAAATACCCCAACATCGGGGTTGTCATCGCTTTAAGAACCCGCGCGTTCGCTTCACTCGGTCCGGGACCGAGTAGCACGCGCGGGGATACTATTAATTCATCATACACTTTTTATTTTTTCCTTGCGGAGTAATGAAGTGGGTTTCGGGTTTGATGTGCCTTCTATCTATCCATCCCCCACTTCGCACAAGCTCACGGTTTCGCGTCTAATTATATCTGTTAAGGGGAATCTCTCCGGGACCCGGTAGGAGCGGTTTGTAACCGCTTCTGATCCGTCCCAAAAAGATGGGAAATCCGAGCGGATATTTTAATTTTCCTTACGTCGTAAAGTAGGGAATAAGTTAACCCAACTTGCTACTTACATGATTTCAGATACACGAACACCAGTTTTTACCGAAACTCCTTCATTTTTACGAAAAATGGGGTGTATTCCTTGTTCTTCTTGGTGCGAAGCTGCACAACCTAACAGGTTATGCTACAAGGGGCAACTTAGGTTAAGTTATAAAAAGAGAGGGTGCTATACCGCACCCTCCTTTCAGGGAAGCCCCGCTCAGGCGAGCGAGGCTATGGAAACAGGATGTGGCAAAATTATTCACCACCGCCACCACCGACAGTACCACCACGAATTTCCAGATTATTCGCCTGCATATAGCTTAGAATCGTCTGGACCTGGCTGATTGCATACGTGAGTGCCTGGTTGACCTTCGGGTCTACAGGCGGCGTTGTCTCATATTTTGCCCACAAACGGTTGAAGTAGTCCAACGCATCGTTGAAATACGCATCGTCGCCATCGGCTAATACCATGTACGCCTCACCGATCTGCACGAGACCGAGGTCTGCATATTTGCTACCCGGATACGCTTCAATGATCTTCTGGTACTCAGCGATGGCGGCTTCAACAGCAGGTTTCTGCTCGTCACCCCTCGCGAGTTTCGATTCATTCAGCAGATTCGTTGCGACCTCATACTCGTAGAAAGCAAGCGCGTTCGCGGTGTCGTTGAGATAGCCCTGTGCTGTCGATTTCGACTCCGCTCCGATGCCGGGCGTATTGATCGCGTTCTGATAGTTCTCTATCGCCATCTGATAAAGACGGATCCGTTCTGCTTGATCCAGTTCTTGCTCGGAGCCTGCGTTGTAGTACTTATTACCGATATTAATGAGCGCATCGGCAGTGTACTGACTGTTCGGATACTCAGCGGCGAGAACTTCGTTCGCCTCGAAGAGCCTGTCATACCAGTGCTGTCTCGCTTCCGCATCGCCAGACTTTTCGGCGGCCTCACTGAGAAGCTGCGCACATGTTGAGATAGCATACAACGATTCAGCAGCACTTTTGTGAGTCTTATTCACATTGCGCACCTTCTCGTATTCTTCAATCGCTTTCTCAAATTGTTGCGCGGCGTAGTAGGATTCACCGACATGATATTGCCAGAAAGCCGCATCATTCGCGCTCGGATAACGACGCACCATATCACGGAAGACATCACCAGCAGCAACGAAATAACTCACCGCTTTTTCGGACATCTCACCATCAATACCTACCTGCATCCGCCCGAGCTCAAAGTTCGCAGCGGCAGTATAGTTCAGTGCGGTCTCCGTGTTCTTGCGGAGTGCATCCGATTTCGGGAAGAGTCCCTTATCGACGTAACTCACGAATGTCGTGAGTGGTGTCAGTGCACTCGTTAAGTCTTGCGGCAGTTTCACACCAATACCAACAGAGTAGTAAATCTGACCGGATTGGAACAGCGAATTCTGAACATACGGGATAACCGTCTGTTTGTCCGCCTTTTCAACCGGAGCAGCGATTGAAGCGACCTCAAAGAATGTACCTGCGGCGTTCCGACTCGCATCAATGTAGGGCTGCAAATCTGTGCCCGCCTCTGTGGAGAAGAGGGAACGAGCTTTGTCGGAATAGAGGAAACCGAGATTGTATTGCGCAGCAGATTTTTCTGCTACACTCGCATTCGGATTTCCTTTCGTCCGATCAAGAGCTTCAACTGCTTCGGCGATCGCTTCATCCAAACGTCCTAACTCAACGTAGAGGGTCGAGCGACGGATACCAGCGTCTGCCACCATTGAAGCAATATTTGAGTCATCCGAACCGCTATGTTCTCCGATGAGGGTTTGGAAGGTGTCCAATGCCCTAGCGGGTTGTTTCAGCTGATCTTGATAAATCAAGCCCATCCGATAGTAGGATTGTGCTTTGACGAGCGGGTCTTCTACTAACTCAACGGCGTTCTGGTAACTCATCAATGCGTCCTGATAAGCTTTCAGTTGCTCCTCTTGGGCAAATGCCATTGCGAAATAAGAACGCCCCTTCATGTCTGCTTCATCCGTGTTCTCAATAATGTATTGATATTCTTGCACCGCTGCGGCGTGGTCGCCGAGGGTTCCATTGAGTTCAGCAAGACGGGAGTGTGCTTGGAAGATAAGCGATTTGCGCGCCTCGTCTTCGGTCTGTCCTTCTAATGCTGTAACTGCTTTGAACGCGTCTGCAGCACCCCTGTTGTCCTCCAATCCGATCAACGCCAAACCGGCAGTGTAGTTAGCACTGATGAGATTGTTCGCATCTTCCGTCAGTGTAGCCACTTTTTCCGCCGCACTTACAGCGTTCTGCAGGCTCAACTGCTTGCTACCCGCATCCGTCGCAGATTGCGCGATCTGATAATGGCAGACTGACGCTTGGTACTGCGCGTTGGGTGCGAGTTCGCTATTCGGGAAAATTTGCACAAAGAGGAGATACTCCGCAAGTGCTTCATCATAACGTTTCTCACTATAGTAAGTGTGACCGATCTTCAGTTGCGAACGACTGCGTGCCTCTTCCGGAGCACCAATGTTATCAACAATTCGCTTGAGCGAAGCCACGAGAGCATCAGTATCGACCTGTTCACCGCTGTTTTCAATAGCAGTGGCTTTAATCAACTCAATGTGTCCGATTGTCTTGAGAACGAGCTCATTGTCACTGGCTGAATATTTATCGTTTGCTTCGTCGGCGAGTTGCAGAATAAGTGGCCATTTTTCGGCATCATCCTGCTTTTGTGCCGCATCACGATAGGCGAGTGCCAAGCCATAATACGCTTCGACTGCGTTTGGGCTATCGGCATAGTCAGAAATCACGCGTTTGAACGCAGTTTCAGAGGATTCCAAGAGTGCCGGATTTTCAGAAGCGGCTTGGTAATAGCAAAGTCCGACAAGATAGAGCGCATCATCTGCGTATTCACCAGTCGGATTCCCATCAACCACAGCTTGATATTGGACTGCAGCTTCTTCAAACCGTTCCTCTGCGCGAAGCAGGTCAGCAAGTTTAATCTCGGCTAACGAACGGTTGTCAGCGTCGGCAAGCTTGTCTAAAATGCTATTGTAGTAGCTAATCGCACCCTCTTTATCACCTTCTTTGACATGACTATTCGCAACGAGAAGGAGTGCGCGTTCGTAGTATTCACTTGTGTCAGGAATAGATGCATAACGGTCGCGGGCTTGCGTCCAGTCACCGAGCATTTCGTGAGAAAGCGCTTCGTTCATGATGCACGCTTCCACCTGAGCGATACGTTCACCGAAGTCGTCGTAACGTTCCTCGGCAACACCCGGTAGGAATGCATCGTCATTGAACATAGCGATGGCTTCCTGATATGCCGAAACAGACTTCTGCAAGTGTGCCTGATTGAAGTCTTCGCCTGCATCCCCTTCCTGATAACCTGCAGGTTTGGCGGCTTCATAGTAGGAACGCCCCTCAAAGAATTTACCCATCAACTTGACAAGATGGAACTTCGGTAGTGGACGGTAATCCCACAATTTCGCATATTCTTCAGCGGCTTCAACGTACTGTTTGAATTCAGTCCGCTTGATATCGGCGAAACGGAGCTGCACCTCAGCGGCGAGGATGTCAAACTCGTTATCATTCTTGTTCTTCTCAATAAACTCGCGTGCGATTGTTTCCAACTCGTCTTTGCGTCCAAGATCGTTGAGTGCCCAAATTGCGCCGTAGAGCGCGTGCGGGGCAACGGGATCCTGTGGATAGTCGTCAACCGTTTTTTGATACCATTGCAACGCGAGTTCAAGCGTCGCCATTCCAGTGTCAGTTTCCCCAGCTTTTATCTGATCGCTACCGAGTTTGTAGTAGGCTTCACCAATCTGATAGGAGCAGTAGGGAATAAAATCTGTGGATTCTTCGTGTTCATTGATAACACGTTCATACGCGACAGTGGCTTCGCTCCAATTCGATAAGCGGAAATGGCTATCGGCGATACCGAGTTTCGCCTCGGCGATAAAGTCGCTCTCAGGGTATTCTTCGAGGAGCGTGTTATAGGAAACAATAGCGTTTTCATAATCGCCTTGGTCGAAGTAGGTGCGCCCGATGGCAGACTGAATTTCTGCCTGGAGCGTCCGATCCGCAGTGTTCTGGAGTGCCAGCTCGTAGTTAACGCGTGCGTTGTCATAGTCCTTCTGCCGGGAGTAAATCGCACCCTGATCGAAGTATGCCGCTGTGACGTATTGGCTTTCAGGGAACTGCGTGATGAAGTTCGTATAACGACCAATCGCCTCATCATCCCTACCGAGTTGATTCAAACTATACGCGGCTTTATACATCGCCTCGGCTTGCAGATCCGGATAGTTCTTGAATTCCTCTGTAGCGATTTTATCAAACTCCTGATACGCCTGCTCGTAGTTGGATTCGTTGAGGAACGATTGCGCAATCAGGTGCTGTGCGTCATCTTTAAAATCGGAATTTGGGAAACCGTCAAGAACAGCTTTGAATGCTTGTCGGGAGTCCTCATAGTTCTGCAGTTTATAGTTGAGCTGCCCGATAGCATACCAAGCATTTTCGACGAAAAGGCTGTTCGGGAAGTTCTCAATAAGCTGCGTGAACTTCGGCTCCGCCAATTCAAACTGCTCTGTCCGATAGAGGATGTGTCCCCAGAGGTAGGTTAACCCCTCTTGGTGTTTGGGGATCGTTGCTGTCGGAGCAACCTTTTCGATGTACTCGATCGCGGTGTCGTAATAATTCACATCGCCTGACTGTTCAGCGAGACGTGAGTAGCTCACTGCGATCTTATAATTAGCGAGGGTCGGGAAATCCTTGTCAATCACTTCGGTTTTCACGCCACGCTTTGTAGATTCTTCGAGTGCCTCAGCATACTTTTCAATTGCGCCTTCATAATCCGCCTGTCCATACAAATCTTCAGCGGATTGGAAGAGTTGTTCCACCTTCTTGGAACTCCCCATCATGAAAGGTGAAAGGAGCGCAACTAATAAGGCGAGACCGCCAATAATGCCCAAAATCCTTGGGTTCATTGTATTCTCCTTGTTTACATCGTGCCCGCTGAAAACGCGTCCACGAGATTAAATACTTAAGTTAACTTCAACTACTTTTCGATAAGATCTTTATTATCTACTTTCCTATACTATAATAACGATTATCTACAACTCTCTGGAATCGTAGACTTCTGAAACAGACAATGTTTCCAACGGTACATCCAACAATTTCTGTGAGAAGCCTTTGAGTCCGATCCTCTTCCGCTCATACTGTTGGAGAGCATGCTGTCCGGCATCCATACCCTGCAACAACAGCAGTGCGTATCTATTTTCAGTCAATACGTCGCGACCCGTGAGACGTGCCCAGAACGCTCCCTGTGTCGGTATTTCGGCGTAAGCAAGCAATTCCGAGTCAATGTCTAACGCGACATTCGGAACTGTATCAGAGTCGTTCCCTTGAAGGGTGGTAAAGATATATCCCTCTGTCATCGGTTCATCGGTGAATAGCCAGACATCAGACCCTGAATCAATAACAGGGGGCTCTGTCGTCCGCCCACTACTGACATTTCTGCGAATGTCGGTAGGTTGAGCACCCGCCTTATCCTGCTTGATGACAAGTGCTGCGGTGGGTTGGACCGAGGGAGACGAATCTGCAGAGAAGAACCGAATTTTCGCAGCTGCATACAAACGTCCGAGCACATGAGTACCGTCATCGTGTGTCGAGACCTGGATTAGCAGAAGCGGCGCAACAACTAACATCGTCAACGTTAACCCGAAAATATAATACGGAAAAGCGTGTTGTCTTATAGAGAGGAGCCCACCCAAACGTGAATCGTCTATACGTCGATGGAGCTGGGTGAGTAGGGACCATCCAAGACGCGTAGCGACTGCAAAGAACCGTTGATAGAGCGCGGTTGGCGCACTCTGTTCAATCCGTTGTTGGAGTCGCATCGTGAACCGGGCGTAATAGGCATCAGAGGCCACGGGTTCGACGTAAAAGTTTTCGAGGAGGTGGTTCGTTTTCTTCAGGTCAACGACTTCTCGTTTGCACGATCCGCAGGAGCGAAGATGCAATTCGACATCGGCTGTTTGCCGTTCGGAAAGCGTTCCATCTATATAGTCAGATAAAAGGCGTTCTATTTTGTCACACTTCGATCTCATTGATATTCCTCGATATTGTGTGTTTCACACGTCTGTAAACCCACGAAACTCAGCTAATTTCGGTAACCGAAATTTTTCCTTCAGTCGAAACCTAAACGTCACTCGCATCTACATACGATTTGAGCATCGTTCGGAGTTTTTTGCGTGCGTAGTGCAAGCGGGATCGGACTGTGCCTTCGGAGCAATTTAGGATTGAAGCAATCTCCGCGTGTGTTAAGGCTTCAAATTCATGAAGGATAACAACTGTCCGATGCTTCGGTGGGAGATTATTGACTGCCTCTGTGACGTGATGCCGCAGTTCCGCTTTTTCAGCATGGACATGTGGGTCGTTGGCGATCTGGGCGCGGTATCGCGTAATCGCCTCATACTCCGCTTCCGATGCTGCCTCAAGTGCGGACTCCCGCTGACGCTTTCTACGCTTGACAAAGTTCAGTGCTTCGTTAACCGCTATTCGGTAGAGCCACGTCTCAAAAGCCGCCCCCTTACGGAACGTCCGAATTGAGCGATACACCTTAATAAAGACCTCTTGCATGACATCGTCGGCATCCGCGTGGTTCTTGGTGATCTGCATCGCGAGACGGTATACCATCCGCTTATATTTCTCCACCAACGGTGCCAATGCTGTCTCGTCGCCTTCACAGAGATCGGCAATGAGCAAGGCTTCAGTTTTTTCCACCGAACTTTCCTCTTCAGATTCCTGACTGATTAATGGGTTAGACAACGCCTTTTTGAAAACCGTTCAAAAAATTTTGGTTATTCATTATCGGTTATCAATTCTCAGGTGCATTATAGCATTATTCCCAGAATTGTGCAAAGAAAAATGGTTATCAGTTCTCGCTTCTAATGCTTCAACATGATGTTAGTCCGTATATCCTCAAAGTTAAATCACGGGATTTCTCTGACACCTTTAACCTACGGCAATCCTGCATCTGTGCCCTTAATCGTAACGTAGAAACCGTTAGTCTCCTATGTGCTTAAGCTGCACAACCGAACAGGTTCTGCTACAAACTGACAACTTAGGTTAAATTTAATGGCTGACAACGATAACGAAAACATAAAAAAAGGGCAACGTATTGAAAATACGCCGCCCTCTTTGTCGAAATAGCCTCAAATTTACTCTTTACCCTTGGTTACAAAGGTTACACTGACATCAGTAGAGTTGCCAGCAGCGTCTGAGACTTTACCAGCAATAACATAAGTCGTCTCGTTGCCAATTTCTTTGCCTTTGACAACTTCGAGCGTAGCTTTGTTGCCTTCGACTTTGCCGAGCCAACCGACATCATCTCCGCCTTCGGTCTGCAGCGCGACGTTACCAGAAACATCTTCACTGAACTCAATCTCGATCTTCCCGTCGGTGTTGATAGCTTCAGGATCGACATCCTTGTCGCCATCTTTGACCGTGCCGCCAGTGACTGTCGGTGGATCGGTATCCGGTGCGGTGACCGTATAGTTCAGTGCCTGGGTTCCATCAGCCCAAGTGATCGTCAATGCGAGAGGACCAGGGGTGAAAGGACCCGCGATAGTCGCTGTTTTACCTGCAACTGTGACAGTACCGGCACTTACCGTGACATCAGCGGGTGCATTGTCAAAGGTAACTGTAACAGTCGCATTCGCAGCAATCTCGCCACCCGGCGGGGTCGCGCTTACGAAATTAGCTGGTGCAGCTTCTTCTTCTTCTGTATCACCGCCACCACAGCCAACTATCAGCGAAAGGGCAAACAGAGCTGACAGTAATAAAGCGAAGGTTCTAAACAATTTTGTCATTAGAGTTAACTCCTTAAATTGTAAAGTTTATCAAAATACACCCTTCGGATCGGGTGTCTAACAACTTTCGGTCCTTTCCCATAGATGCTCGTAAAAGCACTCAGGAAAGCCTGTTTCGGTTACGCTGCTGCTTGTACAATTCAGCAGCGCTTCAAAACCTATGATCATATTCTCGTTAAGTCAAGTAACGTAAGGCTATTTCGTTTATTGTTCTCTCCGCCACGCGTAAAGAACAAACCGACACGTTGAGAACAGAATTTCGCGAGGGCAGTTAACAGAGTAAAACACCATTGGATTGTGGCACCCCTCGCCCGAAAGTCAATATCTAAACGAGTACCTTAAAGT
>RKRR01000162.1 GCA_007571305.1 Candidatus Poribacteria bacterium | reverse complement strand
GGATTTCGCCAACATTAAGCGACGGTATCAATACACCCCTGAAGCATCTATTGACCAAATCATAAAAGTGTATAACTAATTATTGACTTTACTATAATGATATTTTCGATGGATTCCTCGTGTTGGTATTGCCAGCGTCTCTTAATGTTAGAAAAATCGTGTTCAATCGGATTGAAGTCAGCGGAATAAGGGGGTAAATACAAAACTTCGGCACCCGTTTGGCTGATGAGTTCTTGGGTGTGGCGTGTTTTATGCCAGGGGGCGTTGTCCATAATGACAATATGGGTTTCAGAGAGCTGCGGACATAAATGGGTTTGCAGCCAGTCGTTGAAACGTTGGGCGTTACAGGTGCCCTTGAAAAGCAGGGGAGCTGTAAAACCTTCGGGGGTTCTCGCTGCGATCAAGGAGGTCTGCCGATATTGCTGACTTGAACACTTATCTTCTACGCGTTGGCCTCGGGGGCATAGCCATAAATACGGAGTATTTCTGCTGTGAACCCACACTCATCAATAGAAACAGGTTCCCGTTTTTCTTCTCGGATCGCCTTGGCAAGTGTGGCTTGATAGGTCGCTCTTTTCTCTGGGCATCGCTCCTTATACCCGAGACTTTTTTTTCGCGTGATGCCACACTTGCCAAGAGCATAGTGGATGCCTTCTTTAGAAACACCGAAGACTTCCGCTCGCTCCGCAAACGTCTGATCCGGGAAGTCGGCAACATGCTTTCGGAGGACTTCAGAGTCAAGAAGTCTCGGTTTTCGGGGCCCCGGTTTCTCGTAGGTCAAGGGGTCTGGAGCAGCTAACCATTGATAGATAGCTGTTCTTGAGACTTGAAATCTGCGGGAAGCCTCGGTTTTCCTGCCACCTTGCCTTCCTATTTTAAGAGAAAATTTACGTTCAAGGAGGTATCACTGCATCGGTGAGAAAGGGGCAGGAAGCAGCAGTTTATTCTCTTGCGTGATGGGTCTGACGGAGCCTTTGGGGGGCCAGACACCTTTCTCTCGCGTCTCTGCTCGGATCCGTTGACGTTCCTCAAAACTTCTATACGCCCATAGATGGATGAAATTGTTGACACCCCCATATTCCGAGTACCAACAGCCTGCCAACGATGAGTACTTCACGCGCTCAGGAATAGCCGCTCCCCAGGCTTCTAAAACTTGTGGCATGCCCTCTGCTGGATAGGTGTACAAACGCATTTCATATATCGGTCCGAGGTCTTTTTCACCCAAGGGTTCCATAAAGGGAGCAGGTAGAAAAATCTCGGATACCATTGACACGATGAGATCGCTTGTATCGGGGGGCCATACAGGATTCGGTCCTGCTTCTGCAGCGCGTCGGATCTCTGCCCGCTGTTCAAGACTCTCGTAGGGCCAAACAGCGACCATCTGATTCAAGGGGCCCACTTCAGTGTACCAGTGCCCACCGAGTTTCGATAGTTTTTGGCGTCCTGGTAATTTTTCGCCGAAACGTTCCCAGTATTCGTTAAGTTGGCCGAGTTTTAGATTGTAGGTTCTGATTTCATAGATCACGTTATCCTCCGGAGTTGGATGGCACACGCCGTGTGTCCTATTTGTGAATCGCACCTATCGCTCGCCCTGCTGGCGAATTGCAACTAACTCTTCCAAGATGCGTCTGTGAAGACGATGTAATTCAAGGACCATTCCGATGCCAATCGCATTCGATACGCCCACTGCGAGAATGAGTTTCGTTTTTAAGGACATGTACCGTTCCTTTGCTGCGTACTATGGAAAGTGCTTTTACTGAAAGTTCTCGATGATTGAGGCACCAAACTCGGAGGTGCGGACCTTCGTCGCGCCTTCCATGAGACGCTCCAAATCGTAGGTCACCCGTTTTTGGAGGATGGTCTTCTCAAGCCCCGAAATAATTAGGTCAGCAGCTTTTTGCCAACCGATGTGCTCCAGCATCATCACCGCAGAGAGGATCAGTGAACCCGGATTGACAACATCCTGATCAGTATATTTCGGTGCGGTGCCGTGCGTCGCTTCAAAAAGTGCAACCTCATCGCTGAGGTTACCACCCGGTGCCATACCGATACCACCAACCTGTGCCGCCGCAGCATCCGAGAGATAGTCACCGTTCAAATTCGGGGTAACAATCACGTCGTACTCATCGGTTCGCGTCAGAATCTGCTGTAACATGCTGTCAGCGATTCGGTCATTGACAAGTATTTTGCCTTCCGGACACTCACCACCGTAATCGTCATAGAGTTCGTCCTCTGTAATCGTCTGATCAGCGAATTCCTCTTTCGCGAGTTCATATCCCCAAGCACAGAACGCACCTTCAGTAAACTTCATGATGTTGCCTTTGTGAACAAAGGTGACACTACGTCTACCGTGGTCAATTGCGTACTGGATCGCCATCCGTGCCAAACGTTTCGTGCCGAAAATGCTGATCGGTTTCACACCGATTCCAGAATCTTCGCGAATGTCTACTCCCATCTCGGTTCGGAGTAATTCGATAACCTTTTTCACCTCTGGCGTGCCTTGTTCCCATTCAATACCGGCATAAACATCCTCGGTATTCTCACGGAAGATAACAACATTCATCTTTTCGGGGTGTGTTACAGGGGCAGGAACACCTTGGAAATAGCGGACGGGACGGACACATGCATAGAGTTCAAGCACCTGACGGAGCGTCACGTTCAAACTACGGAACCCACCACCGACAGGTGTTGTGAGAGGTCCTTTCAGGGCAACACGGAAGTATTCAATTGCGTCGAAGGTATCCTGTGGGAGCCATTCATTGTATTTCGCCATGGCGTTTTCGCCAGCATAGACATCAAACCAAACGATCTGGTTTTCACCGTTGTATGCCGTTTGGACAGCGGCATCAACAACCCGACGCGTAACCTTCATGATGTCCCGTCCGATACCATCGCCTTCAATAACAGGAACAATCGGCTTGTTCGGCACGACAATTTGTCCATTGGCGATCCCAATTCTTTCACCTTCTGTTGGGACTGTTAATTGCTCAAATTCGATCACTGGTATTCCTCTCTAAATAGTTTTCGGTTTTCAGGCTTCTGTTATCCGTAGTACAACGAATTCTCTCTTTAAACGAAAACCGATCACTCCTAAAAGGCATTCTTACTTGCCATCCGATTGTGTAATGCAACCACTTCGTTTGCAATGGTCATATCGTCAGTTGGTGCTGGAATGACATCTGGGTGGGGTGGGATAACGGGTCGGATAATCTTCATTTGGAGCTGTTCACGGGCATCCATCATCCAACCAAAACCACGGAAGATATACGTCAACAGGGTTCTATCACTCTCATAGATGTCCAATCCTTCTTGGACTGCCCATCCACCGAAATCGGTATTTGGTGTTAAACGGAGGGGCGGTTCATTCTCACGTCCGGGACGGACAACGCCTTCGATGAAAGCGAGTTGGTAAATACGTTGTGTAATACCCAACCGTTTTTTCTGCCGATCGTTGAGTTGGATGTCACCACTGTCAACGGCTTCTAAGAAAGGATTAAAATAGATGGCAGGTCTGGGGTCTTGTTGAATTTCATCGGAGCGACCCGCGGCAGCGATTTCTGGGTGCCCAAAGGTCGGTAGAGCAGATAGCATCCGTTGACGGATTGCGTCTTCTCGGACTTCGGTATCAAGCGACTCAATTTGATTAATGAATGCCGTCATGTCATGAATCGCGCCGAAGTGTCGGTCGCCATCTAACGTCATCTGTGATGCGACAAAAAAGTCAGAAACAGCACCCGTATGCAAAGTAGCAAGGTACCGTGCGACGACGTTGGAACCTGCAGAACCGTGGTGTGCCTGTATGATGCCCATTCGTTCTAAGATATTCGCTTCGACGGTACTTGCTTCACGTCCCAAGAGGAGGCTATAGCAGGTTTGGAAAGCGGTTTTTCCGTTTTTTTCATGTTCAGTGATGAGATCGGATGCACGCATAGCGAGGACTTGCGGATGTAGTGCGTTGTTCTCACGGAGCTGATGCCGCATGTACACAGAAACCGTGCCGACGGCGACATTCTCCATGTGGGTCCCGATCAGTTCAAGCAAGAGTGCGCCGGGATGCCTTGTGCTGTTAATCCCTTTCTGATTCGGATAACTGAGTTTACGGAGTGTTGAGAAATGTTGAATCGCAGCTTCGGGACCTGCCTCTGGGAAGGCTTTAACAAAATCTGCGACCTGATTCACGAGCCGGTGTTTACCGGTGAGGCTTTCTCTGCGAGTCGTGATAAAGTTATAAAATTTCTTATCTATTAGTTCTGACAGCAGTGCTTCTTCGTCAAGTCCAGTTGCATCCGTTTCAGCTTTTCTACCGAAGAGTCCCGCAAAGATGACACCGGCGGGACTGATCTGCCCTGCGACGATTTCACTTTCAGAGACAATCCCACGAATAGCAAAACTGCGAATATTCAATGTTATTTGGGTACCAGCACAATCAACCGCAACTTTGTGCAACGCCGGATTCGCGAAAACGGTTGTCGATTGTGGCATTGAGCTGAAACTGGTAAGCACGGCTGCGATCTTTTCTTCACCCAACTCTGCCGCTCTGTTTAAGGAATCTGTTACTGGAGCATAGGTCGAGGCTTCTGGCACACCAGACAGGATTTTTCGGGCCGCGGCTGCCTGCTTCGCCCCCAAAATTTTGTTCAAAATGAGTTCTCCTTCGTTGACTTTTCAATAGAAATTTAATTCGTCCGAATCCAGGCAACCCCCTTTCACGGGACAGGGCATTGAGGTGCTTCAGATTCCGCATAAAAAAGTTTCTGACCAACTCTCGTCAATATTTTAATATATTTTAGCAAAATTCCGATTAAAAGTCAAGGAAAAGTCGAGATAAAGTTCAAAAGCATATAGGATCAAACCTACACGGTTATCCTGATTCTATCGAAAATTTCACTTGCAGAAATGCGAATTTTGTAGTATCCTTATTAAGAAACGTATTTGAGATTAAGGGGACGCTGTGCGTACCGAGATGATAGGAAACTTGCAAACAGACATCGGTGATGCGCCGCACGGTGCCTCACATTCTATTTTTTATCGATAAGGAGCTTAAGTACATGAGCAATGAAGCATTAGGAATGGTTGAAACGCGCGGACTCGTTGGAGCGATAGAAGCTGCCGATAGCATGGTGAAAGCCGCAAATGTCAAATTGGTCGGAAAAGAACAAGTCGGTGGCGGTTTCGTCACTGTTTTGGTCCGCGGAGATGTCGGTGCGGTACAAGCCGCAACAGATGCTGGAGCAGAAGCGGCAAAAGCAGTCGGCGAATTAGTGTCGGTACACGTCATTCCTCGCCCACATTCAGAGGTGGAAACCATTCTCGGTGGGAAGCCTGCAGCGGAAAGTAAGAGTAAATAATCGGTTTTGTAGGGCGGAAGATGACTTTCGCACCTCAGTTCTACACCGCTTTAATAGGGTACACGTTTGCATTATCACAGGATGCACAGTTTAGGGTGTCGTCCAGTGATTTCAGCATGTGTTCTCGTACGCGTGCCTTGCGCAGCGAGGTATTGGAGGGTTGAATGGCACAAATTGACGAAAAACAGATTGAAGAGATTGTTTCCCAAGTCTTGAGGACACTGCAACAAGACCGACCCGCGGCATCACAACCCATAGCAGTTACTACGGGTGTGAGTTCTTCTCGGGCAGGCGTTTTTGGGACAGTAGCGGAGGCTATCGCCGCGGCGAAAACAGCACAAGCGGCACTGGTCAAACTTGGGTTCGCAAAAAGACGCGAGATCATCGAAGCGATCAAAACGGTATCACTTGCAAACACGAAACGTCTCGCAGACTTGGCAGTACAAGACACAAATATGGGGAATGCGGCACATAAGGTGATGAAAAATGAGGGTGCCGTAACACTCTCACCGGGTGTGGAGGATCTTCTCTCCGAGGCGGTATCAGGTGATGCAGGAACGCTTCTCATCGAATACGTTCCTTTCGGCGTTATTAACTCGATCACCCCTACCACTAATCCGACATCAACGGTGATTAACCATGCGATTATAATGCTATCAGCAGGAAATTCTGTTGTGTTCAGCCCGCACCCAAATGCCCGCGACTGTACCGAAGAAACGATGCACGTTATCAACGAGGCAATCGTCAAGGCGGGAGGCCCCGCCAACCTCCTTACCTCGGTTGCAAACGCCAGTCTACGAACGGCAAAAGAGATCATGGAGCATCCTGACATCGCTATGCTCGTTGCGACGGGTGGCGCGTCTGTCGTTCGGACTGCACTCTCAAGCGGTAAAAAGACAATCGCCGCCGGACCTGGCAATCCACCTGCGATCATTGATGAAACAGCGGATATTCAACAGGCGGCGGAACATGTCATTGCAGGCACGAGTTTTGACAACAATCTGCTCTGTATCGGCGAAAAAGCCCTTTTCGTTATCGATTCCGTGGCAAACGAAACGATTCGGGAACTAACACTGAATGGAGGTCATCTCCTCGGCGCAAACCAACTTCAGGCGTTAGAAGCTGTTGTCACGGAAAATGAGGAATCCAACAAGGAATACATCGGTAAAGATGCCCTGACCATTTTAGATGCCGCTGGTATCACCGCCCCTGCTGAGACAGTCGCGATCGTTGTAGAAGTTCCAGCGGACCACGGGTTCGTCATTAACGAATACCTCATGCCGATTCTGCCCGTTGTTCGTTGTCGTGATTTCGACGAGGCGTTGGCAGGTGCAGTCAGGACAGACGGGGGACGCGGGCACACCGCAATGCTCCACACGAACAACACCAAACGCATCACACAGTTCACAAAGGCAATGGACTGCAGCGTTACGGTCATTAACGCCCCATCCTATTCTTCTTGCGGATTAGAAGGCGAAGGCTATCTCGCGATGACCATCGCGGGACCGACAGGCGAAGGGTTCACACGCCCACGCACCTTTACACGTCAGAGAAGGTTAACGATCGCAGGCGATTTATCAGCACATACACAATGACGCAAATAGATGTATTTGCGACCGGTCCAGGTTGCTTACGTTTATTCTGAAACTACATAGGACTCACGCAAATTGCTTTTGCATTAGCCTAATTCAAAGAAATTCGACTCGCGGGGTGATAGACGCATAGGAACGGATCCTTACACGAAACCTACATATAGCAGGCGGATGGGAGCACAAAAGTTTTTTGCACACGTCCTGTTCGTTTTAAAGTCCCATTGCCGCATATTTTCAAAGGAATCTTCGAGATGAAAAAGATGTTATTCCCCACGTTCTTGATGGGCAGTACTGTACTAATTATCTGAGGGGGGTTCATAAATAAGGTTGCAGTCTGCCAGGATAAAGGTTATGCTCTCATGAAAACCAATCCGTTGGAGGATAACCGATGTATTCTCCTGATAGGAGAGATTATATCACAATTCTGTTTTTTTTCGCTTGACACGTTTTTTCAAACCCGGGAACCTCTCATAAGTCGGGGGAGACCAAAAACGTATTCAGATGCCACCCTCCTTGTTTTTTTTGCCATGATGACGCTCAAAGGCATCCCTGCGATCCGTGGACAGCATCGCTACTTACACAGGCATCCGGTCCTCCTTAAGACTGTTTTTCTATAAATCATTTATGAACCACCCTCAATTACTTATGAGGGTGGTTCATAAATGGTTATTTTTTATCGGAAGACAGTTTTGATGTGTGTCACATTTCGTATAGGTAGCCCGCATCGGAGATTCATCACCATCGCCACTTGCAAAAGCAACACTCCCATCCCCAAAAACGTAGACACATAAGCAATACCGCGCAGCGGCAGCGGCTTGTGGCTCCCTGTAGTTCCTAAGAGTTTACTGATCAGATCAAAGACGGGTTCCACAGCGGTTTTCCGGGGTGCCTGCCATGTTGCGACTTGGGTTGCGGTATAACAAGGGATCAGCTCCCAAGAGGCATTCCGCCACCGCCAAGAGCGTTTGAGGGGTCAACAACAGCACGCCGTCTTCAGCCAAGGCAGCCGTGCGTTTGTGATCCGTATACCCATTATCCGCAACGATACACCGAACACCTTTCAGCACCAAGCGGGCTTTCTTGGTATCCAGACTCTGTCGTTCATTGACGTTGGCAGGGAGAACCTCGGCCATGACAGGAAAGCCTTCGCGAGTTCCTGTGAAATGGAGTCCATAGCCATAGACCCACCCGTGATACCCGCTTTTCGACCAGGTAGCCGTTTTATCAACACCCCGTAATCCTTTAGGGAGCTGCCCCTTGCGGCGGGCCTTCTGATGCCACACAGGCCCCGCAGCTTTGAAAAGGCTTTTATCTTCATATACGACTTCTTGGCTGAAGGTGCCATCAGTGGCGAGATGCCATGCTGCGATATATTCCGTGAAGGCCTGCAGCCGTG
Source organism: Candidatus Poribacteria bacterium (assembly GCA_007571305.1). GTDB lineage: Bacteria > Poribacteria > WGA-4E > WGA-4E > WGA-3G > WGA-3G. The sequence continues at coordinate 322 of RKRR01000162.1, read as the reverse complement.
GGGCTAATGCCTTATATCGGCGGCTGAGGGTCACATGGGAGGGACATCCCGGCAACCGAAATCTTTCAAGCCAGAGGGGATGATGAAAGAGATAGTTATGCTGTGCCCGCATAGCCGTGATCCCTTTCAGGGTCATACCGGCGTAAAAGACGATCAGCACGGCTTCGCTGTAAGTTTCGGGTCTACCTCTTTTGCGAGGTTCTTCTTGTGTGTTGAAAAAATCGTCTTATACCATTTCTAAAAGTTTATATTGCATTAGCGGCGTTTATGAAATGTGAGAATCCAGTAAGTTTAGCACCTGTCGTGTCGGAGTATTTATCAA
>RKRR01000152.1 GCA_007571305.1 Candidatus Poribacteria bacterium | reverse complement strand
TAGCATTTTTAGCGAATGAAAACAAGCATAAACCTTTATATTTACTGGGTTTATCGCACTTTTTAAAACTTTTTTCAAATCCCAAAACTACTTATTGCGAAAAAAAAAATAACACAATGGGGAAAATTAAAAAACGCCGGTTTGAAAAGACATGAGAAGTCCAAAGCGGACGCAAATTGAGTAGAAAAGCAACATATTCACGCAAAAAGAGCGGTTTTTAGGCATATACCCTCTAAGTCCGTTATCCGTGGGGGTATCCTTTGAGATGCGTCTCCCCTGAACATTTATCAAACTCACGTTAACGTAGGGACCTGCGCATCACCTTATTGGAGGCCGTTCGTGGCAACCCTTCCACTACAACGACCTCGTGGATTCTGAACAGCGGGTTGAGATGTTCAGAGAGAGCGGCTTGCAGGGTATCACGAACCTCCTGTTTTGCTGCCCCCCCAGATTCCGATGCTATCAGCACGGTATAGATGACGAGTTGGCTGGGACCCCCGTCTTCAGGTGGAACAGCAACTGCCGCTGTCTCCTGTATTCCATCGACGACGTTAAGCACTTCTTCAATCTCTGCGGAACTCACCTTGATCCCACTCAAGTTCATCGTATCGTCAACGCGGCCGTGGGCCCGATATTTAATTCCGACAAGCCATGGGTCGCTTTCAAGTCTTTTGCCGAACCGCTCGATTGCGTCGCCGTGGCGGCGGAGCCCAGGACGCGGTGTTCCTGCAACGTAGACTTCATCGTGATCGGCATTGAGCAAACTCGTGGAGAGCCCCAGAGAAGGCGGGATGATGAAAACTTCACCGTTATCGGAGGGGTTTCCATGGTCATCATAAAGTAGGAAATCCAAGCCGAGCGCTGGTGTTGTAAAGGTTGAAGGCGCAGCGGGTTGCACCCGCGTGCCGGTGACATAACCCCCTCCGATTTCGGTGCCGCCGCAATATTCTATCACGGGTTTATACCCCGCCAAGGACATGAGGTATAGCATCTCCTCTGGATTAGAGCATTCGCCCGTTGAACTGAAGGCTCGAATCGCGAGCCAGTCCAGTCCGTGCATGCATTCTGTATTTTTCCACGCACGGACGAGGGTAGGTACGACACCAAGCATGCTCACTTTCGCGTTCTGGACAAAAACACCGAAGTCGCGCCCTGTCGGCACACCGTCATATAGAGCGATGGTGGCTTTGTTGATGAGGCTGGCGTAGATGAGCCACGGTCCCATCATCCAGCCGAGGTTTGTGGGCCATGCCAACACGTCGTTGGTATGAATATCGTGGTGTAGATAGGCATCCGCCGCACATTTGATCGGGGTAGTATGCGTCCAAGGGATCGCCTTCGGCTCGCCAGTCGTCCCGGAGGAGAAGAGTATATTGGTATGCGCCTCAGGATCGCACGGAATGGCAGTAAAGGTGTCTGTGTGACTCAGGAAGTCCTCCCACGTCATATCGTCTTCGCGTTGGATCCGTTCGCCTCCGTCATCGTCCTCACAAGGCTTTTCTATACCAACATTTAGCTTGCGATCTGCGCGCTTTTCTATACTAACATTTAGCTTGCGATCTGCGCGCTTTTCTATACTAACATTTAGCTTGCGATCTGCGCTAAATACAATCGCTTTTGGTGCATTTGCAGCGATCACTTTCTCATATAGCGGGAGATGTCTACCCGCCCTGTTGATATAATCCTGTGTGAAGATTGCTTTGGCATCACCGATGCGGAGACGGGTGGCTATCTCCTCCGGCGCGAAACTATCAGCGATGCCGACAACAACACATCCTGCTTTGACGATTCCCAGATAGATAGCGACGGATTCGGCATGCATCGGCATGTCCACAGCCACTGCATCGCCTGGCTCTATACCGATTTCGATAAGCCCGTTCGCGACGCGATTGGTGAGCGATTCCAGTTCGCGGTAGGTGAATGTATCCAAATTTTCTGTGTTTTCTCGTTGTGTAACAAGAGCGATAGCATCGGGAGGTGCGCTGAAGCAGCTGTCAGTGATGTTGAGTGTCGCAAGGTTCGTTGCGATACCTGTTGCTCCTTGTTGGGCATCCGTGTTTGTAGATGTCGCTTTAATACCCAATACATCGATCATCATCTGCCAAAATGGACTGCGGTTGGCAACTGACCAAGCGTGGAATTCGGAATAGGTTTTGGTGTGTAATTCTGCCATTAAACGGGTGATATTTGCTTCCGTGATGTCTTCGTCGGTAGGAAACCATGCAGGCGGTGGTCCATAGATTGCACGATCGAAGTTGGCATACGTCGTTTCATAAAGCAGTTGGTGGAGTAGAAACGAGTGGTGCGGCGTGAGGATGTCGCGTGAAATTTTGTGCCAAGCGGCAGTCGGCGATTGTACCTCCAATATCCAATTGACGGCTTCGGCTATTTTCGATGCCTCTCCTTTTTTCAATCCGCAAGCAATGAGTTCTTCAACAGCCAGCATGAGGTAGAATTCCTTTTTTAGACGCTACGGGTGGTTTGAAGGGAGTCAGATGTATTCCTCGGGGGTTAAGTAGGTTCGGGCTGCGATAGATGACATACGTCTCTCCTGGGGCTTATGCTTAAACTTCGCGATAGAAATATAACATATTTTCGGGGAAATTGCAACCGTTCGGCGAGAATAAAGAAAGCGAGGTGAGGAGCCCTCGCCAGCGAAAAGTGAGACATCGCAACTGGAGAAATCGTTTCTATTGAGGGAATGGTGTATCTATGCTACTCCGGTGCTAAAGCACGTAACCGATTAACAACTCTTACGACCTCATCGGCGACAACGTCAACCTCTTCTGCTGTATTATAGCGTCCTAAACCGAAACGAACAGCAGTCAACGCCAGTTCATTCGGAATCCCCATTGCAACCAAGACGTGTGATGCCTTCACCGATTCAGAATCACATGCCGACCCTGTGGAAACCGCCACGTTCTTAAGCCCCATCAATAGAGCATGGCTCTGCACACCCGCGAAACAGAGGTTGAGATTGCCCGGTAGTCGCTGTTCAGGGTGTCCATTGAGATGAATGCCCTCCAAACGTTCATCTAACTTCTGATGAAGTGAGTCCCGCAGGGTTGCCACGCAATTTTTTCTGATCTCCATGTAGTTTTTCGCGAGTTCACACGCCGCTCCTAAGCCAACAATACCGGGGACATTCAACGTGCCAGGGCGAATCCCCTCTTCCTGTCCCCCACCGTGAAAAAGCGAATGCGGTCGAGAACCGTTCCGACGGATATAAAGCGCGCCGATCCCTTTCGGGCCATATATCTTGTGCGCCGTCAGGGATGCGAGATCTACACCGAGCCTCTCCATGTTTGAGAGTAATTGTCCGATACCTTGCACCGCATCCGAATGGAAACGCACGCCGTGTTTGGCAGCGACAGCAGCAATATCGGTAATCGGGTTTATCGTGCCCACTTCATTATTCGCATACATGAAACTCATCAGGATGGTTCTCGGGGTAATGGCATCTTCCACGTCGTCAGGACTTACCATCCCGTATTTGTCTACCGGAAGATACGTAGTTTCAAATCCCTCTGTCGCCAAGACGTGGCATGTATCGAGAATTGCGTGATGCTCCGCCGTGCTTGTGATGATGTGGTTACCCCTCTCCCTACAAGCGTAGGCGATCCCCCTCACAGCGAGATTGTCCGATTCGGTAGCACCACTGGTAAAGACGATCTCTTCTTCTGAACAACCGAGCAGTTCAGCAACCTGTTGGCGCGCTTTTTCCACAGCATCCTTCGCTGTAACACCGAACGGATGCGTGCTGGCGGCATTCCCGAAGTTCGTCGTGAGGTAAGGCATCATCGCCTCTAACACTTCAGGTGCAATTGGTGTTGTCGCATGGTTGTCCATGTAGATGATGTCGTTATTCACGAACAGTGCTCCTCCTAATGAGTGCGTTTCATTCGATGGGGTGCCTTCGTTTTTCGTTTCATTAAAGGCGTTCGCGGAACATGTCAATCATGCCATCGGGTGGATCAAAGGGCAATTCAACGATAGTGTTCGTCAAACCGCTGTAGTAAATTCCCAGCAACAGGTTAAATTCAGCGAGGGATTGCTTCAGGTGTGTTGGATGCACCTTACTCTCATCGTCAAGCCACTCGAACACTGCGTCTGTGAGTCCGCCTTGGGCAATCACATCTTGTGCGCCGTAGTTGAGATCGCCGCCTTCATACCCGCTTCCGGGTAGGTTTCGTTCCCAACTCTCAAACCGCCAATGGACGAACCCTTTTTCACCAAAGACGCAAACCCGTTTGTGTCTGTTGTTTGAAGTATCGGGTAGCACACGTGGTGCCATCTCCGGTCCGAATGCAACTGAAGTTTGCACCCCGTTTGCATAAGTAACCAAGGCGGTGGCATTCGCGGGTGAAGGTTGCGCTGAATCGAGTTGTCCCGCACCGGAGATCTGTCCTTGTACCTTCACGGGGCGCGAGTTGTCAATATAGGACGACACGAGTTGTAAGACGTGTGGTGCTTGATCGACAGGTGGGTTGCGTGCGCTTGCCTCAATAAATTTAATCGCACCGATTTTGCCTTCTGCGACATCACGCTTGAGGGCAAGATTTTGTGGATGAAAATTGAGTTGTGTGTTAACGACGAACTTCGTTTTGGTATGCTGAGCAAGCTCGGAAATCTGCCGCCAGTCTTCGCTTTCAACGGCAATCGGTTTTTCGACAATCGCTGCGGGCACGCCGTGTTCAGAGGCTTGGTTCATCAGTGGGTAGCGAATGCGTTTGTTACTCCCGCGTAGCACGGGCGCAGTAACAATATGCAGAAGATCCGGTTTCTCTTTTGAAAGCATTTCGTCAAGATCGGTGTAGCGAGCATCAATACCGAATTCATCCCCGAAATCGTTGAGCAAATCTTCCTGCATGTCGCAAATGGCGGCAAGTCTACCCCCCTTGACGTGTTGATATGCACGAGCGTGCCCGCGAGCACGTCCGCGGCACCCTAAAATTGCACTTTTATACATTCTATTTCTCCTTTTACTTATGAATCCAGATATTACATTATATGTGGAGTGAAGTTTTAAAACAATGGTTTTCCTAAAATTCCGCTTTAAAGAAAAACGGAAACATGGTATAGTATTTTGAAAAGTGAAACATCAAGCGAGGGAAAAGATGCGACGTTACCTCTTTATCTTTCCAGCAATTTTCGCTGTTACAGTCCTCTTGGGATGCCAGTCCAAGGTGCTGCGGATGATTTTTCAACCGCAGGAACTTTACAACTACGCCGTCACAGAAGGAGTTACCTGCACATCACCAGAGATGATAGATGGTGATACGAAAACAAGGGGATACGCCGATGGACGATGGATTCATCTAAACTTACCGACACAGAAGGCGATTCATCGGATCACCATACGCGGAACCAATATTATAAACGCCATGATATACGAGAAATTGGAAGGTGAGGGACGTTGGCGTGCCATTCTGCAGATTCAGAACAACGATAGTCCAGTCCTTGAAATGCGGTTCAGTGGTGTTGTGACAGAAGCAATCCGAATCTACATCAGTGCTACTGCCGATGATGAAAAGAAAGCCAGTCGGTATGATCCGAGGCATGGGGCAATTGTCCCGCGGATAGCGTTGGGTAGAGCCTTCATAGATGAACTTGAAGTCTACGGATTCGTCTCAAAGGAAGCAACAGTAAGTAATTAAAAGAGGTCAAATTACATAGTTTGAAACGAGGAGGAAAGCGGGTTTCGTAAAAGCCGTTACATTCCAGAAGCACTGTGCCTTAACCGCAAGGAATAATTAAAAAATGAAACGCCTGATTTTTGAAGATATATACAGTTGGGGGGTCTTTAGTCGAGACCGGCAGATAGACTTTAACGGACATTTGTGGGTGCGTCCGGATGGAAATATTCTGATAGATCCGGTTCCAATGTCCGATGACGACCGAGAACACCTGAAAGCACTTGGCGGTGCCACGTCTATCATTCTGACCAATGCCGATCATGAGCGCGAAGCCGCTGTCTTCCAAGAGTGGACAGGTGCCGACGTGATTGTCCATGAAGCTGATGCCGACGCGCTGAACATTACACCGACCCGAACGGTTCAGGACCGTGAGGCGATTGTCCCTGGTTTACACGGCATCCATCTCAGGCACGGAAAAAGCCCAGGCGAAATCGCACTCTATTTTCCAGAGAAACAAGCCGTTTTGTTCGGAGATCTCGTCGTAGGTGAACCGATGGGAGCACTGACGCTGCTTGCCGATAGTAAGCTCGGCGATCCGCCCAAAGCCGCACTCGAATTGCGTAAAATCTTGGCACTCCGATTCAATACAATCCTCGTCGGTGACGGGCACTCCATTTTTAAAGATGCGCGCCAATACCTCGTTGATTGCCTGCAAGCGCGGCGCGACATCTATATCAACCGCGTTCATATTGATGAAATTGCGTGGCAGCATAAAAATGCGCCACACCCTTACGACTTCGAGGACAAAGACGTTGACCCACTCATTGGTGGCAAAAATTTAGGGTATCGCGTGATTCGGCTACAACCGGGTAAGATGAGTTTCCCGATGCATTTCCACAATTTTGGAGAGGAGATGTGTTATGTTATGGAAGGCACCTGCACGCTCAAAACCCCTCGAGGCGACGTAGAAGTCAATGAGGGCGATTTTCTAGCATTCCCACCGGGCACCATTGGCGCACATAAGTTTGTAAATAGCAGCGACGCTCCGGTCACGTTATTCATTCTCGGGACGACTACACCGCACGATGTGAGCGAATACCCGGATTCAAATAAGGTCCTCCCCTATGTTGTTGGAAAGATTTATCGTAAAGACCCAAGCCTGAGCTATTGGGATGGAGAAGTTTAACAGTGAATGCTTGGTCAACCTTGGGTGGAGGGGAGGTTCGTAGTCGTACGATGTATCGCAGGTTTCAAATGGGCAATGAATGGTTTCCCTACTACAAACAGATAGACCTATCGTGACCGTCTCCCGGGACCGACGTAATTCCGTAATTCGGAAGAGTACGGCCAAGAAAAGAAAAGGGTTCGGGGTCAGGACGGTTCTCGGTCATTCCCAGACGGAGTCCCTGCAACAAAGGTTTTTTGCGAGGCTTCTTGACACGATTGGTGTTTTTTATAGAATGGGTTGCGTCAGTGGCAGCCTCTGAAGTTTTTTCAGGTGCGCCGTGGGTGCTGTTCTTACCCATCGACGCGGAGAACCTTGCCATAATGGGACTATGGTCAGTACTAACCTAAATGGTATCACATTCACCCAATAGAGAATGTATCCGTTAGGTTAGCACCTTATCTAACAATGAGTGGATTGCCAACGGACGCAACACACCTTTTGCCTTCCGAAAGCAATCCTTGATAAAGAAAGGTCATCTGATGTTCCAGTATCTAGTTTCCAGTCGGTTGATACAAGGCGGTCTCGTGTTCTTTGTCCTCTCGGTGAGCGGAAGTTTGCTCTATTCTTGGCACGTCAAACGCACCACAGACAAAGCGTTGGCACAACACCGACGATTTTTACAGGGACACCCGACACCGAGCGAGACACGCCCAGCCGTGGACACCCAAGAAATACGTCCCGTAGACTTTGGAGAAACGGGAACGTCAAGCGAAAGCGATGCCTCGCAGGACGCAGACGACACAGAACCGAGTGATGATGTGGCGTTTGATGACCTCGCGGATGCCTTCTTACCCGATGATGTCGTTTTATCCGAAGAACCTGCTGAAGATGTCCCCGTCTCGCCTTATGGCTTTGGTGCTTATCCCGAAATTCCAGAAGGTGCACCAATAGCAAATTTTGACGAAAATGATAGTGCCGAAATGGAACTGATGCTTCGCGTAGCCGTCAAAAAATGGAATGAAGGACACAGATTCATCGGTGCTGTGATAGAAAATGGAAAAGTCTATCTAAACTATCCAAACACCATCTATGCAAAACACGCCACACAAACGGACCCTGATGGAGAACCGTTTCATTATTATAGTCGCGTGTTAGGGGCTGTTGGACTCACACCAGAACAGATGGAGCGAGGTGAAACGCCTCCCGGAGTGAAAGTGATAGACTTTGATTCCGAAGGGTTAGACCCCTATGAAGTCTTAGGCTTCTCTCGATGAGAAAAACAAAGGAGTAACAAAGTGAGAAAATTTCTGAACCCCCCAAACCCCGTATCCGTTTGCACAATCCTGCTTTTCACCTTTATATTAGCTGCCTTCGCAGGAATTAATGTGAAGAAAGGTGAAATTATAAGTGACCAAGAAGGAGCTACATGGCGAAATGTCGTAATATTTGATGCAAATGACTATGACACCTGTCGTGCATACGTCTCTTTTTACAAATCAAAGGGATATGACTATTATTTTATCCCGTATGTCTACGGCACAGCAGGGAATAGCATGAGGAGTGAACCCACCGATTCTGATGGGAATGTCTCAAAAGGCTATTACATCGGATATGTAAGCACTGGTTGGGAGAGTCAGCAGCTAAGTTCTTACTATACTGGCAAGATTAACTTCGGCACTGTTGCCATCGATAAAAAATATTTCACCCATAACTATGACGACTTAGATAACGTGAGTTTGAAAAAAGTTTATGGCTTAGACAACCTTGGGACATCGTTGATTTGCTGAAGGTCAGAGACCTTCAGCGAAGGTTTGGTTTCCAACAACTGATAGGCGATCAAAGCAGAGAATACATTGACCTG
>RKRR01000103.1 GCA_007571305.1 Candidatus Poribacteria bacterium | reverse complement strand
GCCCCCATGAAAAACAAACTCATCCGCCTCTGGCTCTGTCTACTTATCGGTTTCCTTCCACTCTCAACGGAGGCTCGACTCACCGGTGAAGTTATCTATGCCCACCCCGAATATTACGACGAACTCTGGATCACTCGTCTGGAGGCCCCTCAAAGGGCACGACTGTTGTTTAAACATACACACGATATTTTTGAAGTCGCCACCCAACGAAAGGGGGACCTCATCGTCGTCATTAGCGAACCAAATGATCCTCGCTTTTTCTTTGACGCTTACCTTGTCAATACAGCAGAACCCCAGAAAAAAGCACTGAACCTCACACAGAAACGCTTCGATGAAGTTTTTCAGGTAGATATATCAGAAAACGGACACGTTCTCCTGACGAACCATGACATTGGCGGGGCACCACCACAGCATGACATGGGGGTCTATCTTTTCCCCTTCACAGAACTGAAAAGACCGGTGCCGGTGCCGACGCTCCTCAAAAAAGTGGAGTCTGGTGCATCTCGGGTTCGCTGGCTACCCAACGGAAAAGAGATCGTTTACGACACCGACCTTGGTGTTTTTCTTTTCGATATCTCAACCCAAGCGTGTTTACGTGTCTGCAGAAGTGGCGCGTATCCAGCGGTCTCACCCGATGGCAAAATGCTCGCTTTTATGCACAGGGGGATTGCCGGTGCTGCCGAAATTGAGATTATCTCACTTGAAACCTTTCGCACCTTGAAGATCATAGAAGACCTTGTTCCCCACTCTGCATTCATTGATCTCAAATTTTCGCCGTCTGGAAAATACCTCGTCTACACAACATATGGGGGCGGGTTCTTCAACCCCAATGATTCGGAATATCAGCATCTCGCGGTACCCATTGACGGTAGCCCTGCTTTCAAACTTTTGGAGGTGTCTGAAGCGGGTATCTCCACGTTTGATTGGTGGAACACAACATACGCCGTGGAACCCACGAAAAAGATTACAACACTCTGGGGAGCACTCAAAGCAGCAAACAAAAGGTAAACACACCTTTTCCTGCAGAGAACCGGAAGCTGAGCCCATCAAAAAACATGGAATACCCATCACGTTCGATCCCGATTGTTTTGGCGATGTCCTCAAAAAGACCTACTTCATAACCGATCCAGGTGCTGACAAACGCCAGACCCGCAATCGGGACACTCGTAGAATCCACAAGAAATGCCAGTTTTTCACGACTGACGCGATGATGATCCGTGAGTGAAGGAAGAATTGTCTCTGTTGTCAGGAGCGTCTTAAAAAATTCCGTGAGCATCTTGAAAGTCTTCGTGAACAAAAGAAGAATGGTCCACAAGAATTGCCACAGTAGAAATCAGGATCCCCATGAAAATAGGTATATCCATTTTTATTTTTTTTTCACTGATGAACGGAATCTTCACTTCCTCTATCGCGGAAGATACACTCCAGAGACGCGAACCCACACCTCTGCAAAAAGAAACCTTCGCTATACTAAAAAAAGAGTTCCCCGGTGAGATACTCACTGAGACCCTCGGAACCCTGGACGCGCTCGCTGATAGCCCTGCATATAAAAATTTTCTCGTAAAAGCCTTTCCTATGATAAGACCGATTCCAGCGTTTGAGGAAATTGTTAACTTTGATGAGGTGATTTATAGCAGACTACCCCCAAAAGAACGCTACCTTACCTACTATACCGAACAATTTGGTGTCCAGACACCCGACGATGTGTCGGATACCGAACATTTCCTCATACACTACGAAGCGACAGAAACATGGATGCGCGAAGCGATAGAAAGAAGCAATGATATACCGATCTTTGACCGCCCCGGGGGCTTAAGCCTCGCAAGCAGAACATCTCCCAGCTTCATGAAAACAACGCTCTTTCGAGAAATGATGGAAACCAGATTTGGGATAAACCCGGAGGGGCAGATGTCCCCTGAGATAATGTCAAAAGTCATCCGACATATCAGGATCCCTATTCTCCAGATGACTAAAGCCCAGATGACAACAGAAGCCCGTTGGGTACACACCCTCTTTGAAAAACATGGCACCGCTGAAGGCATGTTATGGGTGGCACTCCAGGACCCCATTCTTTTTGAAAGGATCCGCTACGCTTTCACCACCAATACTACATTCATGAAATACGTTTATACAGACCCAGATGCCGAAGCACGCAGCAGACATAAAAAAAGGCTGCGAGAGTTCAAAGAATGGCAACAACGCCAAAAGAAGCCGTAGAAGTCGCTATTCCACATGGCTATCCGATCTGCGTGGGCAGCTCAGTTCGGCGTTTGCTCCTATCTACCCAATAGATAACTTTAGAGGAAGCTGATGTCAGAATCAGGAAGATACACTACCCACCCTACATCCAAACCCACCCGAAAGACCTCAAAACAGGCTTCGCTGAAATAGATACACATTTACAACCGCAATAAACGTGCTTGCAAGCACCATCACACGTTTCGCGCGTTCTTAACCTCACCGAAGGTTAGCATTCCAATTCCGATAATACTTTGACAATGACATCGCATGTCAACTATAATTGTCAAAAATCGTTAGAAAGATAGGAGCGAGTCGTGATGAACCAAACAACACCGAAAGTTACCGTTGTTGGCAGTCTGAACGTCGATCTGGTATGCCGCTCAACGCGGCGACCCGATAAAGGCGAAACGCTCATCGGCGATGCTTTTGACATTTTTACAGGCGGGAAAGGATTCAATCAGGCAACTGCCGCGGCACGGTTAGGTGCCGAGGTAACACTTATCGGTAGTGTGGGTGCCGATCTTTTCGGAGATATACTACTCTCGGCAACGGCAAACGAACGCATTAATAGCAGGTTTGTCACAAAACGTACAGATGTAGGCACGGGTGTGGCGACGATTGTCGTTGAACCGGACGGTGACAACAGTATTATCGTCGTGCCGCGCGCAAATATGGCACTTACAATAACAGATATAGACACCGCTGCCGACGACATCGCAAACGCTGATGTCCTACTTCTACAATTAGAGACACCAGTGGCAGCATCTGAGCACGCTGCAGCGATCGCTAAAGCGCACGGGACGACTGTGATATTAAATCCTGCACCTGCGCAACCACTGCCCGATAGTCTCTTAGCGTCCGTTGATATTCTCACCCCGAATCAATCTGAAACTGAATTGCTGTCGGGAGTGAAGGTTGATAATCATGAAGATGCTCGCCGCGCAGCAGAGGTGTTACGCGCTCGGATGATGGACGCATCAAGCACCGCTGTTGTCTTAACGCTTGGAGAGCGAGGGGCATTGATGTTAACGGCGGCTGCATCTGAACATGTTTCGGCATTGGTTGTTAATGCTGTGGATACGACCGGTGCAGGCGATGCGTTTTGTGGAGCACTTGCGACCGCGCTGGCAAGTGGTGAGACTTTACGTCCAGCGGTTGCGTTTGCAAATGCAGCGGGTGCGGCAGCAGTCACTGTCGTTGGCGCAACACCTTCCATGCCAACGCGCGCGAAGATTGATCGTTTAACGGGAGTTTAAAAAATATAAAACTAACACATGCCAAGTCGGCGGTTAATAAGAGGCGGCTCTATGGAAAGGGATGTCAATCCTCAACCTATTTGACCAAACCGCAAGGAAAATTATAAAAATGAAAAAAAGAACACTCAATTCACTACTTATTTTGCTCATCGTAAATTTCGGATTTAATATATCTTTCCTACAGATTTCTTCCGCAGCGGAAAAGTGGGAATCCAACATGAGAAAAGACTTCACAAAGGTGTTGCAGGAAAAGAAGAAACCCGCGGAGAAACATCGTGAACTCATCCTCAAATGGCAGAAACAGGGACGACTTCCTGCACTCCTTACGCTTTATACCGCAAGGGAGAATAACCGCCAAGCACAGCAACCTTCCACTCCAACAATCAAAGGGGCGTTCTATTACGGCTTGGGGTACTTGCATGCCCTTCAAGCAACAGAAACCGGCGAAGCGTTGGATACTGCTATTTCTTATCTACAGCATGCCGTTGAGATAGATCCAGGTTTATTTTGGGCGCGCTTTAACCTCGGCGGTATCTATCAGGAACAGGGCAAAGATGATTTAGCACTTGCTGAATTTGAGGCTTGTGTACGCTTAAAATCCAATTACTATCCTGCTCACTATCGGATGGGTGAAATCCACCTCAAACGGCAAGACTACATGCAAGCACTCCACGCCTTTGATACAGCGCGGAAAGTCAATAGAAAGTGGGAATATCCACAATACGGCATCGGTTTGGTCTACTTTGCTCAGGGTGAAATCGACCGGGCTCGCGATACCTTCGAGAATCTCACCCAAAAAAATAAGAGATTTGCACCCGCCTACTTCAAACTTGGACAAGTCCTTGCTACAGACGGATTCTTTGATGAGGCGTTGGAAGAATACGCGAAAGGATCAAAGTATCAGGATTACTCAGCACAAGTCCTTTACGAATTAGCCGTTATTTTCAATGAAAAAGGCAATACGGACGGCGCGATACGGCTATATCAACGCACAACTGACATCGAGTCAACTCATGCGAAGGCACATTTCGCTCTTGGAGAACTCCTCTATGCGAGCGGCGATACCACGACAGCAGTACAACATTACCAACAGGCGTTATCTCTCACCCCGAGCGTTAAGGACGCTTTCTATGAACCACTCGAACCCTACTTCGCAGGTTTGGTGACCCCAGATGAAGCGATGCTACTCCTTGAGAAAGCAATGTTAGTTCTTCCTAACGAGCCGCGTTCTCACTTTTATGCGGGGATGCTCGAAGCCGATGCCGGCAATATCCCGAAAGCCATCGAATCTTACGAAAAGATCGTCGAGATCATAGAAGCCGATCCAAGCCATCTGCAAACGGAACTCCCTTTAGGCGATTTCAATGATGTTTATTTTAAACTTGGTGAACTCTATCATCAACAGGAAGATGTAGAGACTTCTGCTGCTTACTTTAAACGCGCATTGGCATTAAATCCAGAATTAGCGAATAGATTCATTGCTCAAGGGCAAAGTGCTTTCGATGCAGGGGACTATCAAGAGGCTATTAAATCTTTAAATATGCACATCCTGCTGTTTCCTGAGGATGTTGGTGCCGTCTATCTGCTGGGACAGAGTTACGAGGCGAATAGCGACATAGACAACGCTCTTATCCTTTATAAACGGACTTTGACCTTAGATTCGCAACAACCAGACGTGCTCTTCAAGATGGTTCACATTTATCGAAACCGCGAGGCACATCAACAGGCAATCGACACCTTACAGAAGATCATTGAGATTGCTCCTGACACGATCAAGGCACACTATCTAATGGCACTGTCGTATCTCACGCTCGAACAGCCTGATGCTGCACTGTCCTCTTTTCTCGCAACTGCTCGACTAAACCCTGATGATGTCTCTGCGCATTACCACGCAGCGATCCTGTTTGAACAAAAAGACGACATAGACAACGCCATCGTCCATTACGAGAAGACAATAAATCTTGATACCACGCTGCTTGAAAGTCCTTTTTTTGAGGCGACAGAAGTCGCACCATTTTTCCGACTCGGTGCAATCTATCGCCAACGTAATGATGAAGATAACATCATTCGGATCTATCAACCGGTATTGGAAATTGAACCTGAACACCCAGAGCTCCATCATCTTCTTGCAGTCATTTTCGAGAAACGAGGGGAACGTGAGCGTGCAATTCGGTCCTACGGATTGGCGAATCAATACAATCCTGAGAAGTTTGACTGGCACTATAGCTACGCTCGTCTGCTCGACCAACACGCCGAAACACTTGGAGATGACTATCACAAACATGCTGAAATGGCTGTCAAGGAATACACTCAAACCATTGCTCTGAATCCGGACTATATAGATGCCTATTTCTACCGCGGGATGCTTACACTCCGTTACAGGCATATTGGCAAAACGCTTTACCGCTACAGCCAAATTTTAGAGGATTTCAAGCAGGTCGTTGAATTTCAACCCAGAAATCATAAGGCGAACTATCAACTCGGTGTTATTTATCTTGAAATAGATCGGCATCGTCTTGCGAGAGAGGTTTTTGAAAATATGCTCTCTTACGCGCCAAAATATAGGGGTATCCACTTGCATCTGGGACAGATTGCGGAGTGGGATCAGGCATGGAAACAGGCAATTCAACATTATGAAGCAGAGTCCGCTCTCATTCAACAACCCATTGAAGCAGAGGACAACATTGCCCTTAAGACATATCAGCGTCTCGGTGATCTCTACTATGCACATGCCTTGGATTACAATGCCGCGAAAGAGACACTGGAAATCGCACTCGCTTTGGACGACACGCACGTGCCGACACTGCTCAATTACGCCAACAACCTCTTCAGTATGGATCTACTCGGCGCAGCAACGGAACAGTTTGAACGGGTGATACAACTGGAACCCCGCAACTTGACTGCGAACTACAATCTCGCTCTCATGTACGAATATAGGGAGAAGCGTGCAGAAGCGAGAGCGCAATGGCAACGTTTCCTTGAACTCAATCCCCCTGAACAGTGGAGGATTGAAGCGGAAGGACATCTGAATCAGTAGCGTCCTTAGTTTTCAACTGTCAGTTGCTTCGCAGTGAGAGTTGTCAATCAGAAGGTCGGCTATCTTTCACGAGCAACTGAATATTGACAATTATGAGAGGAAGTATGGAACAATTACACAAACACTCTCGAAAAGATATTGTCAGGCGTGGATACCCTCTTGGGTCAGAGGTGAACAACGGGTATGACTTTTAGGATACCGATTCAGAGTTCGCTTATTGGCTGCCAAATTGAGCACTACTCACAAGTCGATTCCACCAACGACATCGCTATCGAACGTGGGAAGACAGGTGCAGCAGAAGGCACACTCATCATTGCGGAGCACCAGACTGCTGGACGTGGCAGATATGGCAGAAGTTGGGAGGCACCCCCGGGGAAGTGTCTTCTCGTTTCTGTTGTTTTTAGACACCGGCTCCTGCGCGACCACATCGCACTCCCTAATCTCATCGGTGCTATGGCAATCGCACAGACAATTCGCACAACACACGGACTTGACGCGCGGATTAAAGTGCCCAATGATGTTCGTATCAAAAAAAAGAAGGTTGCGGGGATCCTGACAGAACTCGCGTATGACCAAGAACATCAACCTTTTTTCGTCTTGGGTTTCGGTGTGAATGTCAATTGCGTTTTGGAAGATTTCCCGCCTGAACTGCGTGAGACGGCAACCTCCGTGCGTATGGCGCGTGTTCTCTCGGAAAATCGAAATCCTGAAGTCTGTCGCGCTTCGCTGTTATGTGAGATACTCTGTCAATTGGAAAAGAAGTACCTGCAATTGAAGGCAGGTGAGACAGATTTAATCATGAACCAATTTGAGGCCCTGCGAGAAGATGAAGGTAGTCATTAGTGCTTGTCTACTTGGGGTTCGCTGCCGATACGATGGTGGCGACAGCCGAAACGAAACAGCAATAAAACAAGGGAAGAAATATGAACTTATTCCTGTCTGTCCGGAAGAATCGGGGGGATTGTCGACACCGCGCCCACCTGCAGAGATTATTGGTGGCGATGGCGGTGATGTTCTGGATGGCAAAGCAAAGGTTATGACTGCCGATGGTACGGACGTAACAGCAGCGTATCTGAAAGGGGCATATCATGCTTTGGAGGTTGCTCAATCGAACGGGGCGACCCACGTGGTTCTGAAAGCGAGAAGTCCATCTTGTGGCTGTGGTGACATCTACGACGGCACTTTCTCTGGAACCCTCACGTCTGGAGACGGTGTAACCACCGCGCTTCTGAAACAGCACGGTATTATTGTCACTTCGCTGTAGTTTCTATTGGGTAGCATTAGGAATCCTACTGAAGATGCGCAATCTCAAAATATTAAATTGCGAACCTGTGCCCCAATGTCAGGACTCCTCATCAATGACTCACCGACAAGCATCGCCTGTACACCCGCCTCCTGTAGCCGCAGCACGTCTTCCCGTGAATGGATACCACTTTCACTCACCACAATCTTATCTGCTGGAATAGCTTCACGCAACCGAAACGTCGTCGCAATGTCGGTGTGAAATGTGCGTAGATCACGATTGTTGATACCGATTATCTGGGCATCCACGTCCAACGCGATGGCTAATTCCTCTTGTGTGTGTACCTCCACTAAACACGCCATCGACAAAGACGCAGCAACATCCATGAATGTCCGCAACGCTGCCACTTTCAACGCTGCCACGATCAGTAAGATGGCATCTGCCCCCGCGACGCGAGCTTGATAGATGTGATATGGATCAATCGTGAAATCTTTTCTGAGGAGCGGCACGTCAACAATGTCCCGAATTGCGCGCAGATAGTCGAGTTCACCTGCGAAAAAATGCCTATCTGTCAACACAGAGATTGCAGCCGCACCATTTTCGACATAGGTTTCAGCGATTGACACAGGATCGAAATCCGCGCGGATAATACCTTTACTGGGTGATTTTTTCTTCACCTCGGCGATAAGTTTAACCGCCCCGCCGTCTGCAGTGGCATTGCAACTTTTGACAGTAAATTTTGGCTTACAAGCTGCTCCAAAATCTCGTGTCGGCGGCAGGTGCATGATCTCCTCTTCCAACTTCCTAAGCGGCACCTGTGCCTGTTCGGCTGCCAACTCCTTCCGTTTGTGTGCGACGATAGTATCAAGTATCAATTTTTAAATTTTACCTTGCGGAGTATTGTCCCGCGAGCCTCTATTTAACGCCTTGCGAATAATTAAACATCGTTTGAGACGGCTTTCAATTCTTCTAATTTCGCGAATGCTGCCCCCGAGTCAATGGATTCTGAGGCAAGTTCGACACCTGCATCGAGGCTATCTACTTTCCCACTCGCGGTAATCGCCGCGCCAGCGTTTAGCACAACAATATCGCGCTTAGGGCCCTTCTCACCCTTCAGGAGATCGACTACGATTTCAGCGTTCTCCTCCGGCGCGCCACCAAGAAGTGCTTCAGGTTCTGCTCTCGGAATTCCGAGTGTTGCAGGATCAAGGGTATAAGTTTTAACAGTGCCGTTTTGGAGTTCGGAGACGCGTGAGGTCGTTGTCGTTGTGATGTCGTCCAACCCATCATTCCCACGCACGATAAATGCCTGCTGACATCCGAGGCTATTCAGGGCATTCGCGTGAGCCTCAGTCAGTTCCGGTGCGTAGACACCGATTACCTGTGCCTGTGGGTTTGCTGGATTGGTCAGCGGAGCTATGGCATTGAAAATAGTCCGAATCCCAATTTCTCGCCGTGGTCCGATAGCGTATTTCATCGCCCCGTGCAGTGTTGGTGCAAATAGAAAACCGATCCCCACCTCATCAACACATCGTCCGACGTGTTCGGGACCAATTTCAATGTTCACCCCTAATGCCATGAGCACGTTTGCGCTGCCGCTCTGTCGCGTTACGCCCCGATTCCCGTGCTTTGCGACCGG
Source organism: Candidatus Poribacteria bacterium (assembly GCA_007571305.1). Taxonomy (GTDB): domain Bacteria; phylum Poribacteria; class WGA-4E; order WGA-4E; family WGA-3G; genus WGA-3G. The sequence continues at coordinate 59,192 of RKRR01000103.1, read as the reverse complement.
TACGCCTGCGCCGGCAGTCACAATGGCAGAAGTTGTTGAGATGTTGAAGTGGTTTAGACCTGTACCACCCGTGCTACATGTATCAACGAGTCGAGGGATTTTCGGCGTAGCTTGCAAGTCAGGTTTATGAAGTGTCGGAACAGGGGTAGCCTTAGCGCGCATGGCACGCGTTGCCCCTGTGAGTTCCTCTATCGTCTCGCCTTTTAGCCGTAACGCGGTGAGAAAACACGCGATCTGGGCATCCGTCGTCCTACCTTCCATGACCTCGTTCATGGTATCAATCATTTCTGCTTCGGTTAAAGCATTCCCTGCCATAACCTGCTGAATGGCTTCACGAATCACGCAATGTTCCTCCTGAGAGTATTCTACCCGCAATTATAACAGACACCCGCATATTTTTCAACATCGGCCTTCTGAATCTCGGCACCATTCAATCGTAGATTTCCCATATCAGCATCTCATTTTTTTCTATACGGTGTAACATATTTAGGGCTTACGCAGGCTTGCGTTTCTATAGCATCACCTGTTAGGTTGTGTCAAGGAACCGTGTGTTTTTTCGGTTCGCCCGTTCAGGATAGCGTGTTATTGTCAGAAGTGCGTAAGTCCCGATATTATTGATGAACAATTGGCACCAGTAAATTGTACAACACGAAATACGTTCTAAAATAAAAACCGGTACATCGGGTGATTTGTCGTAATTCCGATGAGGCTCCAGACACCCCCAACGATGAATTCGCCTAAAATTAGACCGAGGAAGAATGGGATAAGTTTCCGGTGGGCACTTACACCACCATGCCGAAGAATTATCCATTTAATGACTGAACTCACTAAAATTGAAAACCAAAACACATTCATCGACCAACTGCTGGAGATAGCGAATCCAGCGGGATGAAAGGGCCACCAAAAGAGCCGCATCCGCATCACCATCAGAAATCCGGTGATGAGAAAACCAATACACATCGCGACAATTGCTGGTACATCAGGCACTCTCGGCGAGGTGAGCCAACTCTGGAGTCGATTGAAAGGTCTTCCGGCGAACCAATCCCGCGCGCCCTCGATGTAGGAAATATGATAGAATGCCCAAAATGAGGCGAAGGTCCCGACGACGATTGCAATGCACATTGCAATAAGCAACCGTCTATTGGAAATTCCGGTGCGTTCCGCTAACTTAAATCCCTCCAAGATGTGTGGCATTGGATGCCCGCGGTAGGCACGATTGAAGAAGAATAGGTATGCCATTATGGTTAAATTATGTGGACCGAGCAGGCGAGTCCCGAAAATACGTGGCATCATCTCATCAGGTCCAATGAAATGCAAATCGTGGACTGGCGAGCCAAGTTCCGCACGCATTCGGGTCACCGCCGTAGAGATGGCATAATAGATACCAAAAAATACAAGGATTACCCAAATAGACATTCCTGCCGTTTTGCAGAAGCCAACGATAAATGCAAGACTCGCGATCAGCCCTAAAACTGTCGCTCTATAGGACATCGGTTCGTCTGAGTCATCAACACTCCGATCATTCCGAAATAACTTGCGTCCGACTTGTGCGAGGTGTTTTCGTGTCGCCACAATCGCGATGACAAACAAACCCAGATATGCTCCGAAAGATTGTTCATCAGTAAAAGGGAAGTTCGGCATACCCCGGACCCCTAAGGCATCTCCGAAAACTCGTTCCGCCTTCCAGAAGAGATAGAAAAACCAGCAGGAGAACGACAAGTCAAGCGGAATGAAAAAAGCAATACCTACCGCAAATGGAAACACAGCTATTGGGCTCCAGCCGACAGCACTCCACGGTTTCTGCGTGAAGAAGGGTCGCAAATCGTAGAGTCTCCCCCCCAAACTCGGCACGGTGGGATAGAGGTAGTGAAGTCCATTGAGAATGTCAATTGCACCGGCAATGCCGAAACCGAGCCACATCATCTTGTTTGTTAACAAGTTTGTTCTACCACCACTCGTCAACTCAAGTGGGAGTTGGATGATGGGGTAGCTCAGTTTCTCGTGCTCTGTCCACTGTTTCCGGACGAGGCTGTTAATACACACCATCAGGAAAACCATCGCACATAGAAAACCTCCCCAGACAAAAGTTGTTGTCAGCCATCCTTGTACAGTTTCCCATTGGTAAAGGGTTGTTTCGCCGCGATAATACTCCGTTAAGAAGGATCTTTCCTTGACAGCCATCCAATCGGGGATATACCGATGAAACAGGTCTACCCAGTCATTTTCTGGTGTTGCGTACCAGAATGCGTACGGAATCATCGGAATCAAAACGCGAAGAACGTCGTGTCCTGCAAGCGAAGAAGCGATCGCTAACATGACGTAAATTGTTAGCAATTCGCCTTGTTGCAGTGCGATTCTTGGTGCTATCCGTACTAAGGTGAGGTTAACACCTATGATAGTAAAGACACAGAAAATGACGTTAAAGTAGAGGGAGATCGTGGTTGGATACCCTTGACCGGCAGAGTCCAGAATCCAGTACATATTCGGGATGATAAGGACAGTACCGAGTAGAATCGCTCGCCATGATGCTCCATGTTTGGAGGGTTCTTTGAATCTATGAGGTTCTGAGGTGAGTTCACTCTTCAAATTACGTGATGCTTCCTGTCTATGACACGTCTGTTCACACTTGGATGGAAATTAACCAAAGGTCTGCGTCAGCCCCTTTTCTTCCAATAGATATATCTGTACCATCGCTGTAACAAAATTGATTTGAATTTTTTTCCGTATGTCCTGTATAATGCACAATATGTTTCAAATCTGGCTTAACAGATCGGGGCGAAGTTTGCAAGCCAAAATTTGCTATCAAAAGCCAGCACGCTAAAGGATAAACGCTATGGATACTATAACAGATCTTAATCAAGCCACAGTCTTCACGCCGGAGCACAAGGAATTTGTCGAAAACAATGGGTACCTGCTGATTAAAAATGCCTTACCCCCTGATGTAGTAGCAGAAATTGATGCTGCCGTTGACGAGGTCTACGCTGAAGAGGAAGCCGCAGGCAGACTTGAAGCTGGCGGAAAATTAAACCTCCGTAACTGCATCACGCACCACGAAGCATTTCTTCAACTTCTCGATTGGCAAAAAACGGTACCGCTCGCCTACGGGGTTCTCAATTGGAACGTACAAATGATCACCTCACACCTCATTGTCCTACCCTCAAAAGAGGAACCGCCTTCTGAGGTGAGAAATCGTATCGGCTTACACCGAGACGGTGGCACGTCACACGGAGAGATGCAGGAACCCCACCCCCGTATCATGCTCAAGATTGCCTACGCCATCAGCGACCAGTCCGACCCTGCTTCTGGAGCGACCGTGCTGATACCCGGAAGTAACCGATTGACAGGAAGACCCCCACTCGATCCAGATACAGGTTGGGCACGCGGTGCTATCTCTATGAACGTCAACGCCGGAGACGCTTTCCTTTTTGAACAGCGCACGTGGCACGGCATTGGACACAACTGGTCCGGTATGCCGCGCAAAACCATTTTTATGGGATATGCTTACCGCTGGGTCAAACCGATGGATTATATCACGATGCCTGATGAACTGGTTGCTAAGTGTAACCCAATCCAGAAGCAGTTGATTGGGGTCGTCAGTGATCCGCTCAGTTATTATCTACCGAAGGAACAAGATGTCCCATTGCGGGCATTACTTGATGGACAAGATTAGGTGATGAATCTATATCGCGAGATGCAGAGACACCCACTCCCTATTCAAGTGCACTTTTGAGCGAAAGGCTGTAGTCGAGCAGTGCGTTTGCATACGGTATATTGTGAAGCCCATACCCGCTGTCGCCTTTAACCATATCGTAGTTCAACTTTGCGTCCAGATAGGCTTGTGAAGTTTTGTTAGGCGCAGCATCAAGCATTGTTTTGACGGCTTGCATCTTTGCTTCTATTTCGGCACGGTATTGTGGTAACTTCGTCTCCATACTGTTGTCCGCACTGTCATGACAGCCCGCGGTGCTACATACCGAGAAATCCGCTTTGAATGTGTGCCCTCCGTGCTGCGCAACCGTCTCCGGATCCTCTTTTGCCATGTGGCAGTGCACGCATCGTTTTTTCATTGCGCGTACATGGGGCGATGGCATCCGTTTCACACCGGCACCCTCGCGACCAAGGAACATCTCCGATTGTGACTGGTGGACGATACCAGCACCCGCGCAACCGCAATCCATTTTATGGCAGTTGACACACAATTTTTTTGCGGGCTTCACCAATAAGGATTCCGATCTGCTGTTGTGTGAATGGCATGAAGAGCAGGCAACGGCGTTCACTGCTGTCTCTATGTTATAGGTATGCCCTGGGTACACCCGATCGCTGAAAACTTCATAGCCAGAAGAGTGGCAACTCAGGCACGAGGTTTGGACCTCATACGGTCCCTCAATCAGGTTGACAAGGGCATGTGAGTGTCCCGCTTGCTTCCACTCTTGGTAGGCAGGTTCAGTGCCGTGACACTTACTGCACCCTTCAGCAAAGGGGGTTGTCGGGTGAGACGTAGCTGCCTCAACGGGTGCGGCGTGCGATATCGCCGTTGTATCGTAGCCACAGAGAGCGAAAACGGCAATCGTTCCCATCAGTAGGGACAACCCGAAAAATAAGAAAACCTGTTTCATTTTTTAATTTATTGCTCCTGGACACCGCTCCATAGGCGCAAGCCTCTATAAGTTTGCGGAACAATACGCGGTGATTTTCGGTGATCCTATACCTATTTTGGATATCCGAATATATTTTTTAAAACAAAATGCCTCTAAGTTGACTATACCTTGTCTTGATTAAATATCATACCTTAATCTCGCAAATATGTCAACAGTTTATGGTTGAAAACCTGCAAGTTTTATCCCGAATATCTTGCTGAACTCGCAAGAAACCTCAGACTATAGGAGGGACTTTGATGTCTCAATCTGGAAACGAAATTAACCTTTTTAATGGTGAAAACATGGACGGCTGGCTGGCTCGCGGTGGCGCACCACACCATGAATGGGATGCCGCCGGCAGCATTGCCCTCAACCCTGACGATTCCAAACTGCTGGTAACAACTGCAGGCGAAGGAGTTTTTTACAACGGCACTACTGGACGAACCGTCGATATCTACACCGAGGCTGAATACGGTGATTGTGAACTCCACGTAGAATTTATGGTCCCACAAGGCTCCAATTCTGGTGTTTATCTCATGGGGAGATACGAGATCCAGATACTGGACAGTTGGGGTGAAACGGAACTCCACTATGGGACTTGTGGCGGCGTATATTGCCGTTGGATAGACAATCAACCGGTCGACGGCGTGCCGCCACGCGTCAATGCGAGCAAACCACCGGGGGAATGGCAGACGTACGACATCACCTTCCGTGCACCAAAATTCGACGCTGATGGGAATAAGACCGCCAATGCTGTTTTCGTCAAAATCGTGTGGAACGGACAGGTAATTCATGAGAATGTTGAAATGGCAGGTTGCACGCGTGGAGCGATGATTGAAGATGAAGCCGTTACGGGTCCGTTAATGTTGCAAGGCGACCATGGACCTGTTGCATTTCGCAACGTTGTGTTGAAACCCGCTTTTTAATTAGACCTTGCGGAGAAACGCTGTGAATTTGAATCGTGGACGTGTCTTCCTGAAATCTGTCTGCGCCGTTGTTGCAGGCTACGGGTTTTTGGAGGCAAAATAAGGAATTGTTATGCAAAAATTGAAACTTGGCGTTATCGGTGCAGGCGGTATTGTCTGTCGAATGCACTTGCCTGATCTCACAGAAGGCACCGATTTTGAAGTGAGTGTTATTGGGGGCAGACGCGAACACCGTCTCAGACATCAATGTCAAGAATTCGACATACCACATTGGACACAGGATTACGACGCAATTATCGCTGATGATACACTTGATGCTATTCTTGTCGGTACGCCGCATCCTTTACATGTCTCATGGGGTATCAAAGCACTGGAATCCGGCAAACATGTGCTCATGCAAAAACCGCTCTGTGGGGATATGGACGAGGCGAATCAATTTGTTGAGATAACCGAAGCGAGTGGCAAGACAGTAATGTGCCTTCCGCATTTCAACGCCGCTATCTATAAAATTCGCCAATTGATTGCGGAGAATGCGATCGGACGAGTGTCGGGTGCCAGGATGCGAAGCAGTCACGGAGGTCCTGAAATTTACTACGCAGAGATCCGTGACATTTTCGGTGAATCTGGCGATGATTTGTGGTTTTTCGATGCAAAACAGGCGAGTGTCGGTGCGCTTTTCGACATGGGGGTTTATGCTGTTTCTGGTCTCGTCGCGATGCTGGGTACCTTCAAGCGAGTGACCGGTTTCGTTTCTACCTTCGATAAACCGACGGAATTAGAAGATGTCGCGACGCTTGTGCTTGAGATGCAATCGGGCGGAATCGTCACCGCGGAGACCAGTTGGTGTGATCCGGCGCGGACGGGTGAAGCGAGTGTGCACGGGACCGCTGGCAAATTCACAATGCCCGGCAAAGATGGCGCGACGCTCAGTCAGTGGACACCAACCTCTTATACACGCGAACACGCTCCCGTCGATGTCAAAGCGATAGACTGTTCTGACACAGCACCAAGCGGAATGCACACACATTTCGCGGAGTGTATCCGTGAGGGAACACAACCCCCGCTATCGAACGCCTATACAGCGCGGCATGTCACTGAAATTCTGCTTGCAGGCCTCGAATCCTCTGAAGCGGGTAAAGCAATTGAATTGACAACAGAAGCCGAGAATTGTGGAAATTGCTCGTCTCACTGTTGCTAACAAAGCATTCAAATCAACAGTCGATTGTTTTTAGAAAACGAGGATAAAAAGCTTATCGAAAGATAAAAATGATTAGGTAAGGAAAAGTAGGTGTGTTCATGTAGGCGCGGAAAACGCTCCTACATGAAACGGTCTAAACCTCTAACCTAAACTGGCGTGCAATTCATACCAGTCATCGAGGTTGTTGAGATTAACAGCGTCTAAGATGGAACCATCGTCCGCAATGTCGCTTGCACCGAGGATGCTCCCACGGGTATCGTCGTCATGATTATAGCCTGAAATTGCAGCGTTCAACTCGTCGACTGCCGCTTGGTCAAAACTCCCGTTTTCCGAAACCCACGCTTCAAACTGTGGATAAGTCGGGGAATTGTCGCTGATATATGCCAGCGTAGCGTCTTTGTCCAGACCTAGTCCATCTAACACCATTTGATCGAAGCCTGCTCCGCATGCGGGATAATCTTCATGCAGCTGACCCTTGGAATCCATAAGCACTTTCGACCAGAATCGGGGGAGGTGTAACACACCGAGCGGCCCTGCAACCCCGGAACTAATTGTCGGAATCATTCCTGCCATTCTCTTTTCTCCTTCTTATGAATGTTGTGAATAATAGGCGGACACCATCGGCACAACAGGTGTCGTTGCCTGCCATGCGAAATTCCACGCCATTATAGCACAACGCGGAAAAAAAGGAAAGAAAAAATCCAAACGAATTCTGTGAACCCGAAAAAATTATTCAATCGCATCTGGTTTAACGACTTTAAATCTGAGTTCACCCGGCTTGATATAACCGAGTCGTTTTCTGGCGAGACGTTCCTTGGTTAATCGGTCGTTTTGCAGCATTTCGACGCGTTGTTTCAGTCGATCGCGTTCCGCCTCTAATTCCAATATCTCAGCGCGGTAGGCTTTCTCTGCAAGTTGCGCCTGTTGCCAATCACTATAACCATTCATAAATTGCCTAACACTTACGAAGAGTAAGGCAAGCGCGATCAAGAACAAAATTGGGCGAAAAATTCGCATAGGGTGTCCCTTTGAAGGAGATACTTTGGGACAGCGCAAAGACTGTCCCTATGTGAATACAAAATTTAGCGGCGATCTGCCAAATTATAGAAAACTTTTCCGCCAGCAAAAATAGCACTCGCTCCTAATTTTTCCTCAATCCGGAGGAGCTGATTATATTTACAGACCCGATCAGTGCGAGAGAGCGAGCCGGTCTTTATCTGTCCAGCATTTGTTGCAACAACCAAGTCAGAAATGGTCGTATCCTCTGTTTCACCCGAGCGGTGTGAAACAACAGCCGTATAGTTGAAACGGCGCGCGAGTTCAATGGCATCCAGCGTTTCTGTTAAGGTCCCAATCTGATTCACTTTGATCAGAATTGAGTTACCAATCTGTTCATCAATCCCTTGTTGTAAACGGTCGGTGTTGGTAACAAAGAGATCATCACCCACGAGTTGCACTTTATCGCCGATTGCTTCAGTCAGTTGTTTCCAACCTTCCCAGTCGTTCTCGTCCATGCCATCCTCTATAGAGACGATTGGGTATTTCCCACAGAGTTCCGTATAAAAAGCGACCATCTCTGTTGGTGATTTCGTCGGTTGTGCCTCTGCTTTGAGTTCATAGGTACCAGTGTCTCGATGATAGAATTCGCTGGAGGCAGCATCCAACGCTAAGAGCACATCGTCACCGGGAACGTAACTTGCTCGCTCAATCGCTTCGATGATGACCGCGATCGCTTCTTCATTAGAGCCGAGATCCGGGGCAAACCCACCCTCATCACCGACAGCGGTGTTGCAATTTCGAGCTTGCAAGACCGCCTTGAGACTATGAAAGATTTCGGCACCCATGCGAAGTGCTTCGGCGAAACTCTTTGCCCCTGCGGGCATTATCATAAATTCCTGAATGTCAACGTTATTGTCAGCGTGAGAACCACCGTTTAAGATGTTCATCATCGGTAAAGGGAGTTCTTTCGCATTTGCGCCACCGATGTAGCGATAGAGCGGCTGCGCGACTTCATCTGCAGCGGCTTTTGCGACAGCGAGGGAAACGCCCAAAATCGCGTTCGCACCCAGTCGGCTTTTGTTCTCCGTACCGTCAAGTTCGCACATAGCGGCATCTATGTCGTTCTGTGAGAAGACATCTTCACCGACGAGAGCATCAGCAATAGCGGTGTTAACATTCTCAACGGCTTGCTGAACGCCCTTCCCCAAATACCGGTTGGCATCATTATCGCGCAATTCGACCGCTTCATGTTCACCTGTAGATGCACCTGATGGAACAGCGGCGCGTCCGAATGCGCCTGTCGCTAAATTAACTTCCACCTCGACTGTCGGGTTACCACGCGAGTCCAATATCTCGCGTGCGTGTATATCAATAATTTCTGACAAGGTTTTCTCCTTCCGATTTTTCTGATTATGTGTTGATGAATTCCTATGCAACTGAGGATATGTCCGATTTTTAATAAGGTTGCTTGATAACTTATATCCATTTTGCTATTCTTCAACAACTGCATCCGCAAGTAGATATGCAGCGGCTAAAAAGATTAAACTATACCCGGCGATCAACTTCAGCCAGAACCCGTCCTCTAATCCACCGGTTACCAGAAGCGAAACAGTGGATTTCGCGCCGCCTACAATGATTGGAATGACAAGCGGAAGTAGAATGACGGAAAGAAGACTTTCACCGCCGTTTGCACTTGTGGACATGCCCGCTAACAGGACACCAACAGCGCAAAAACCGAGCGTGCCGATACCCAGCACGCCGAACAGTTTCAGTAGTATGCCCACCGTCACTACATCAAGTAGATCTAAGAATTGAAGTGCGATGGGTGTGATGACAATTTCCAATAAAAATAGAAATACAACGTTGCTAACAACTTTGGACAAGTAGAGGTTACTCGCATCAACGCCAGTAAGCCGAATACCCTGCAATGCACCGTGTGAGTGCTCTAACGTGAATGAGCGGTTCAAGCTAATAATTCCTGCAAAAACAAACGCCGCCCAGAGGACGCTGGCGGTTAATTTACCACGTTCTACCCTTTCAGGGAAAATCGGCCCGAATGCAAAAGCAAAAATGAGGACAACCAGCACGCTGAAAACGAAGATGAGTACCAGTGCCTCTTTTGAACGGAATTGAAGTCCAAGATCCTTCCGAATCAACGCGCCAATTTGACGGAGTGCCTTCATGTTTGTCTCAACTAAAAAGAGTCTATCTACAGCCCCTTCGGAGCGTTGTTTCTCAATCTCTCCTCATACGTCTGTAATAACGTCTCTGCCTCGATCTCATTTTTCTGGGCGACCTCTTCCAATTCACTGTTTATCATAAAGAGGAACCTTGTACCAGCAAGATGGCCCAACTCTGTGTTGTGTGTTGTAATGATGATGCCTGTGCCTTTTTGCTGTTCCTGTGTAATACGATTGAGAACAAACTGTCTGGCAGAAGCATCCAATCCAGAAAAGGGTTCATCGAGTAATAAAACTGAAGGGGAGTGGATAAGGGCTCTGGCGATCATAAAACGTTGCGTCATACCCCGCGAAAAGATGTGAAGGGGTTCATGGAAAAAACGCTGTAGCCCGACTTCGGCAAGAAGGGTTGTTACGCGGTGTTCTAATTGCTTGACACCATACATCTGTCCGAAAAATTTGAGATTCTCATAAGGGCTAAAGGCAGGATAGGCGAGGTTTTCATGAACAACAACCCCCAATGCACTACGGACATCCGAGGACTCTGAGATTGCATCCGCGCCTTCAATCTCAAGTTTTCCAGATGTCGGTTTCAAGAGCGTTGCGAGGATTTTGATGAGCGTTGTTTTACCGGCACCGTTGGGACCGAAAATCGTAACCACTTCTCCGGGATGAACCGAGAGTGTGGCATTTTTGACAATTGTGCGATGTCCGAAGTCCTTTGTGAGTTGGGAAGCACGAAGGCGCATAGTGTGAACTACCCGTAGTAGGGAACAAAAAAGACAGAGGGCGGGATAAAGACCCGCCCCAACAGCCAAAATATCAGATAAAAAGGGTAGACGCGCACAAAAATCCGCCGACACTATTCATCTTTACATCATACGTTGAATAATTGCATCGCCCTGTTCTTGAGTAATGCCAAGAGGTTGATGTGCTATGGGACCCTTCTCTAAAACAGGCTCCAACTCATCCAACGCAGCGCGGCTTGTATCATGGTAGAATAACCCAAGCTGCGTTTCATGCCCCGTCTTTACTGCCTGTTCGAGTGCCGAGGCCCTGTCACTTGTGTCATGATCTTCAAGAAGATGAACGCGCTCTTTCCAGTAATCGAAAATTTTCATCTTCTCTTTTTTCCAGGTCACACAAGGACTGATAACATCAATGAACGCAAATCCTTTGTGTCGCATCCCGTTATACATCAATTCCGAGAGTTGCGCGCGTTCAGAACTAAATGCTCTTGCAACATAAGTCGCGCCCGCGACAATCGCCATTGCAACGGGATTCAGAGGGGACTCTAAATTACCGAACGGCGTGCTTTTCGTCTGTTCACCTACCACAGTCGTCGGTGAGGCTTGTCCGACAGTCAACCCATACGTCTCGTTATTCATGACAATGTAGAGGAGATCAATATTTTTTCGCATCGTATGAATGAAATGATTTCCACCGATGCCGTAGCCATCACCATCACCACCAGTGACGACAACATTCAACTCGTGATTGGCAAATTTAGCACCCGTCGCGACTGCTAAAGCGCGACCGTGCAATGTATGCATTCCATAAGTTTTTACATAGCCAGGGAGGTTAGAGGAACAACCAATCCCACTGACTGTCAAGTGATCATGATTGCCTTTGCCGAGTTTTGCATAAGCGTTTTGTAGCGCACTCAGGACACTAAAATCACCACAACCGGGACACCAATCGGGATTAACATCACCTTTAAAATCTCGCGCTGTAGGAGCACCTTGAATAGGTCTTTCTCGTCTTGCTCGTCTCGCCATCTGATTCATCCTCCTTTGTTAGACAACAATCTCTTGATAGGGGACATAAAGATCTGTTTTACTGTTCAAAAGTTCACGGGCTCCATCAACAATATGATGCGGCATAAAAGGTTCACCGTCGTATTTGCGAATATGACCGTCCGCCTTAAAGCCGGTCTCACCCCGTAAGAATCGAGCGAATTGCCCCGTGTAGTTACACTCAACGATAAGCGAATACGCAGATTTCGCTAGCACTTCGTTGATCGCATCCTCATCCATCGGATAGAGCCACTTAAAGTGGATATGGTTGGTAGCAATGCCCGCTTCGGTCAACTGTTGTGCCGCTTCACTCATCACACCATGCGTGGATCCCCATCCAATTAGGGTAACTTCCGCATCGTCGGGACCCTCAAAAGTCGGAGGCGGGAGGAATTCAAGAATACCTTCCATTTTCCGCTGCCGCTTCTCCATAATGTCGCGACGTATATGCGGATTCGTGAATTCATCGCTAATCAGGCTGCCATCTTCATCATGATCGTCAGTGGCAACAACGTGCATGTGCCCAGGCGTGCCAGGGATAGCACGGGGCGAAATCCCGCTGTCTGTGATGTGGTAACGCTGATATTCACCATCTGTCTGCCCTTGTTCGGTGATTAATTCTCCACGTTCAATTTTCGGCTGCCAGTTGATAGAATCAGGAGCGAATGTCGTGTGACCTTCCGCCAGCGACAAATCTGTGATGACCATGCCAGGACATTGAAACTTGTCGACGAGGTTAAAGAGTTCAGGTATCGTATTAAATCCGTCCATGATACTGGTAGGTGAAACAATAATTTTCGGAAAATCACCTTGGCTCGCGCCGAGAACTTGCCATAAATCTCCCTGCTCGGTCTTGGTAGGTAGACCTGTGGAGGGACCTCCGCGTTGGACATTAACAACGACAATTGGAATTTCCATCATGCCTGCACTGCCAATTGCTTCTGTCATGAGTGCAAAACCTCCACCCGACGTTGCACACATCGCACGGCATCCGGCGTGTGCAGCACCGATTACCATGTTGATAACGCTGATTTCATCTTCACACTGCCGGACGATAATACCGAGATCGCGAGCGTTCGGGGCCATCCAATGGAGAATACCTGTTGATGGGCTCATCGGATAGGCAGCATAGAATTTGACTCCTGCGGATGCCCCGCCCATTGCCATCAACATATTACCACTACCAAAAGCCAACGGTGGATCCTGTTTCTCAAATTGGACATCGAACGGCGTGAAATGTTCAGCAGCGTAATCGTAACTTGCCCGAGCAGCGGCGATGTTTGCATCCACTATGGCTTGCCCCTTGCGTTTGCTCAGTGACAGAACAATGATGTCCTCAAGCACTGCTAAATCTATCCCTACCAATTGCAAAGCCACACTGGAGGCACAAACATTCAGCATGATCTTTTTTCTATCGGGATCATTCGTCAATTCTTTATAAGAGATAGGACACAACTGGATGTCATCGCGTTCCGGCTGTTTTCTGACATCATCACTGTTGTAGATGAGTGCGCCGCCGGGTGAGACATGTGGTAGATGCTTTTCTACGCTATTAGCATCCAGAGCAATAATCAGGTCAAGTTTGTCCCCGTGGTTCGCAATAGGTTCAGAACTGATTCGGATAGTCAGGAAGGAGTGACCGCCGCGGATAAGGGATTGATAGGCGGTGTAAGTAAAAACATTCAGCCCATACCGGGCACAAATTTGGCTGATGCTCTTTCCAGCAGTTTCTATACCCTGCCCGGGTGCCCCTCCTACAGCGATTACAAAGTCGTATTTTGCCATCTTGGCTCCCTTCTAATGTTTCGTATTCCATTCCGATACCGCACAATTCACTGAAGATACACCATTAAATGTAACGACATCAGATGGATGGACAAATAAGCAAATTAATTCGTTTATTAGTTACATCGCGATATTTGCACCTTTTTCTTTCATCTTCGTGAACATATATAACATTCCACTTTCTTTAATTATATCATATCTGAGTGATTTTTTCAAGTTTTTTAAGTCTCAACGGCATGCATTATACAGCAAATTTTATAAACCTGCACCTCCGATCATAGTGTGTCTATTTAGATTACGACCGATCATCTCCCACTGCGCCACAATAACCTGCCTCGGCAATTTTCCGGGTTCCCAACGATATTTCAGCACATCGCGCCGCTGATATTCTTGAAGTAAGGAGACAAGTGATCGGGAAAAACCTACCGGGGAAATTAGAAACGAATACATTGGGCGAGCAATACGGCTATATCCAAGAAGTTGGGAAAGGTGCGCCAGCGTAAGTTTGGTGTTTTTACACTCTACAAAAACCAAAGTTGTTGGTTTGTTTGGATGATGCACAAATCCAACAATATCAACTTTAATATTCCATGTGACCCACTCTCCGGGGAAATTGCCCCGGCTATATGTACTGAGAAAACGGGAAATTGCGGTATGCGGGAGGGAATGAACATCAACGTCAGCCTGTCGAAAGCGGTCCTTTAGAAAAGCCTCTAACCATTGACACACATCAGGATACATATCCTTTTCAGATTTATATTTCATCTTCTGGGACTTCCTCTAATGCCTGTCGCTTGTTAATCTGCCACCCTTCTTGTTCAAGGATTTTTGGAGTACGTGGACAACCGAGTTTTTTGCAAATTTGCCAGTAAGCATTAAAATGTTGTCCTTTTAGTCTCGAGTCAAGTCTGTCATCACTTTCCCGGCTGTCCTTTGGCTTTCGTTTTCGTTTGCCTAATAATTTTTTACCGAGACACGGATTATAAATTTTCTTCGGATAATGTTCCTTATCATGCGCTATAAATTCTTGAAGCAATGCTTGTTTATGCGGAAATGAAAAACCGATTTCTCCAAAAGGGACAGCGAAAATGTTGATTTGATGTTCTCTAAAGTTTCTTCCCATGTTTGGATGTCCCCAAGTAATCAATTGAATGGGTATTTTTAAGTGCTCCTCTAATAAAGTGCAGAGCAGGACCGGCATTTCCCAATTGGTCTGATAGTTCAAGACATCCAAACGAACACGGTCAGAACCATCAACATAACGATTAGCCCGCCTGATATTGCCTGCAACATCTGCGAAACCTCTAAGATATTCTCGTTTCCAGTCTGCCGGGATATTTGAGGAAAAGAATATATCTGGAACTCGAAAATGTTCGTATCCAGCATCTTCCTGCGTGTGCATCAAAATGTTTCGCCATATCATCGTATTCCTAAAAAAGCGTAGCACCAGTGTAATGCTGCTATTCGTACTCCTGATACTTACATCAGCACCTGTTACATCCAAGACACGCTCTTGGATTTGTTGCAAGCCAAGTTTTATCGAGCTATCAGTATCGAAACGCGCAGAGATTCCTTCAATTTCAAGAGATTTATAGGGAAATTCTATGATAATTCGCCGGACATCAGAATCTTCTGAGATTTTCCCTCTTGCTGTGATCAACCCAAGAAGATAGGCAACATCCGCATCGATATAGTCTATATCTTCAATCAAGCTCACCAGACAAACTCCCATCCTTGGGTTTTTGAAAAATCAAGATAAATTCATGAACTTTATTGACTCTAAATACACTCGGATATCCCAGGGGACGCAAATTGTTGTACTCCTGCGCTCGATTCCATATCATAAGATCGTCGAAGATAAAACCGATATCCTGCATAAACTGGGAAATATCAATGTGGTACGGGTAAAAACGGTTCTTTTTCCGTATATCCATAACAATGATGCAGCAATAACTTTTCGGCTTCATTGTGTTGTAAACTTGCTCAAATACCTTACGCAGTTCTAATAAGAATTTCTCATAATTCTGAATCTTTCCTAAATCTGCTGAAGCTTCTCCATAATCCCGTTGTTCCTTGTTATCCGCAGTCCGTTTTTGCAGCAAGATATCCCAATACGGAGGCGATGTCACTACCATATCTACACTGTTTGGAGAAACATATCGATAAAGTTCTCGACAGTCGGCAGTATGGATTTGGACATCAGTTTGTCCTGCAAATGGCAGCATCTGGTCTATGCGTCTTTCAGCGATCTGCGCAAATTCTGGAGAAATCTCTAATCCGATGGCATCCTTGCCCAACTCCTTCGCGGCAAGCAATGTAGAGCCAACACCAGCAAAGGGGTCTAATATTAAAGAGTCCTTGGGAGGTGTAAAACACGCAATAAGACGATGGGCGAGCGCTATCGGGAACATAGCAGGATGTTTTAGTTCAACCTCCTCTTTCGTTTTCCTAATATCATTCCATACGGAAACTGAATATCGCAGCCATGTTTTTCCATCAAGTTCATTTGCCTGCTTCTGCGTATCTTTTTTTTCGTTTTTCATCGGAGTTTCTCTGCTACGCTTGACTGAGTTCTATGAGTGCCTGTTCCGCTTCCGGGGTTCCAATCGTACCCAATGCAAAAGCCGCATGATTTTGGACCTCTCCGGATTCATCATCAAGTGCCTTGATAAGAGCAGGGACTGCATCCGCTGCTGCGCCTTCCATTTTGGAAAGTGCGTAGGCAGCATAAGACCGAACCTCATCTGAGGGATCGGTCAAAGCCTGAATAAGAGCAGGTATCGCACTAATTGCCGCAACTCCCATTAGACTGAGCGCGCGAGCTGCATATTCGCGAAAATCTTCATCGAGTTTGTCAGACAACGCTTCAACCAAAACGGGTATCGCTGGTTCACCAATACGGCTCAGCGCGTTACCGATAGCAAGTGCATGGTATCTTTCAACTATCCCCATCTGATCAATGAGCTCAGGTATTGCCGGTTCACCGATGGCAGCCAAGATATCAGTGGCTTGATCAACCACATCCCCAAAGTTATCAGCAAGTGCTTCAATCAGTTGCGGAATCGCCTGTTCGCCTATAGCAATTAACTCTTTTTTTGCAGCCTCACTGATATGGTCATCCAACTCTGCCAAATCGTCGATGAGGTCAGCTACAATGTGCTCCGTCTCCATTATTCACCTTTCTTAACATACGCCAGCATCGTGATAAAACGGTCCGTTTGCTCAGGTCGCAACTGCTTGTATAACCATTCGGAAAATTCACGTTCAGCCCTGGTGAACTCCACCGTCAGGGCAGGAACGGTAGACTCACCAATTTTTGCCAACACTTCTGCAGCATGATTCGACATCTGTTCCATGTAAGCAGGAATAGCAGACTCCTCAATGTGTGCGTAAAACTCAGCACCGTACTCAGAGATATGCCAGCATTCTTGCGTCAGAACATCGATGAGCTGCGGAATCGCAGGCTTACCTATGGCAATCAATTCTGCTTTCGCGGTATCCCGAACGTTTTCGTCTATATGACCCAACATGACGATCAAATCAGCAATGCGGTGTTTGCTATGCATTGTTTCCCCTTTTTTCTTGATTTAGGAGTGTAGTGAGACGTTCCGTTTGCTCCCGGCGCAAGCGCTTGTAGACGCGTTCCGAAATCTCTTGTTTTTCACGTTTATCATCAAGATGCGTGATAAATTCAAGCCTTGCGACGCGGACATGCTCAAGGTCGTCTGAACTCAGTTTACGAAGCCAGCCTACATCTGATGGTGAAGTGGCATCATCGGTGTCAGAATTTAGACTATTGTTTGTTGTGCGAAGTTTAAAAAGCGCGGCGACGAGAAATCCGCCGGTCAATGCAGCCGCGACAGCAATAAGCACCAATTGTCCCAAGTTAGATGTCTGCCCCGGTAGTGCCCCCCGAGCAGGTCCCATGTTCACGTTAAGTGCTAAGTCAACCGTTGTCCCTGCTGCGAAAGCCTTTGGCGCAGTACTCTGATATACAAGATAGATATTACCGTGAATTTGTTCGCGCCTTGGTGCCCCGAAAAAGTTCGCACGCGGCGCAAAATCAATACTTTCGGGGACAAAGAATAAAAATTCTGCCGTAGCAAAATCCAAGCGACGAGATAAATCCAGTCTGTCTTTTTCGACGTGGAAAATATAGGTATAACCTAAATGTGTTTCTCCTGGTGGCAATGGTGTCGTACGGATAGCTTCATTCGTAACAGGGTTTAGCCTGAGCTCTGTTGACTGATGTGGCTGAAAACCCTCGGTCCCTTTAGGGAGGGTTAAATGCAGTCCGACTGTTTGCGTGCCGTGCGTTGTTTTAAAAGGTAGGTCACTCAGATTTTCAATCCCAATTGCTTCAATCACTGTGACAGCACCATCTGGGGCATGGTCCGGCGGCGGAGGCGCGATAACAAAACTATGCGACCTTACACGGATTTGCTTTTTGTCATCTGTAAACCCCCCGATTTCAAAGTCGATTTTGATGTTCGGAGCCCAAGTAGACAAAACCACGTCTTTTTCCGTGTAGTTCGTCCCTCCATGAATCGTAGAAACCGTATAGTGAACACTTGGATCGAGTGGTAAATTCCCAAAACGGTAGTTCCCATTCTCATTCGTTGTCGTTTCTTGGGTATCAGTCGTGTCAGTCTTGTGAATAGTAAGGGTTACAGTCTGTGCGACGAGAAGCTTGTCTTGCTGTTTATCGATAACCGTGCCTTGAATATCGCCTTGCTGTGCCGTTTGTGCATAGGGAGTGGGAAGTGGGAGAAGAAGGCTCAGAGCAACCGCTAATAGACTGCACATCCACCACGTAGGAACACTGTGCATCTGCAAATTGCTTCTTGAATTGCTATATGAGGACATACTCGTGTACATGTTATGTTCCACGTTGTTGCTGTTTGAACCTCTCAATTTCTGCTTCTACATCCGACAAAGATTCATTTTCGAGTTGCATAATAACGCGCGCAGTCTCTTGCAGGAGTTCCTCACGTAATTCTTGGTAGTCGGCATCTGAGAGTTTGCCGGTTTCGTAATCTTCGTCGAGATCTGCGAGTGCGGCGTAACTGCGCTCACGTTCCTGAAAAAGGGTTTGTCGCCGTTCCTCAATTATATCATCAGATGCGGCAACAGGTTGATCGCCTTTCTTCGAGAAAATTGGAAACCCTAGATACACAAGAAGTGCAATCCCGAAAATTATCATCCATAAAATCACGAAAAAAGACATGAAACACCCTTTCCGAAAGCACCGAGTGCCTATCCTGCTCAAGAAATCACAGTGCTTAGTTTTGCTGCTTGTACCTCTCCAATTCAGCTTCGACCTGTTTCACGGTTGTATCGGAGACCTGTTGGTTGGGTTCCTCAACTCCATCACTTGTTACTGCTTGCTGACTGAACCTCCGAAGCACGACGAAGGCAATACCACCGATGAGAACAAGAATGACAGCTGGCATAATGTAGGCAAGTAAATTAATACCTTCTGCTGGCATGACTGCGTAAAATTGGGGTCCAAACCTGTCAAGATAATTCGTGCGAATCTGTTCGACTGTTTGACCCGCAAGCAATCGGTCCCGGAAATCCTTTTCAATCATTACTGCGGTGTCACATACACATACCTTGATTGTTTCCCTTTCACAACCGCAGTAACAGTAGACTGTGGTCAGCAGTTCTTCCAACTCGGCCTCAATCGTGGTGTCATCCTTCGGTTCTAAAATTTTAGTTTCAGCCTCTACGGTCTGCTCACACCCCATGAAAATAAAACTGCAAGCGATAAACAACACAATCGAAACAAAAGTAAAAAATATAAATTCATTGGACGTTGTAATGTGCTCAAATCTTCCAGTCTTCATGGTCTTATTCCTCATCCATCAAGCATCTCTACTACGTTCAGATTTCTCGGCTATCGCGACGATTCCACCCAATACCATCACAGCAACGCCGATCCAGACGACGCCAATGAGAGGGTTGTAATACGCCTGTACGTTCACAATACCGCCTGTCTTAACGTCGGGTGGGATACTGCCAAGGGCGATATAAAAGTCGTTCACACCAAAGTGCCGGATAGCAGATTCAATAGTGTCCTGTTCTCCCTGTCCAGTCTTGTAATAGAAGTGGCGTGCGGGTTCCATTGTCCCTATTTGTTTTCCATTCTTGGCAACATCAAAAACAACGCCAGTTCGACGATAGTTCTCAAATTCTTTCTCAAACGAGTCTTTCATAGTGAGTTGAAACTCGCCAACCTCCATTGATTCCCCGATTCTTAAACCCTTGGATTCAAGCAGAAAATAGCCTTTTGATCCCATAATGCCTATATAGAGGATAACGATACCGACATGAATGATGTAACCGCCATATCGTCTCTTATTACGTTGGATGAGGAGGTTCAAACCGTTGAGCAGGGAAGTCTCTTGTCGTTTCGCACGGAGTTTCGCACCGCGATAAAATTCAGCAAAGATTGCGACAACCACAAAGGTACTCACGGAAACGCAGAGGACCGAATAGAGAGCGGAACTCTCTTCTTTTACGAATGTGAGAAATCCCCAGGTCAATGCACCCGCGACTAAACCGATAACAAGCGGTAACAAAAACATCCGTTGGAAGTTGTTGGCAGTGATCTTCTTCCATGAGATGATTGGACCCGCACCTGTGAGGAAAAGGAGTAGCAATCCCGGTATAATAACGACTTGATTGAAAAAGGCTTCAGGAACGGAGGATTTTTGACCGTTAATCGCCTCGGAGATAATCGGCCACAACGTACCCCAGAGGATGATGAGCGTTAACCCGACAAGGAGCCAGTTGTTGAGGAGAAAGGCACTTTCACGAGAGAGAAGAGACTCTAAACGATTGGCACTTTTAAGGCGTTTCCAGCGATAGATGATGAGTCCGATGACCCCTGCTGTTGAAGCGAAGATGAAACCGAGGAAATATCCGCCAATATCAGATTGTGCGAAGGCGTGCACTGATGAGATAATTCCACTGCGCGTGATGAAAGTTCCCAATAGCGTGAACTGGAACGCAAGCGTAATCAGAAGGATATTCCAGAGTTTAAGCATATTCCGCTTCTCTTGAATCATCACTGAATGCAAATAAGCGGTGCCGAGGAGCCACGGCATAAAAGAGGCGTTTTCAACCGGATCCCATGCCCAATATCCTCCCCATCCCAACTCGCGATATGCCCAATTGCCCCCAAGCGTAATACCGATGGTCAAGACGATCCAGGAAAACAGCGTCCACCTACGCGAGCGGAGTATCCAAGCACTGCTAACCCTACCAGATGCAAGCGCACCGACTGCAAACGCGAACGGCACCGTCAGGGCAATCCAACCGATATATAACGTCGGTGGATGGAATGCCATGCTTGGGGTTTGAAGAAGTGGGTTCATACCGGCACCATCAGGTGCCATCTGTCCATTGGGGAATCGTGCAAGCGGGTTATAAACCCCTTCGATGAGGCCGGTGACGAGTAAAATAAAAAATAGTTGCACGACTGCAATAGGAATCAGGGCATAATCCGAGAGGGTATCATTCGTTTCTTTATTGTATCGGTGATTTTGCCAGACAACAATTGCGCCTGCGACAGTCAGCAACCAGAGCCAGAATAAAAGAGACCCCGACATTCGTCCCCAGAGTGCAGTGATTTTATAGAGGAGAGGTTGCGCTGCACTTGACACCTCAACAACATAGCGCATTGAGAAGTCATCGGTTACAAAACCGTAGATTAAGGCACAAGTCGCAATACTGATGAGAATGAAGGTAGCAATGACAGCATTTCTGCCGCTTCGGATGGCGTTCTGGTTTCGCGTGCGTAGCCCAATCCAGAGGAAGCCAATCGCCCACAAGCCAGACAGCACAGAGAGAAATATAGCGGCTTGTCCAATTTCCGCAGTCATTCGTTTCTGGACCTCCTCACTGCTGATAGCAGGTTCAGCCCCTTCCGAGTAACCGGTAGGGACATCGACGTTGTCAGCGGCATCAAAAAGGTGTTGTTGAGCATGTTGCTAAAATGTTAAGTATTTCTTATTGCGAGATGTACGATGTCTCATTTGTAGGTGTTGCACTTTCTGCTCCCTCGTATTTCGAGGCACATTTCGTCATGAGTTTAGATGCGACAATGAGGTTCTGCGTTGCATCATATTTGCCTTCTACGAAAACGCTACCACCATCTGTAAAATTATCCGGTTTCAGTCGATCCTTGTAAATCACGTTGACTGTTGCCGCAGTTTCGCGGTCGAGTACAGCAAAAGTGAGCTTAAAATTGGCAGCATCCCATTCGGAACTATCCTCTGCGATGAGCCCATCAACTTGGACCTGCTGATTGTTCATTTTGCTGCCATCTGCCACAAGAGCAGCTGGCGTGAAATGCTGAATACTTGTTCTTTTAATCCCAGTTAGCACTAAAAATGCCATACCACATAACAAAATGACGCTCGCGGCAATCACTTTAAGTCTTCTCTGTTTTTGCACTTGGACATCCTCTATTAATCAGAACCAGTAGACGTGATTTTTCAGTTCTTCTGACGAGATGAACCATCTTCTTTAAAATAATACTTGATTTCACATGCAAAATCAAGTTAAAATGAAATTTAATTTGGGGGATCGTACGGAATTTTTAATAAAAAAGCAGTTAGGTTAGATGGATTCTGACACTTTCAGGGATTTGACCATTAGCGAGTTTCGTAGCGTAGGAGACTGTTGGTCTCCTGCGTGCTGTAAGATGCACAACCGAACAGGTGATGCTACAAACTGGAAACTTGGTTTATATAATCCCCTTGAGAGATCTGTCCTGAATCCATGAACCAGAGGTAAAGTTGTGAAAATGAACTGGCAACATCATCCGTGGACAGGTGTATTTCCAGCGACGCTCTGTCCTTTTCAGGAAGATGAATCGATTGACGAAGCCGGATTGCGGCAGTATATGCAGGAACTCGCAAGTGTTCCGGGGATAAAAGGTGTTGTCTGTAACGGACATACAGGCGAAATCATGTCCCTCCGCTTGCACGAAAGACAACGCGTTACGCAAATTACTGCTGAAGCCGTTGGTGACCGAGTTAAAGTCGTTTCAGGGGTGAGTGCGGAAGGGAGCCTCCCAGCGATTGATGACGCACTCGCGGCGAAGGAAGCCGGGGCGGATGCCATCCTGTTGATGCCCGCCCATCACTGGTTGCGTTTTGGCAGGACCCCTGAAACCGCAGTCGGTTACTTTCAAGATGTCGCCGCAGGTGCAGATATACCGATTATTGTTCACCAGTACCCCGCATGGACAAAGGCAGGATATAGCCTTGAAGAGATGTTAGAAATGGTGAAGATCCCACAGGTTATCTGCATTAAAATGGGCACACGCGACATGGCGCGCTGGCGGTGGGACTATGAGCAGCTGAAAGAAGCCGCACCGGACGTACCTATTTTGACGTGCCATGATGAGTATCTGCTCGCCTCCTTACTGGAAGGAAGTGACGGAGCACTCATCGGGTTCGCAGGTTTTGTGCCGGAACTAATGGTGGATGTGGTACACGCCGCACTCAATGACGATCTCATTGGGGCCCGTAAAGCACGCAGTCAAGTAGATTCATTGGCACGAATCGTCTATAACTTTGGTGAACCCAGCAGTGACGCGCACCAGCGAATGAAATGCGCTCGCTGGTTGATGGGCAGATTCCCCTCAAGGACGATGCGGCGGCCCCTGCGTCAACTGTCTACAACCGAAGTAGATAAAATCCGAAAGCGTCTTGGAGAGACCGGTTATCAGTGCGTTAATTAACAGCAATCAGTGGTAGGAGGGAACTCCGATTCCCGACGAATTGGTTGCCTACCGGGGGAAGAGTAGCATGTCACGTTTAAAATACGCCTTAATTGGCCACGGTAGACGCGGTGCATCACATCTGTCAACAGCCGCTACATTAAAGGACACTTTTGACATAGTTGCCGTGTGCGATGCCCACGCAGAATCCGCAGAAGCTGGCGCAGCGAAACTTGGCATTAAAGCCTACACTGATGTTCGGAAAATGATTGATGAAACATCGCCGGATGTCTGCGATGTTGTTGTGCCGATGCCTCTACATCACATCGTCTCCTGTTACCTTTCTCGATGTGGCATTTCGCATAACGTAGAGACAGGGCTTGCACCAACACTCGGTTTGATGGATATGATGATAACCGAGGCTGCCGAAAACGGTGTAAAACTGCAGACATCGGAAAATTTTCCATTCGTTCCTGTGGAACAATTTGTGTGCAAACTCATTAAGGAAGACGTAATTGGAAAAGTCCATAAGTGTTACCGACTCTTCTCCACAACCGGCTATCATGGACTTGCTGCAATACGATGCCGGATAGATGCCGCCCCCAAAAGGGTGAGTAGCATCAGGCATATAATGCCTGTTTCTCCCTACGTTGACAGGGCAAAACGGGATCATAATCAGGAAGGTCTTGAATTTTATGCCGTGGATTTTGAGAACGGTGGGATTGGCATCGCAATGGTGGGGAACAAGAATGGATGTCTTGGACGGAACCAACTCGTGGGTTTCGAGACCTGTGGTGAGCGAGGAACAATTATCACCAACGGAAACCAAGGTGCCACGGGCGGTGAAACGATTAACGTTTGCACGGATGCGGATCTCGTCGAAAACGCCGGAAGGGCACAGACATACGAAGTCCAGAGAGAGTATAGTGAGAGCGGCACCCTGCAACGTATCTTTGTGGAACTTCCAGAGTCTTTAGGAGGCACTGTAACGTGGATCAATCCTTATCGGCAGACAGATATTTCAGAGACGGTTATTTCATTAGCGACGATGCTTGATGGCATCGCCCGCGCTGTCCGAGAAGATATACAGCCACTATGGACTGGCGAAATGGGCAGAGCAGATCAGGAGATGGTGATCGCCGCGCATCGGTCAATCGCCATGAATCGACAGCCTATAGAACTACCCCTTGAACCTGATCCCGCTGAAGAAGACGCATTTGACCGAGATTTTGAAGTCCAGTTTGGTGTTCACCCACGTGAAAATATTGAAAAAGCATTACAAGTTAATTTCAAAGCGCGTTAAGGTTAACCCAAGTTTTCACCTTTGTAGCATCACCTGTTAGGTTGTGTATCTTAGTACGTAGGCTGCCGGTCTCCTAAGCTACGAAATGCTGCGGCTCCTGAACGTTTTTAAATAAAAAATAGCAGGTGAATCTCTAAAATTGTGTCCGTAGCAACTTGGGTTAATAACTAACTCTGAGCACAGACAATAAAGGTAAAAGATGAAAGAACTTAAAATCGGATTTATCGGATGTGGCGGCAATGCGAATGGACACATGAATCAATTAGCCGGAATTGAAGGAGCACGTGTTGTGGCTGTCTGCGATATTCAAACTGAACGGGCGCAAAGTGCCGCAGAGAAACACAATGCCGATCCTTATACCGCACATCAAGTCCTCCTCGAACGAGATGACTTAGATGCAGTTTATCTGAGTCTCCCTGTTTTCGCTCATGGACAGCCAGAACTCGATGTCATTGAACGAGGCTTGCCATTTTTGGTCGAGAAGCCCGTCGCCATCAATATGGATATTGCCCATGAGGTTGAAGCCGCGGTTGCCAACGCTGGACTCATCACTTGTGTCGGTTATCAACTTCGTTACCTCGGTTCGACAAAAATAACACAGCAGATCCTGCAGGGCAGAACGATTAATATGGTCGTTGGTAAGTATTGGTGCAGCACCGGACATGGAGATCCAAATGCCTGGCTCCGGCAGATGGGCAAATCCGGCGGTCAACTTGTCGAACAAGCAACCCATACTATCGATATGATGCGCTACATGGGCGGAGAAGTAGAAACTGTCTATGCGATGCAGGCAAACCGGTTTCTCAAGGAGACGGATTGCCCTGATGCCAATAGTGTCTCGCTTCAGTTTGCGAATGGTGCCGTCGGTTCATTGACCGCTACTTGGGCTTACGCAGGGGACTGGGCGAATGCGAATGTTCTGGATTTATTATATGAGGGAGAGCTGCTGAATTGGAATCCATCAAGGGTTTTGGTACAGGAAGATGGCGAATGGGTAGATAAAACAGAACCGGGTCCAACAATTGATGAGGTTTTCGTGGAGGCAGTGCGAAGTGGTGACGCGTCTTCAATCTTGAGCCCTTACAGCGATGCGGTCAAGACACTCGCAATATCGCTGGCAGCAAACCAATCTGCCCAAGAAGACAGACCTATAGCCATTTCAGAGATTTTGTAAGAATGCCTTCTGTACTTGCTTTAAAAGGAGTTGGTTATGTCGCAAGTTTCGTCGAAATATCGTGTAGCAATCGTCGGGTGTGGTGGTATCTCTAACGCCCACGGTAATGCGTGGCGGAATCTATCAGAAATTGAAATTGTAGGCGCATGCGATGAGAAGTTTGAATCGCTCAAGCGTTTTGCTACAGAGTATAATGTCCAGAATACCTACAACGATCTCCGACAGATGCTGGAGAAACAGCAACCCGATGTTTTAGTAGTCGCAACGTGGCCCTCCAGTCATCTCAGAAATGTCTTGGAGGCAGTGCGGTGTGGAGTCAAAGGTCTTCTTGTTGAGAAACCCATTGCGGTTAACACGACGCAATTGGAGCAGATGGTTCAAGTTGCAGAACGCGCCGGCATCCGATTAATGGAAGCCTTCATGTATCGACATCATCCCTTGACGCTTGCAGTGAAACAGAAAATCGAGGAAGGGACAATCGGAGAGGTCCGCTACGCCCGTTCTACTTTTTCAACTGGACTCACAGACCGAAAAAATTGGCGGTTAAGAGGGGATCTCGGCGGCGGTGCTGTTATGGATTTAGGCTGTTATTGCATCAATATCATCCGTTATCTCGTCGGGCGAGAACCGCAGTCCGTATGGGCAACAGGCAAGTTTGAACCGATTAACAATGTTTGGGAAACCCTGATTGGAACTTTAGACTTTGGCGATGGTATTACAGGGCAATTGGATTGTAGTTTCGGCTGGACGTGGCGCGAATCCTATGAGATCGCTGGGACAGATGGCACGCTCTTTGTTCAGAGTGCGTGGGGCAACTCGGAAGGCGAAACTCATTTTATTGTAAACGGTGAAACTATTCGTGTCGCGAATGGTGTGAACCCCTATGCCGCTGAGATTCTGGATTTATGTCGAGCAGTGGAGACTGGAGCACCAACTCACTTACCGATATCGGACGCTCTTGGAAATATGCGTGTCATCGACGCATTACATGAATCAGCACACACCGGTCAGTGCGTTATACTTCCTGTTTAAAGAATGGGCACAGTTGGCAGGAATCGAGGGATTAACCACCAACCATATTAACAGAAAACCAGAACGGAACATTGTCCCGCAAGTTTCTATAGGCTTGCGTCAGAAGCCCAGGAGGCGATAAATTAAAAAATGTTTGAGAAGATGATGAAGTACCCCATTGACGTTTTCCGAGAGGGGAACTTCTCGTTTGGGGTGCCACTGCCAGGGCTCCTTGTAGCCGTTCTACTCGTCGGGCTTTTTGCCGCTACAATATGGGCATATCGCACTACCCAAGGACGCATCCAACGCGTCTTCCGGGGCTTTCTCATCTGTCTCCGTACGATTGTCCTTTGTCTACTTGCCTTCTGCCTCCTTAAGCCCTTTCTAACAATTTACCAAACAAACCCTGATGACTCCTATCTGTTGGTGATGGTCGATCGGTCCAAAAGTATGCAGATTACCGATTCTCCTGACTCATCGACACGGTTGCACCGAGCGAACAACCTACTCTTTTCAGAAAAAGAAGGGCTCCTTGAAAAGCTGAACGCTAAATTTAAAGTCAGATTCTTCGCGTTTGACACTATGGCAAAACGTGTGCCGAGCGAGGTGTTGACCAAGGCAGAGGGGGAAAGTACAGATATCCCACAAGCACTAAACGAAGCTCTTGATGATTTACAGGGAATCCCACTCTCTGGAGCTGTCCTACTAACCGATGGTGTAGATAAAAGTAGTGTCGATATTGCAAAGTTCGCAATGCAAATCAGAGAACGGAAACTCCCAATCCATACTGTTGGCATCGGAGCAGAAGAGGGCAATCCAGATCTGGAAATTGTTAAAGTAGATGTACCTCGAATCGCAGAGGAGGATTTTCCTGTTGAAGTGTGGGTAACTTTGCGACGGAAGGGGTTCAAGGGGAAAAAAGTCAACATCCAATTGACAAACAACGGACGAATCTTGAAAACTGAGTCCATCGATATGGATGAAGGTGCCTCTTGGATGTCGCAGTTCAGTGAGGCAACCTCAACTTCTGATACCAAAACAGAACGCGTCTTGCTTAAATTTATCCCGCGCGAAGCCGGCACGCAAAAATTTGAAATACATGCAGAGTTAGGAGAAGCAGAAGCCGTCCCACAAAACAATGCCAAAACGTTCTTACTCAAGGTAACGCCTACCAAACGTGTAAAAATCCTATTCGTTGATGGCAAACCGCGTTATGAATTCGGCTTTATAAAACGGGCTTTGAAAAACGATCCGAACATCCAATTAACGGATCGGTTTTTGAAAAGCATCTCTGATGACGGTAGGCGGACGTATGGCGGCACCCGCGCGGAGGCATCACACGATTTTCAATTTTATCCAGACGATAAGGAGACCCTTTTTGACTTTGATGCCATTATTTTAGGCAATGTGGCTGCTTCCGAATTAACACCTTCACAGTTGGAGAATACAGTTGAGTTTGTACGCATACGAGGCGGCGGACTGCTGATGCTGGGAGGTTCTCATTCTTTAGGTAATCATCAGATTTCCGATTCCTATATCAACACGTCGATTGCGCAATGTCTTCCTGTAGAATTGGAGATTGGATCCCCACCACCTCCACTAGCACCGAGGCGACTCGGCAGATCAACCACGAATTCACAGTCTATTGCGGATAGGGGCTATAAGTTGCAACTCACACCAGAGGGGAAAGTAGAAACTCTGATGGCTTTGGCGGATCTGCCTACCGAGAATTTGGAACGTTGGCAGATCTTACCTACGCTGAAGGGGTATAGTAAAGTGAAACGTGCCAAAGCAGGAGCACTTGTTTTGGCGGAGCACCCAACCGATCGGAACGAATTCGGCAATCGCATTCTTATCGCAACGCATAATTACAATGCTGGACGCGTAATGGTATTTACACCGCACACCTCTTGGCGTTGGCAGATGCTACCTTCTCACGAAGATGGAGACCAACGATTCTGGCACCAAGCGGATAGTCCTGAACGGTTCTGGCGACAGGTTGCAAAGTGGCTAACAACTGCCCCGAAGGAACATATTAAACTCGATGTCGCAAAAACGGCTTACGCTTTGAAAGAACCTGTTGTGATTGAGGTTACCGCTACGGATCAACAATTTCAACTGACAAACAACGCGAAAATCCGAGCCGTCGTTCTTGATGAAACGGGGAAACGCAGGGAATTAAAACTTGAACAGGTCCTCGGTAAAGATGGACTCTACACGGCGCGTTTTATTCCGAATCGTTACGGCGAATACACCGTCACTGCGACTGGGACCCTTGATGGCGAAAACTTAGGAGAACAACAGACCCTTTTCGAGGTGAAAACATCCTACGCCGAATTTAGTAACGCTGAGATGAACGTAGCACTTCTTAAAACACTTGCTGAAGGGAGTGGAGGCAAGTACTACACTATGGAAGAGGTGCCTCAACTTGTGAACCAGATTCCGCTCGTGGAAAGTGCAACGTCAAAAATTACGGATGTCGATATCTGGGATATGCCCCTTATTTTCGGTGTGGTTATCGCGTTGCTTGGGTTCGAGTGGTTTTTGCGGAAACGGGGTGGGTTGGTTTAGTAGACAGAGACCTATCTTCCCACGTGACAAACAGACGGTTAAATAACCTAAATTGCTACGGACACGTTTTTAGGAAACCCATAGATGCCGTTTTTCAGCGAAAAGCCTTCAGTCTTTGGAGGTTTTTGCAGCATAGGAGGCCGTTGGTTTCCTGTGGACATTTATGCACAACCTAACAGGTTATGCTACAAGGTAGCAACTTGGGTTGAAATAGTAAAATGATTTTCATGGCACATTCGCAATAAAACATCAAACGAGGGTTTTTAAAGGTATGACACAACAAGAACTCCACGAAATCGCGCAAGGGACTCTCGCACCCGAACAGGTCTCCATGACGTTGGCGGAATTTCTTGAGAACGATATAGATGGATATGAATACGTCAAAGGTGAATTAGTGCCAATGTCTCCACCAACAAGGGTACATAGCAAGATTAGCGTTAACGTTATCAGGCATTTGGATCGGCATGTACGCGGGAATCAGTTGGGTGAGGTACATGTAGAGGCAACTTTTCAGGTTAGTGAACGGGGTCTGAAGCCAGATGTAGCGTTTGTTTCAACACAGCGGTTGGATGGAGACGAAAACAAAGGGTTTCTCATACCTCCCGATCTGGCGATTGAAGTTGTCTCACCGCCAGATGCTCAGTCGCGTGTTGTTGACAAAGCGTTTGCTTATCTGGGTGCAGGCACACGCCTCGTTTGGGTGCTTGAACCGTGTTCTCAAACGGTGACAGTCTATCATTCTGAAAGCGACATTGCGCTGCTCACGCGCGAAGATACTCTCACGGGTGAGGATGTCGTGCCGGGGTTCGCCTGTCCGGTCTCGCAACTCTTTCAGTAACTGCTCTCTTCCTACATAACACCTGCTACCTTTTTGATCAAAAACCACTCGGACGCTGTAAAGTGGACCCAAAAAGAAACATATTTATCAAGGAGAACTATGAACAATTCCTATAAAAGCGTTATGTTCGTCATTGCGGACGATTGGAGCCGCATCGCGAAATGCTACGGAAATGAGGTCATCCGAACCCCGCACATCGATGCCTTTGCCGAACGCGGTGTTGTGTTCGACTACGGATTCTGTACAAGTCCCTCATGTGCTGTGAGTCGAGCTTGTATTCTTACGGGCCAACACAGCCATACACACGGGCAATATGGACACTGCCATGGCATTCATGGATTCCGTACCCATGAACATATAACATCAGTGCCAAAGATTCTGAAAGCACACGGATTCGCTACGGCGTGCATCGGAAAGAAACACGTTGAACCCGAAAGTGTTTATCCTTTCGATGTCGAACCGAAAGTCAATCCCCGAAGTCCTGTGGATATGGCGGAGAAAGCCACGCAATTTCTCAACGAGAATGCAGACACCCCCTTTTATCTCCATATCGGCAGTAGTTATCCGCATCGTGCTGGCAAGGGGTTTGGGAACGACCAGACGCATGCCGGTATCCAAGCCAATTCTTATGCCCCAGATGAAATTATTGTCCCGAATTTTCTGCCGGACATACCCGCCGTTCGGGAAGATCTCGCTGATTACTACGAAAGTGTTTCGCGTTGGGATGCTGTGGTAGGTGCAGTCTTGGAGGCACTTGAGGCTTCCGGGCGCGCAGATGAAACCCTTGTCTTTGTTACGACTGATCACGCAATGCCATTCCCCGGCGCGAAGGCATCCAGTTTCGATAGCGGACATCACTGTCCACTGCTTATTGCCAGTCCGACGCAACAGAAACGTGGCTTTCACAATCAAGCACTCGTCAACTGGGTAGACTTTTGCCCGACAATGTTAGATTGGTGCGGTGTTGCACATCCCGATGGAGCAGAGGCACTTCCCGGTAGGTCACTGCTTACTATCTTGGAGGACGATAGCCCACATCCCGGGAACGGAGACTGGGAGGAAACGTATTTTTCTCACTGTTTCCATGAAGTGACGAACTATTATCCATATCGCGTGTTGCGGGGCAGACGGTATAAGTACGTCCGAAATCTGGCATATCAATTGGAAACACCCCTACCAAGTGACCTGTTCCGCTCAATTTCATGGACAGCCGTGCGGGATGACAACGTCCAGCAACTCGGTGATCGACAGCGAACCGAATTCTTGCAGCAGAGCCGTGAGGCTTTATTTGATATGCAGAACGACCCAGCGGAGTCGCAAAATCTCATTGACGTGCCGGCGTTACAAGACATAGCCAACGAGATGCGTCAAAAGGTTATCGAATTCAGGCAGAAAACCGAGGATCCGTGGCTTGAGCAGTCCTTCCAAGAGGGCGAAACGCAACCTTTTTTCACCTAAATAGCAGCCAGCCATCAACAAGTTGGGAAAAGCACCATCAGCACGCTCGCCTTCAGCAGTCAGCAACAGGATTTACAGGATCGTATTCTTGGCAATATCAGAATGGCAACCTGCAACAACGGTGCATGCAGATTTAAGGAAGAGATGTCAAACACTCAAATTCTCGCTGCTCTCTCGCAAGGTAAAATTAAAAATTGAAAAATTACGATTTAGAGGCAATGAACGCCCGTATCCAAGCGGATAGTGGGCTTATACAGCAGATTCTCACAGAGACAGGAAAAGTCATCGTAGGGCAAAGTGCTTTATTAGAGGGATTGGTGACAGGGTTGCTCTGCAATGGGCATATTCTACTTGAAGGTGTCCCCGGACTCGCAAAGACGACTGCTGTGAGCGCACTCGCGCAGACAATTGACGCTTCTTTCAACCGTCTGCAGTTCACTCCGGATCTGCTTCCAGCCGACCTCGTTGGCACACTCATCTACGACCAACAGAAGGGTGATTTTTACACGAAAAAGGGTCCGATTTTCGCCAACATCATCCTCGCAGATGAGATAAATCGGGCACCTGCTAAAGTGCAAAGTGCCTTACTTGAGGCGATGCAGGAACGGCAGGTAACAATCGGCGGGACTACCTATCCACTTGACGATCCGTTTCTCGTGCTGGCGACGCAAAATCCGATTGAGCATGAAGGCACCTATCCGCTGCCCGAAGCGCAAGTGGATAGATTTATGCTCAAGATCAAGGTTGACTATCCGGCACAGGCAGAGGAATTGCAAATTCTCCGGAGGATGACAACCGAAGAGATCTCCACGATTCAACCCGTGATTTCCCCGGAAGACATTATCCGGTTCCGAGAGGTCGTCCGAAACATCTATATGGCAGAGCAGCTAGAAAAGTATATTGTCGATTTGGTGTGTGCGACACGGTCTCCGGAAACGTATCAGTTGGGTGAACTCAGCACATTAATTGAATACGGTGCCTCACCGCGTGCGACCATTTTTCTTGCGTTTGCCGCGAGGGCGCGAGCGTTCCTTTCTCAGCGCGGATATGTTACCCCTGAAGACATCCACACAGTCGGCATGGATGTTCTAAGACACAGGGTCATCATCAGTTACGAAGCAGAGGCGGACGGTCGAGATGCTGAGAGTATCATTTCACAGGTGTTCGCGAAAATTGAAGTGCCTTAGTTGTGACGGAACTATACTATCTTTGCTGCAGCGGACAACCCAATATTGAGATATTAAAAGATTGCGAGCTTTCTTATTTTCATTTTCGCTCTGGAGTAGTTTATCTATTTCTATTTGAAAATGGGTTTTGGATGTGTTACGCTATCAACAAGATAATTTCTATATTTGGGAGAGTGAATATGCTAATTCATTGGCGAGATCATATTATTAGCACACCAGATACATTACGGGGTAAACCCCGTATCAAGGGAACGAGAATCCCAGTAAGTCTCCTTCTCGGATATTTGGCAGCAGGACATACAATAAACGAGATTATCAATGAATTTCCGGATATCAAAACAATACAGATTCATGCCTGTCTTGATTACGCGCGTGAATTAGCGGAATTTGAGGAAATTGCTTAATGGGATTGCAGTTTTTGGCAGATCAATGCGTTCCCACTACAGTTATTGAGACTCTTCGTGATGCTAGTTACGAAGTTTAGTATCTCAGAGATTATCTTCCTATTGAATCCCCAGATTTGGCTGTAATTTCAACGGCACAAGAACTAGGGTCGATCCTTGTATCCTTGAATGGCGATTTTGCAAATATACATAACTATCCACCGGCTAACTATCAGGGAATTATATCGCTTCAGGTGAGAAACCATCCTGAAGTTTTGCCACAAATTGTATCGCGCTTGAAAGATTATCTTTCGGTCAACCGTGATATGGCTCACTATAGCGGCAAGCTCTTTTTGGTGGAAGCACATCGAATTCGAATCCATCAATGAACACGACCAAAATCAAAGCAAGTTAATATGCTGCTCCGTCTGATGAAGTGCTAAATCTGCCCGGATAGATTTCTTATCTAACTTCAAGTACTTCCGACCATCAAGGACAGGTTATGAAAAAATACCCGAGAAAATTACTACTGTCTTTTGTGCATTTGTTAATTTTTCTATCCTGTGTTGGGACTGAAGCAAGGACCCAAACCCCTCAACAAATCGCCAAAAAAGCCTTTCGTTCTACGGTGCTGCTCGTTATGGAAGATGCCGAGGGTCAACCTTTGTCCTTCGGTAGCGGATTTTTTATCGGAGATGGGCAGATAGCAACAAATTTTCATGTCGTAGAGGGCGCCGCAAGCGGCCACGCGAAACTGGTCGGCAAAGAGGCGAAGTTCAATATTGAGGGTTGGACAGCGATCGACGCACAGCGGGATTTGATCATCCTAAAGGTGCCTACTTTTGGTCCAGAGGTTATTTCACTCGGCAATAGTGATTTGACAGAGGTAGGTGAGACGGTTTATGCTGTTGGTAACCCACGCGGCTTGGAAGGCACTTTCTCGGATGGGATTATTAGCAGCATCCGCCTGCTTGAGAGTGGTAAGCTGATTCAGATAACCGCGCCGATCTCGTCCGGCAGTAGCGGTGGTCCTGTGCTTAACCAAAAAGGCGAAGCGATAGGTGTTTCGGTTTTAAGCGTCCGTGATGGACAGAACCTCAACTTCGCGATTCCCTCAAACTACCTCAAAAATCTACTCACGAAGGTAGGAAGGGCGAAGCCGCTATTTCAGGCACCCGCTCTCACTGAAGATCCTACAATGCACCTTCCTGCAAAGATAACCACCCCTATAGATCGGAGGACAATGGCACTCATTCCTGCGGGTGAGTTCCGGATGGGCAGCAACAATACGGATGCAAAGGCCTATGAGAAGCCCGTGCATACAGTGTATGTAGATGCATTCTATATGGACACACACGAAGTGACAAATGCGGACTACAAGAAGTTTGTAGATGCTAACCCTGAATGGCAGAAGTATCGTACCCCACTTGCGTTGCATAATGGTAAGTACCTGAAGTATTGGAATGGTAACAACTACCCAATGGGGAAGGCGAACCATCCTGTGGTGTATGTGAGTTGGTATGCTGCGCTGGCTTATGCGGAATGGGCGGGCAAACGTCTGCCGACGGAAACGGAATGGGAAAAGGCAGCACGCGGGGGCCTACGTGGTAAAAAATACCCCTGGGGCGATTCAATAGACAGTAACCATGCCAACTTCGGTAATAAGATAAAAGGAACTATAGCTGTCGGGTCGTATCCAGCGAACGGCTACGGTTTGTATGACATGGTGGGTAATGTATGGGAGTGGTGTCTGGACGAATATGACGCAGATTTTTATTTGGTGTCGCCTCCTCGGAATCCGCTGTCAGGAGCTCCGAGTGTGAAGTGGCTATTATTGAACTATATAGTTGTCAAGTCTGATCGTTCTCGCGTCCTGCGGGGCGGCTCCTGGCTCTATTCAACTCAAGCCATGCGGGTCGCCAATCGCTTCTGGAATACGTCAGCGGGTTCGACCAGCGACCTCGGTTTTCGTTGTGTGAAGACAGTACCCCCTTAACTCCTATATCTATTTTCAACTTGACTTCTGTTGAAAGTTTATTGAATTCATCTGGGGTGAGTCCAGCCTGCCTCAAAATAGACCGTAGCGTCCCAATCCTCACTTCACGATGTTTGGGCACCATCACGGTACGGACCTCATGTTGAATTTCTTGGGCAAATTTTACGTGACTGCCTCGCTGCTGAACCAGTGTGAATCCTGCCTTTTCCAGTTTGCGTTTAACCTGACGATAGGAAAGCGGTTTCAGCGGCATCAATCAATTGATACTTCAAATTTGCGAAGTTTTGGCATCACAGTGGAACGTGGTGGCTCAAAATAGAGTTCTAACGCTTCTTTGAGATTTTCAACTGCTTCGTCTTCACTTTTACCTTGACTCGCAACATCTATCTCTAAACATTGGGCAATAAACGACTTTCCTTCCTGCGAGATACTTGCCGTGAAAGTTTGCGTTTTCATAATTTGGTTTCCTTCAGCATGTTGAAATTCATGGTTCTGGAGAAAACAAATTTCTGTCCCTTAGGCTGGAAATTCCATCAAAATGTCCACTACTCCTGTGTTTGTCCTGCAACAGCAGATGCTCGTGCACCTACACCCAGTACGGCTAAGAACCCTTCTGAATCCGAATGATCAAAGTCCCCAATCGCTTCCATAGATGCTGTCTCCTCGGAGTAGAGTGAGTGCGGGGCACCACCGGCGGCGTGGAATGCAACATTCCCTTTGTAGAGGGCTACCGTAAGGGTCCCACTTGCTAAGTTCGTGAGCGGTTCAATAGAAGATAGGAGTGCCTGCGTAGTAGCATCGAACCAATAACCTTGATAAATCTGCTCTGCGATTGTCGGCGCGACGTTATCAAAGTGTCGGCGCGCACGTCTGTCTAAAATCAGTTGGAGGAGATACTCATAACACTTCCCAAGCAGTTCCATCCCAGGAGACTCATAGACCCCACGGCTCTTAATTCCAACAAACCGATTTTCAACGGTATGGATACCAATACCGATACCGTTCCGCCCACCGATGCGATTTGCCTCCAGCAGACTCTGGAGCGGCGTAACGGGGCTTCCATTAACTTCAACAGGTGTCCCACGGGCAAAGGTAACGGTAAAATGCTCTATGTCATCGGGTGCGTCTTTTGGATGGACTCCCATGCCAGGGGTAATAAAACCTGCGGGCGTTTTCAAGGACTCAAGTCGTCCGGCTTCATGGGTCAGTCCTAAGAGATTTGCGTCAGTCGAGTAGGGTTTTTCGTGTGTAGCGGTAATCGGGAGGTTATGGACTTGGCAGAAGTCTATCATCTCTTTTCTGCCGCCGAACTTTTTGAGGAAGTCGGGATCTCGCCAGGGTGCGTAGACAGCAAAGCCGGGATTGAGCATGTTAGTAGCGAGTTGAAACCGGACCTGATCGTTACCTCTGCCGGTTGCGCCGTGTGTTAAAATGGAGATGTCGCGTTTTTCCATCTCCGGCAGGAGTGCTTTCACGGTGACATGCCTCGCAATTCCAGTCGTATTCCAATATCCGCCTTCATACATCGCTTGACACTGGATGAGTCGGATACCATCCTCCGCGAGTGCGTCTTTCGCATCTACAATGATAGCGTCTTTGGCACCGCACGCCAACATGCGTTCTTTAATTTCAGATACGTCGCGTTCATCGGGTTGACCGAGGTCTGCCGTGAAGCAGACGACGTTGACTCCATTATCTACTAACCATTTGGTGATCGTGCAGCTATCCAAGCCGCCTGAAACAGCTGCGCCAACTGTTTTCCCTTTTAGTGTATCAATGTTCAAAAGCAGTCTCCAAGGTATTGTGTTTCGTTATGGGGGAATTATATCATTTTCTCACACAACTTGCAAACCGATGTTGGGATAACTCCTCAGAACTTACACAAATTTTTGTAAGATGCGTTTGTAGTCAAGAAAACCTTTATTGTCTATGCGTGCGGATCCTATCGGTCAGCATCCAGATTGTTTCATTGACGGCCTCACGCCATGAGTCTTCAAATAGCATTCGGAAAGACATCGTTTTGTTATTGGGGGCGGTGATATCCATCGTGCTGTGTTGTGTAGCGTTTCGATATGCTTCTTCTAACGTTTCTACAAGTTCCTGTTTGTAGGTGGTGTCGCCGTTACCTTGGAGGTGTTGCCCTTTGATTTCGCCTGCGTATAGGGGGAGGAGTGCCTTGAGTGCATGCAGGCTATCGCCGTGGAGGATGAAGTTACCATCACCACTTAATTTGTCATAAGTTTCGAGAGAGGTGCGTTCAACGATTCATCCCTGTCTATTTTTAGGGCGCGGACAGGAACGGTGAGATGGTGTCCGTAGATGAATTGTTTGCCTTTAAAGTAGAGTGTGGGCATTATGTGTGCCTTACGTTAGGAGCAGCATGCTACCCCTAACGTCTGTTTCTTGTGAGAATTGACGTTATTTTTACTCGCTACCGTTTTCGGTCAGATGTAGTTTGTATTGGAACGCTTCGAAACTCGGTGCTAATGAAGCTGTCAAACTGAGTTGTTTAAGACGGCTAAGGTCTGAAATCGCCTCAAGCGTCGGTTGTAAAGAGGTGGTATCGACAAAAGGGAAACGTTCGGTAAGGACAGCGAGCATATTTTCAATAGTCGTTGCGCGCGCACCACGCTCAATGCCTTGCTCAATGCCTTGCTCAATGCCTTGCTCAATGCCTTGCTCAATGCCCCTTTGTTTACCTTCTTCAAGCCAGCGTTTCATCACTTGTTCGTAAAAAGGAGACTCTCTCATGATTTCCTCCGATATAAACCTTGTGAAAATATCAGGACCATGCGCTAAACTTCCAAAAAGCGACAGTCCAAACAATAATGTTGCACGCATCTCCGTATCTACCGGGGCGGCGCGCGTCGTCTCTACACATTTCTGAACCCACGCCTCAGTTTCCATTCCTGATGGCGGTTGCATTAATGCTGTGAACGGTAACACCCCAACTGAAGCAGCATCCAGAAACGATTCACCCTCTAACTCGTAGAGCCTAATCACGTTATATTTGAAACGCAAACCACCACGTTCAACATCACCGTATTCATAGAAACCCGGATCCGCACGCCCCGCATTCGGCCGGAAGTACAGCACCGTTGAATAGACCGGTGGTTCGTGCTCAAGTCCGAGTAGACTGGCATACGCTAACATTCGCAGGGGCATCGGTTTATGTCGGCTGTCGTCAGTTTGTGCCTCTATATGTAGCACCGCATCCTCGCCACCGACGCGGACGCTAAACGTCATATCGCTGTAAAGAACATTAACTGCAATTTGTTCGGTTTTGAGTTTCTGTCCAACTTGCACATCTTTGGTTTTGAGTGCAAGCGATGCGATTGCTTGCGGAGAGTGTTCCGTCAGGTGTTTGAAAATCTCGTCATAATAGGGCATACCCATATTATACAGGGATATGACTCAGAATGTCAATGTTTTTTCAAGTGCAATGGCATATCAATTGATATTCGCTTAGTCACTACTCACATTTTCGCGTTCTCTCTAATGGTTTAAGTATCTATGCAAACGTTCCATCTATCTCTCCTTGGATGAGTTAATCGGATAACACTAGACCAACGGGGTTAGGAAACCTAGCCTACCAGGGGAAAGTGCTTATTTTTATCGATCCTCCATAGTTTTCAAATTCTAAAAAAATTCTCGACCGGGAGGTCTATCCTACACGGATTTGTTGGGCT
Source organism: Candidatus Poribacteria bacterium (assembly GCA_007571305.1). Classification (GTDB taxonomy): domain Bacteria; phylum Poribacteria; class WGA-4E; order WGA-4E; family WGA-3G; genus WGA-3G. Next base: position 20,325 of record RKRR01000103.1, on the reverse strand, counting down.
TCGAAGATCCCTCTTACAAGAGAACTGAAGGCTCCTAACAAACCCTGAAAAAACTTGACACTTTCCCGAATGCCGTATACAATGAACACTAGGTGAAGGTATAATTCATACGGAGGTTTCTTATGCCGACAATCGAAAAAGTTTTTGACTCCCCAGGACCACAACCCAACGGAATGCAAGCTACAGAAGACGGGCTCTGGATTCTCGACCAGCAGACAAATGAGGTGCATCTCGTCTCATATCAGGGTGATGTAAAAAAGACACTCGCCACCGATTCTGATAGAGGTAGCGGTATTACAGACACGGGCGCGTCCCTCTGGCTTGCATCCACTTACAGTTGCGAAATTTTATCAACGGATCCAGAAAGCGGCGAAACACTCGCTTCTTATGATACACCCGGTGCCGGTCAGACTGGTGCCCACGGCTTAGAATGGCGTGACAATAAACTCTGGATAGCAGTACCACCTTCCGCAACTATCTATCAAGTCGATGTTGAAGCCGGTTTCAAAGTGATTCACACGCTTCCTGCCCCCGGTATTCGACCGCACGGTATCGCATGGATAGGCGACGATCTTTGGTGCGTTGAGACGAACCATCGCGCCATCTTCCATCTCAATCCAGAAGATGGCAGCCATTTGAACAAAATCGAGATACCCGAACCGCATCCTGAACCGCACGGAATGACCTACTGGGATGGGTATTTCTGGTATTGCGATGCACATACGACAGCAGTGTGTCGCGTAGCGTTATCCTGACCAATGGAAACTATTGGTAGACTTCTGAATATGGGGGCAAACCCCGCCGCGATGAATATGGCGATTGACGAGGCAATTCTGCTAGCGCAGAAGACACAACCGAACCCGACGTTGCGGTTTTATGAGTGGTCGTCCCCAGCTTTCAGTTTCGGCTACTTCCAAGACATTGCCTCAGAAGTTGATGTGGAGGTGTGTCGTGCAGACAGCATTGAATTGGTGAAAAGGATGACTGGCGGCGGCACAGTCGTGCATGGATGGGCATTAACCTATACGCTGGTGCTCCCACGCGATGCTGTGGAAATGGATATTTCTGACGCGTATCAACGCATCGGACAATCTCTCGTCGAGGCGTTTCAAAAACTCGGTGTCCCCGCGCAGTGTTACACAGCGTGCCCTGATTCTTGCGAAACTGTTCCAAACATTTGTCTGACAAATCCCGCTGAGCATGATGTTATGTCTGACAACAAGAAATTAGCAGGTGTTTCTGTGAGGCGTAACCGAGATGGGATAATGTTTCAAGGATATATTTCGTTGGATATACCGCCTTTTTCTATTCTCGATCGCACTTCAAAGGATCCAGAAGTCCAGCAGAGCGTCCGCGAACAATCGACTGCTCTCAACATAGATGGGCGTTTTATAACAAGGGTCGAACTCATTCAAGCCATCCGTGAAACATTTGAAATCGGCATTGCGTTTAATTCAGAAAAACTGTCGACGATGGAACGTATGCAGGCTGAAACCTTGGTTGAAACCAAGTATGCTACAGCAGCGTGGAATTTTGGATGAATCAAAACCAAAAACCTACCAACGTAGTTCTTATTCCACGGGGGGCGTTCATCATGGGCACCGATATTGAAGCGTTTTACGGCACCGCCTTAGCCAATTCGCAGCATGCCAAACTTGATGAAGCACCGATGCACGTACGCTTTCTGGGGGCATACCTCATTGAGCAGTATCCCGTAACAAATGCCGAATATGCTGCGTTTGTACAGGAAACGAATCATTCACCGCCTCCACATTGGAAAAACGGCAACTTTGCACCTGAAGATGCGAACCTTCCAGTTGTTCACGTGAGTTGGCACGATAGTAACGCGTATACACAATGGGCAGGCAAACGACTACCGACAGAAGCAGAATGGGAGAAAGCCTGCCGCGGTCCCGATGGACGGATCTATCCGTGGGGTAATGTCTTTGTTCCGGATGAATCTGAATCTCCAGAAACCGCTGCGGAGACTTCACAGATCCTGGCGGCATCTCTCACCTCTATAGGTGTTCGTCCCGCCACGGTAAGCCCCTACGGAGTCGGCGATGCGGCGGGAAATGTGTGGGAATGGACTGCCGATTGGTATCAACCGTATTCTGATTCAAGCCGTCCAACATTTAAACAGACGGTGGAGGATAAACAGAAAACCCTGCGTGGCGGATCATGGTTAGAAGTCCGTGATGGCACAGCAGAACGCTATTTTCGGTGTGCCAATCGTCTACATGCGCCGCCAGACTATGCCGCTGGAAATATCGGCTTTCGTTGTGTAAACGAGGTGTCACCCGAACAAGCCGAATCGGTGCATGTTCCTGTGGAACCACTCGCTGCCTATGTAAAGCAACGGAAGTTAAGTAACCTGAGCCTCCTTCAAAAACGGGCACAAAAGAACAGTCTCAAAGATACCCTCATTGCCGTCCTGCTCATTGGGGCAGCGATCTACGGTATTATAGCGAAACCTGAGTTGGTATTAGGTGCTGCGACAGCTGGTATTATCGGAGTTGGATTTCTTTTTACGGCTGGCGTGAATTTCTGGCGGAGATGGCGCGCAGTAGCGCGCGCAAAGCAAGTAGAGTCCGATTTTTAATTTTACCTCGCGGGGTCATGAAGGATAAAACACACGGTTCCCTGACACAACCTAACAGGTTATGCTACAGAAGCGCAGCTTGTGTAAGTCCTAAAATTAAAAATTCGCATTGACCGAAATTTGGATTCAGTATAAACTTTTGCAAACTAAAGTATCGCGACCTCCTGTCGCTTCTATAAGGGGAGCAAAATGAACCCGCTATGTTTGGAACACTGTTTGACTGAAACAGAAAAACAGCAATTTGAAGACAACGGTTTCTTTGTGGTTGAGGATGCCATCCCACAGGAGATGGTTGATAAGTTAATAGCCGCTGTTGACCGAGTCGGGGCAGAGCATTTGGGCAAAGAGGAACTTCCGCCCGATGCGAAATTCAACATCCTCGACTTCGTCGGCAGAGACGAAAACTTTATCGAACTGCTCGATTGGCCCACGACTTTTCCGAAAGTCTGGGGAATTTTGGGATGGAACATCAAACTCTATCATTCACACCTGATTGTACTACCGCCGCTCCCATCAGAAGAGCGTGCCCAACAGAAACGCCTCGGTTGGCACCAAGATAGCGGTAGACTCAATTTCGAATTAGAGGGCAATCCGCGACCACGTATATCGCTGAAAGTAGCATTTTTTCTGACCGATACATCCATGCCAGGGCGCGGTAATTTTTCTGTAGTACCGGGTAGCCAAAAATCAAACACGTTAGATATGCCCGATGACCCTGTATCGGATCCCGAGGGGGCGACCCCTGTGTTCGCCAAACCCGGAACAGCCGTCTTTTTCGATCGCAGGCTCTGGCATGCCGCCGGACGAAACGCCTCCGACATCACCCGAAAAGTGCTGTTTTACGGCTACAGTTACCGCTGGCTGCAGCCCCGCGATGACATGACCGTAGAGCATTACATGGATCGCTCGGACCCGATTCGCCAACAGATTTTAGGGAAAAGTACAGGTGGGCACGGTTTCACATCCCCTAGTGAAAAGGATGTCCCACTTCGCGCATGGATTCAGGAAAACCTCGGTTCTGATGCTGTTGCGCGCTAACACAAAAACACGAAGGGTGGGCAAAGCCGCCTGCCCTACCCTCCTCCCCTGGATCCCTAACCAAGGTAGATGCGGTTCCTCAACCACACCAATCAATATCCTAAATCCTCCATGAAGAACAGAATGTAGCCTCGATCAAGATTTTCAAAAAACTAAAAATTCCACATTTCTTTGGCAATCCCGAATAGAAAAATTGTATAATTTAAAGAACAGTGTGAGTTCTATATCGGACTATCAGAGAGCATCTAAGCACGTTGCTATGAATAGATGCTGTAAACTTTTAAATTCGGACTCACGTTGGACATATCGTCTACAATTCTCTCATACAGATAGGAGTTGCCAGTTTTCATGAAGCCCCTTTTTTGCCTACTCATGGTATTTTGGATTCCCGCGGTTGCCTTTTCTCAGACAGGCACAATTCAGGGCACTGTTTATAACAACAGCACCAAAGAACCATTAGCAGGTGCAGAGGTTCTCATCGCTGAAATCGACACACGTCAGAAAACTGATGAAAATGGAAAGTTCGTTTTTAGTGCTATCCCCGCAGGAACCTATACTTTAATTACGACAGTGCCTGATACTGAGTTATCACAACGCACCCCGATTGTTGTCACGGCAGAAGAGACGTTGGAATCTGAAATCTACGTCGAAACATCGCAGTATCGTCTTGAAGGTGTTGAGGTCACCGGTGAAAGTGCCCCTAAGACTGTCAGTAAAAAAAGCCTTCAGGCACAGGAAATTACGCGCCTGCCCGGTACAGCCGGTGATGCCCTTCGCGCCCTTCCAGCAATTCCCGGCATCGGTGTCGCAAACGATTTTAGTGGTGCCCTCTATATTCGCGGGGGTTCCGATGAAGATAATCTCTACTATTTCGATCGAGTGCCTGTCGGTTACCCATATCACTTTGGCGGGCTCGTCTCGTCCTTGAGTTCTGAAATTATCGACCGAATTGATGTCTATGCAGGGGGATACGGTGCCGAGTATGGGGTGGATTCCCAAGCAGTCATCGATATCTATTCGCAAGACAGCAGTCCAGCAAATTTGCGTGGAAAATTTAACCTCAATCTTCTCTTTTCAGAGGGATTGCTTCAAGGCAAGATAGGCGAAAAGGGTTACTGGTACGCCGCGGGTCGTAGAAGTTACATTGACCTTTTCATCGGATCCTTGTCATTCAATACCGGGGCAATCACTGCCTTTCCGCGTTTCTGGGATTACCAACTAAAATCGGGCTACGATTTTAATGAAAAGCATCAACTCTTTTTTAATGTCTTTGCATCTGGTGATCGGTTTGCTCTGAAACTGGATGGCGAAGATGTAGACGAAGATTTTCAAGGAAACGTGAGTTTTGAAAGCGGTTTCGAAGGAGCAGGAATTCACCTTCGCTCCTTCTTAACAGAACGGCTTATCTCCTATCTATCGCTCACCCGTTCAAAGTTTCTATTTGACGTTAATTTCGGTCCAACACTCTCGCTCGAAATTGATGCTCCAGACTATGTGCTTCGCGAAGACCTCACTTATGCGTTAAACGCGAAGCATCGGTTGGAATCTGGGTTGATCCTTGGTTTTGAGCCCGGACAGGTTACTGGAACCTTCTCTCGGATCCCTGATGAAGGCGAGGTTGACTATGACATCCGGTTCGAGGAAAAAGTAGCGATAGACGAGTATGTGCGCGGGTATCGCGTTGAAGCCTATTTGCAAGACCGATACACACTGCTCCCGTTTTTGTCAGTTGTGTTTGGATTGAGATTTGATTATTTCAATCGTATTGATCAACTTTCTGTCCAACCGCGTGGCAGTGTGCTCGTGGAACTTCCTAACAGTTCTGAACTCCAATTTGCTTATGGGATTTACAATCAGACCCCGCTACCGCCACAACTTTCGCCCAGTATTGGTAACCCTGCCCTGAAGTCGAGTCAAGCAAGCCATTATATCTTAGAACTTAAACGGCAACTTTCACAAGATACAGAAATCAAAATGGCAGCTTATTACAAAAACCTTGCCGACTTAGTGACTGTTGACGAAGAATCAGGTTATCTCAATCAAGGGGTCGGTTACGCACAAGGCACCGAGATTTTCCTGCGACACCGCAGCGGTGATCGATTTTTTAGCTGGGTTTCCTACGCGTATGCCCTGTCCAAACGGCGCGATCGCCCTGACGAACCCTATCGCCTCTATTCATTTGACCAGACGCATGTTGCTACGTTCGCCGCGAGTTACAATCTTACCCCTACATGGGAAATTGGCGCAAAATGGCAGTACCGAACTGGTAACCCATACACACCTGTTGAAAACGCAATGACCCGATTTGATCCGAGAAATGGAGAAATTCTCTACATCCCTATCTATGCTGAAACTAACTCTGATCGCTTGCCTCCCTATCACAGACTCGACCTGCGCGTTAGTAAAACCTTTCAGTTTGGCAGATGGAAACTCGGGACCTTCTTGGAACTCCTAAATGCTTATAACCGACAGAATTTGCTTGATTACAGTTATAACGAGAACTACACTGAGCGTGAAGATATCAACCAATTACCTATTATTCCTTATTTGGGGATTACAGCGGAATTTTAGGCGATTTTCCTCATGAGACACAACCTAAAGGAAATATTAATTCTCCTAATTCTCATATTACCATTGGGTGCCTTGGGACAGACTGGTGAGGATGATGTCAGCGAGCCAGACGCATCGCAGGATGCAGATTCACGTCCTGTTCCCACGTTAGAGACAATAATAGTCGAGACAGAACCCCCTCAAACAAGGCAACGACGGACGTTGAGCGGAGACATGCTCAGACGAGCCACAGGCAGTGCTGGTGACCCCATTCGCGGGATAGCCAGACTTCCGAGCGTTGGTACAGTCAACGATTTCTTCGGAGCACTTTCTGTGAGAGGCGGTGCCCCCGGAGATAATCTCTACTACTTTGATCGATTGCCGTTAGGATACCCATATCATCTCCTCGGTATTGTTTCGGTGATGAGTTCGGAGGTTATTGGAAAGGTTGATGTGTATCCGGGTGGATTTGGTGCCGAGTTTGGCGCGGACTCACAGGCAGTAATTGATATACATTCTCGTCCACAAAAGCTGGAATCTTTGGGGTGGTTGGATGGAACGCTAAAACCGAGTTTTATCTATTCCGAAGGCTTTCTCAGTGGTGCTTTATCCTTTCAAAAAAAAACCGCGGCGGATGTTGGAAAGAAAACAGATAAAAAACCTATTTTCCACGTTTCCAAGAATATACTTCTCGGCGATGCTCAGGTGTTCAGCAAAAATGCAAACGAAACAGGCGGAAAATCGGCGAGTACCGACCAAGAATTCCTAGAAAACAGAGCGTTACCCGGGCAAGGCTATTGGTACGCTTTCGGGAGACGCAGCCATCTGGAACCATTTTTTGACTTGGCTTCAAGGTTAGTAAATCTTGAAGATTTCGTCCGACAGGTGCCACGTTTTCAGAGTTATCAACTCAAAGGCGTTTATAAACTCAATAACACCCACGGATTAGTGCTTAACGCAGTCACTGCGTATGATGCATCTGAGTTGCGATTGGGAGCAAATGAAGTTCACGACAGCGATCTCCAAGGTCCCCTTCTATCAGAAAACCCGTTTGATGTCCAAGGCATTCACTTTTACTCCCAGTTATTGCCGAAATTTCGGTCTATTTTGTCATTTACCCGTTCATTTACAGAAAATGAAATCGCTTTTGGTAAGGAATACTATTACCGGGCGGCAGCCTCTGTCTATGCACTCCGAAATGATTTCACCTACACGACATCCTCGGAGAATACTGATGAGACTGTAGAATTTGGTTATCTACTTTCAAGGACCCCTTCAACGGTGATAAGCCACGGCGCACGCAGAGTTGAAGAGGGTGATCCTGATTATGACTTTCGAATTTGGCACCAACAGAAAAAAGTCAACGTCACTGAAACTAGAAACCTTCACCGCTTAGAGGGATACCTGCAAGCTCGGCAGAATCTGATCCATTCTAACGTTTGGGGCACTTTCGGAGTGAGAGCGAGTTACTTTAATCTCACGGATAACCTCTCTCTTCAGCCACGTGCACAACTCGGTTTTGACCTCCCATGGGAAGCATTTCTATTCTTTAACTATGGTCGCTACGCACAGAATCCGAGATTAGATCAATTTGTGCTGGGAGTAACACCAAACGCATCCCTTGAACAGAGTCTTGCAACGCACTACGTCCTTGAATTGAGACAGACACTACCCTTGGATGCGAAAATGAATATCGCAGGTTATTACAAGACACTCCGAGATCTGATTACCTACAATAAAGAGGACAAGCAGTATCAGAACGGTCAGACAGGATTTGTACGTGGGTTTGAAGTTTCATTCGGGTATGAAACCGATACTTTTGATGGGTGGGTGGCGTATGCGTACACCGTTTCTAAACGCCGCGATTCCCCCGAAGAATTCCATCGATTTTATACCTACAGCAGTCCGCATGTGCTAACTGTCGCGGCGAGTTACAATGCTCTCCAAGCATTCCTGCGCTCAGTGCCGCTTATTGATACATTGGATATAAGTGCGAAATGGCAATATCAGAGCGGTGTCCTCTACGCGCCTTTAGTAGGCCGGACTCATGTTACGATTTTTCGGACAAAGGAAAAAAAATGGCAACCCCGTTATGGAGAGTGGAAGCGCACCGCACCGTACCATCGATTAGACCTAAGCCTCCACTTGCAACTGTTCGGTGATTTAGAGGATAAAGGTTGGGAATTGGGGGTGGCACTTGAAATATGGAACGTTTATAACCGCAACAATATTCTTGAAGTTCGCTACAGTCGGAATTTTACAAAAGAGGAACCCGTTTCGCAATTACCAATTATTCCATTTCTGGCGATAACGTTGGAATTTTGATGAACCCTCTAAATTAAGACAAAACTTACACAATTTTGACAATAACAAGGTCTCTGAGAGGACGAACCGACAAAAAACACACGGTTCCTTGACACAACCTAACAGGTTATGCTACAGAAGCGCAGACTGCGTAAGCCCTATTAAAATTTATATAGTCCAATTTGCGTTTTCTCTCGTCCTAAATTACATCTCTTTACCTTAAAGGAGGCGACGTTTTTTGGACGACCATCTATTTTTTTCACCAAAATTCCAAAGAATCACAATTTATTTGTTCCTTACCGTGTTGTTGCATACCGTTGCTATTGTGGGAGGGGTTTGTAACCCGGATAACGTACACGCCGAATCGCATGACTACCAGATTAAGGCATACCGCACTTACGAGAGTGTCGAGATTGACGGGGACTTAACGGAAGAGGATTGGAAGCATGCCGAATCGATTAACCGGTTTGTACAGATTGAACCCTATGAAGGCGAGATCGGTTCCGAATCAATGGAGGTTAAAGTCCTCTACGATAGCGAGAACATTTATTTCGGCTTTACCTGTTTCGATACAGAGATATCGAAGTTGGTCGCGAATGAGATGCGCCGTGATTCCCGCGATTTGCACGAAAACGATACCGTGTTCCTGATATTGGACACATACGATGACAAGAGGAGCGGCTTCTTCTTCCGTATAAACGCCCTCGGTGCGATACAGGACAGAGCTGTAACGAACAGTGGCGACACACTCAACAGGGATTGGGACGCTGTTGTAGAATGTAAAGCAAAAATCAACGACACTTATTGGACTTCCGAGTTGAGTATCCCATTTAGTCAACTTCGTTTCAAGCAGAGTGATGAGATAGTATGGGGCATGAACACCGGTCGTGAACTCGCCCGAAATCAAGAAGAGATGATATGGGTACCCGTTCCAGCGTCCTATGGTGGCATGGCAAAGTACCGAACCGCGAACCTTGGAAGACTCACAGGCCTTTCAGACATCGCCCTCTCTCGGAACTTAGAGATCCTTCCATACATCCTCCCCGGCGTGACTCAAATTAACGAAGATGATACTGGACTTGAAACCGAAGGTAGGTTCAAGATTGGCGTTGATGCCAAATATGGCATTACGTCAAACCTGACCGCAGACATCACCTACAACACGGACTTCGCACAGGTGGAAGCTGATGAAGAACAGGTGAACCTGACCCGATTCAGTCTCTTTTTCCCTGAGAAGCGTCCCTTCTTTTTAGAGGGTGCTGGACTTTTCGATTTTGGGATACCGCGGAGTAGTTTTCGCCGACCCCCACCGATGCTCCTTTTCTACAGCCGTCGTATTGGACTTGCTGAAGGAAACGCGATCCCGATTATCTTCGGTGGAAAAACGAGCGGTAAGATCGGTTCCTATGGCGTAGGCTTTCTCAATGTTCTCACAGATGAATTCTACGATGCTGATACGGAAGACGATCCACTTGACATCCCGCGCACCAACTATTCTGTGATGCGGATCACAAAGGACATTGCCTCGGGTTCCCGCATCGGCATGATTGCTGTTAATAAAGATGAAATTGGCGACTACAATCGCGCTGGGGGTTTTGACTTTGAATACCGACCCAACGACAGTGTAGATATGCGGGGGTTGTGGTCTCGCACGTTTGAACCGGGTGCATCTGGGCAAAACAATGCATGGTACATCGGTTCCAATTGGCGGAGTAGTCGTTTTCGTGTAGAGGGTTCATATACCGACATTGATGAAGATTTTAACCCTGCAGTCGGATATGTCAGACGTACCGGTATTCGGCAATTTCGTGGTGAGATGCGATGGGTACCGATGCCCCAAAGATTCGGCATTCGGCAAATTTGGACCGGCCCAGAGGCTAACTATATTCTCAATCACGACAACGAATTAGAAGAGTGGAACATTTCTTACACAAACTGGTTTGAATTTGACTCTGGAGATTACATCCTTTTTAACGGAAGACGCACCTTTGAACGTTTGAACGATGTTTTTAATTTTAGGGACGGCGTAGAGGTCCCGATAGGCGACTACCAATCCACTTCGTATCATGTCCGTCTCTCCAGTAGTGACAGCCGTCTGATCAGTACAACGATAGGCGGTGGTCTTGAAGATTTCTACGAGGGCGAAGTGCGCAGGGCGTATATACAAACCACGGTTAAACCGAACGGTCATATTAGTGTGAGTGCTCAGTACCAATTTAATCAGGTGGTTGACCTACCCACAGTATATTTCACCGATGGAAACCCGCGCCCTGTTTACGTCAACCTTTTTAGAGGTAGATTTGATTATTCCTTCACTACGGGACTCTTTACGAAACTATTTGCACAGTGGAACGCCGATACGAACGTAGTGTCTACCAACTTCCTCATCAATTATATCTATCGTCCAGGAAGCGATTTCTACTTCGTTTTCAATCAAACGTATGACACCAACGGTACCACTCGATCCCGTCTGTTGGATTCAACGGTGGTCGCGAAGATGACCTATTGGTGGAACCCATAATCCGAGAAACCCGACTGGTTTGATACAAAAATTGACATAGAACCGAAAAACGTGTTACAATCTAAAGTATGCTTATGCTAAAATAATTCAACTTGCTACGGACACAATTTTAGAGATGCATCTGCTATTTTTTATTGAAAAACGCTCAGGATCCGCAGCAGTTCGTAGGGGTGTTGGTCTCCTGCGCCCGAAGATGCATAACCTAACAGGTTATGCTACATAACCAGCAATTTGGGTTAATATAGGAAACACGAGCGAGCAGTGTGCTGAGACCGAGACAATTCCCTCTTTCTTTATAGGAGGAAAATAGATGAGTAACAGAACTTCCGGTATGCTCACTCAGATGCAGCAGCGTCGGGTAGAACGTAAAAAGCCGAAGCGTTTTGTCGCATTAAAAAAGGTTTCGCTTGATGCCAGTCAGCAGGATGGCATTTCTACGGCACAAACGAACATGCCAAAGCACCCTATCACACAAATACACGTTGGACGGAGTTCCGCCGCGTTTGTCGTTGCAATGGTGTTCCATGTTTTTATAGCGATTATTATTGGTGTCTTCTATATCGCCGATCGCATTGAATTTGAACAAGAAACGTTTGATATTAGTATCGTTACGGAAGAGGCAAAAACCAAACGTCGATTCATACGTAGAGAAGCACCAAAGTTCAACGAGGCAAAACAGGACCAGCAGAAGGTACTCGTCCAACGACCGGTAACGACAGTCACGGACCAACCGTTATCAGATGATGCCTTCTCAATCACTCAGGGTCTTGGGACCGCGGAGGATCTCACAACACCCAGCACTGATGAGGGACCGAGACTTATTGATGTTAACCGCGATTTTGTAAAACCTACAACGACAATTGAGCCTGAGGCAAAGGCACCAGGATTTGAGATACAACGTGAAGCACCAACACTGATGGAGAAACTCGACACGCCTGCTCCTGATGATGCCCTTGGGTTGGATGGTGTTAGTTTTGAAAGTGAGCCCGGTGTCGTTAGACCGCGATACAAAATCAAGATAGAACCCAAATATCCCGAAACTGCTTCGAAGGCAGGCAAGGAAGGACAGGTCATCCTACAGGCAACTATTGATGAGAATGGTATTCCGCAAGACATTGTAGCGATTACAGATATTGGGTTTGGGTTTGAGGAAGCAGCAATTGCGGCGTTGAAGAAAACCACTTTCCGTCCTGCCACAAAAGGTGGTACCCCGATCAGTCTTCAGGTAGAGATACCTTACTCCTTTACGCTTAAAGACAAGTAGAAGAACACAGATATCCTCGTGGCACAACTTCACAGGTTATGCTACAAAAGAGCAGTATGCGTAAGTCCTAAAAGTGTAAGGCTAACCGTAAGGGCTTGCCCTGGAGTAGTACGCTACTCAAAAAACCCGTATTGCCTGACCGGAAACCTGCGCGGAACGTAGTGAAGTGCAGGTCAAGAACTCAGAGATTAAAAACCAATTTTTAGGAAGCCTTTTGCTGCGAAATTCCGAACTAAGTTCACAACCGAATGGCGTGCTGTGTCGGCTATTTGGGTCTGTTCAAAGGTGAGTTGAGCGGTTTTTGCTTCAATAGCATCTGCCTCTGATGCTGACATATTTTCAAAGAATCGGTCATGTATGGCGGTCGGTGCGTTGTGTAGGGCAAGGGCTAAGGTTGGTTTGTCCAGCACCTGTAAGATTGTTCTGATCGCTTCATCTTCCAAATCCCCCAAGTCCTCAAACGTAAACAGTTGTTCAGAGACACTCTCCACCACTCCGGGTCGCTTTTCACCTAACGCTTCCAGCAACTCATTCTGCTCTGTTATATCTAGATATGATAGCAATTTTGCCAGATTCGTTGTACCCTCACCCAAGAAGGTAGTTTTTTGGATTGCTTCCTTAATCCGAGCGATCTGTTCGTTCCAGACTTGTTTCGCGTGCTCCGAGTCAACTGTCTCCGTTATCGTCACCTTCTCAGCGATACGAACCTGTTTGTCAAAAGGGAGTTGCGCAAAAAGTTTTCCCGCATGCGCTGCGAGATCACTCCCTATGGATTCACTTTCCAAGTGCGTACACATAACTAAAAACACTGCTGCATCGTTATCGTCAACACTTTGGAATGCCGCCAAGGCGACCTGAGGGTGTGTTTCGTCAAGCAAGTCCACCAGTTCTTGCAGAGCCATCTCATCTATAATGGTAGGTGCAATCTGTGAGTCTTTATTACGAAGGGACACCCTGTACCCCCTTTTCTCCCGCGATGATTTCACCAATTCGATAAGTGGACTCCCCAGACGCTTCAAGAGACTCCAGAGCAGCATTAACAGCATCAGGCGCGACAATTACGACCATCCCAATTCCCATATTGAAAACTCTGTACATTTCTGAGGCTTCCACGTCCCCTTTTGCTTGTAAAAACGAAAAAATAGGTAGAATCTCCCATGTGCCGTTCCGAATATAAGCAGTACATCCATCGGGGAGGATCCGTGCTACATTTGCTGGCAAACCGCCTCCGGTGATATGGGCAAGCCCTTTAATGTCGCATACTTTACGAAGGGACAGGATAGAATCCACGTAACTTTTGTGGCAGGCAAGCAGTGCTTCCCCGACTGTCGCAGAGAGTTCAGGTAAATAGGTGTCCACATCGTAATCACACCTGTCGAACAGAATCCGCCGAGCCAATGTAAAGCCGTTCGTATGTAGACCCGCAGCCCCTAAACCGATGAGTTGATCTCCGTGCGCGATTCTTTCTCCGGTAATCATGTCGGCTTTTTCAACAGCACCGACAATAGTCCCCACCAAGTCGTATTCACCCGGTGTATAAATATCTGACAACTCGGCGATTTCACCGCCAATTAAGGCACAACCGATCTCTCGACATCCTGAAGCGAGGCCCGTTACGATATCTTCAATCACCGCTGGTGTTACCTTACTAATACCAATATAATCTAAAAAGAAAAGGGGTTCTGCTCCCTGCACGACGATATCGTTACCGCAATGTGCCACAATATCGAAGCCGACGGTGTCGTGTCGCCCTACTTTAAACGCAACCTTTAGTTTTGTGCCAACGCTATCCGTACTGGAAACAAGAACCGGTTCTTGATACGTTTTGAGTGCAAAAAGCCCACCGAAACTCCCGATATCACTGAGCACCTCAGGGCGATAAGTGGTTTGAACAAGGCGTTTGAGCCGTGATATCGACTCGGATTCTGCTTCAAATGAAACGCCAGCATCGGCGTACGTCAAAGGCTTTTTATCTGCCATCTGATTTTTCTTGTTCCTTTAACAATTGTCTACGAAGGGGTGAAGTGCCTTTCCTCGGTTTCAGGAGACTAACGACTAACACGATACCACTTATACCTAAAGCTATCAGAACACCCATCTCTTCCGCATCCTCTGGCTTCATATCTGGCTGCAACTTCCCAATCAAGAACGGAAGAATTCTGCTCAAAACCATGCCGAGAATTGCGCACCCAAGCAGAGAGATAAGTGTATAGCGTCCTTGCGCTGTACCTATCGGACTCGGTTTTTTCGGTTTGCCACGTTGTCTATACTGCATAAAATTTTCCTTGTGAGCGCACTTCCAAGTCCATGTTCAGACAGGGTTTAATCTACGATTAAGGGGAGTTGCTCTGAAGATTCTTCCACAAATGGGACTGGGTATTTCCCATTAAAACAGGTGGTACAAAAATCTCGAGGTGTTTCCACTGACTTGAGCAGTCCTTCAATACTCAGATAACCCAGACTGTCAGCACGGATGTATTTACGGATCTCCTCAATTGTATGTGAACTCGCAATTAACTCACTACGGGTCGGTGTGTCTACACCATAGAAGCATGCGAATTTATTTGGAGGGGAGGCAATGCGGAGATGAACAGAGGTCGCGCCGCCTTGCCGAACGATTTTGATGAGTTTCCTGCTGTTTGTTCCCCGCATGATCGAGTCGTCCACGAGCACAACCCGTTTGCCGCGCAGTACATCGCGTATTGGGTTCAGTTTCACCTTCACCATTAGTTCGCGAATATTCTGCGTCGGGTTCATGAAGGAGCGTCCGACAAAAGTGTTCCGAGACAGTCCTAAATCGAATGGAATACCAGCTTCCTCGGCATATCCGAGAGCAGCGATTGTTGCAGAATCAGGCACTGGGATAACAACATCTGCTTTGACAGGGTGTTCGCGAGCGAGTTGTCTGCCGAATTCACGACGCGTGTTGTTCACACTATGACCAAACATCATACTATCGGGTCGCGCCAAGTAGATATATTCAAAGATACATTGGGATAATTGGGATTTTCTCTTATGAAAACGAAACGACTCTACATCGCGATAGTTGGAACGTGTAAATACTAACTCCCCCGGCTCCACTTCACGTATCGGTTCCGCTTCAATTACATCAAGTGCACATGTCTCGGAAGCCAATACATACGCGTTACCGAGCTTACCGAGCCAAAGAGGGCGAAATCCGTGTGCATCTCGGGCACCCATCAACGTGTTTTTATCCATGCATACAAATGAATACGCACCCTCAATACTTCGCAAGGCATCAATGATTCTGTATTCCAACGCCTGTTTCCGCGAGTGCGCTATCAAGTGGAAAATGACTTCAGTGTCCAAATTTGTGCTAAAGATGGAACCGGCATTCTCTAAGTGATTCCGAACTTGCATCGCATTGACGAGATTACCATTGTGACCGAGCGCGAGGGGCCCCTGCTTATAGTTCCGAACCAAAGGCTGCGCGTTTTCAAGCGTGCTTGCCCCTGCCGTTGAATAGCGGTTATGCCCGATAGCGATATGTCCTTTCAGTTTCGCTAAAGCATCAGGAGTGAAGACTGAGTGAACGAGTCCCATACCGTGGTGGTATGTGAACTTCTCGCCATCTGATGCGACAATACCGCTGCTTTCTTGCCCCCGATGCTGAAGGGCGCGTAACCCTAAATACGTCAATTCTACCGCTTTTGGATGGCCGAAAACACCGAACACACCGCATTCGTCCTTTGGTTTATCATCGTATTGCATTGTGACGGATGAAACCTCCAGCGTGCCGTCTTAAATTTTCGCAAATGTTCATTGAAACCCTTTCTGAATTAAGCCTGCTCTGCACTCACTTCCGTGTCTTCCACGGATGCTAACCTATACCCTAATATTGCGCCAACGGGAACGGCAAGAATATACCAGATTTCGACCGGAAAACCGAGGTGTACCCATCCTCGCATTGGTAAGGAGACAATATACGCGAATGTTTTAAGAACTGGAAGGAGCAACGCCAAAATCAGATTCGGTCTGCCAAATATTTCCCACGGAACGTTGAGTAAGGCAAGCAAACCGACAACAGCAGGTGGTCCCAAAAATGCACCTGAACAAAGCGGTTTTAGAGGAATATCAGCACCCAATTTACGGCTCACAAAACGGATCCCTGTGCTTGCTCCGACAATCACAATCCCGTACGTGACGCTTAGCGAGATGAGGAGGAATAAACCTACCCAGAAACCGTGGTTGACTCGACTTCCAATTAGTAATTGCCAAATAAGATTTTCAAATATTAGCAGGCACATCCATCCGCCTACCAGTCCAATGATACTCCCCGCAGCGATTTGTCCAAACGTTAGTGTTACACTGTTTTTTGTCATGAGATCCTAACTCTCTATCTAAAATCTTAATTCTATTGTATCACGATGCAACACTATTGTCAAACAATCTATTCTTTTTTTTCATAATTGGTTTGACACAATTTTAATTTTCAATTAAACTATTCCACAACCTAGAGTTCTTGGGTTCAATTTACTCTCGTAAGCGGCGGATTCAGTGCCGTTTCCGAAGATTGTGCCATTCGGGTACAATTTTGTCTTTGCTTTACACTGGAGGCTCTCATGTCGAAAATTCTCGTGCTATCAGGTGAAAATCACGGTTTCAATGCAAGTGCCAGCATCATTCACGATTTTCTCTCCGAAGATGCTGATATCTCAGCGACGTTAACCGACGATAAAGGAATTTTAGCATCAGCGGAGTTGAATACTTACGATGCGTGCGTCTTCGGCACCGGTTTCACGCGTACAGAGCGTCAAGCGGACGGCTCCGTAGCTCGTGTCTCCGATTTAGCATCTGCTGAAGAAGATGGCTTGTTCCAATTTATCAGTAGCGGCAAAGGGTTGGTCGGTATTCACGGGACCGCGTGGTGGATCAGCGGCCAAGCAATGGATCTCATCGGTGGTGCTTCCAATTGGCATCCACCCGGCTCGACCTTTACTGTCCATATTGAGGATAACGAACATCCGACGACCCAAGGGGTTGAAGATTTTGATGTGGAAGATGAAATCTATATTTCCGCCCATGATCCACACATTCACGTGTTGGCATCGGCTGAGTGGTTCGGCAAGGCGCATCCTATGGCCTGGGTGAGATCTTACGGCTCTGGACGTGTCTTTTACACCACTTTAGGACACGGACCGGGAACATTTGAGCGGGCCGGAATGCAAAAGTTCCTCACCCAAGGCGCGAAATGGGCAGCAGCATCGTAGTTCTGTGTGGCAAGTTTTGGCTTGCAAATTCCGTTTAAAGTTCTGTGAGGCGAGGTACCTATGCCTCGCCGTCCTATTTCCTTAAACTCAAATGCCTACACTAAAAATCGCACAGATAGAGACTGAGGTCGTTCAGGTAAATCACCGTGGCAATTGGCTCTTCGTCAAAGTCCATGCTGACGATGGTACAGTCGGTATTGGCGAGGCTTCCCATGGTAAGGATGACGCGAGCGTTCAACATATCATTAACACACTTAAATCTACGCTCGTGGGATGGAATCCGTTTCAACTGGAGGCATTTCACCAACGTTTCTATCACGGCTCCGAAAGCCACACTTACCATACGGCTCTCAGCGGGATCGAGCAGGCGATGTGCGATCTGATAGGTAAGGCTTTGAGTGTACCGACTTATCATTTGTTGGGAGGCAAGTGTCGAGAAAAAATCCGTCTTTACGCCAATATCAACCGTGCGACACTCGACCGCAGTCCGTTCGGTTTTGCCACCAACGCGGAGCGCGCCGTCGCTGAGGGGTTCACTGCCATAAAATGCGCTCCTTTTGACGATGTTTCTGTCGCGAATGTTTCGCGCGGAACGCTAACCCCTGCTATCTGTGTCGGGATTGATCGCACTCGCACAATCCGCGCCGCGATTGGTGGGGATATTGATCTCATGGTGGATTGTCACAGTCGTTTTAACCCTGGTATTCTCATCCAAGTCGCGAAAGAACTCGAGGACTTGCACCTCTTCTGGATTGAGGATGCCGTATCGTTGGATAACCTTGATGCCTTCGCCCATATCAGCCGCTCTATCGGTATCCCGATTGCAACAGGTGAACGTTTACGAACCCTCACGGATTTTGATAGGTTGCTCACCCACGCTCACGTTGATTATATTTTACCGGACGTGAAGCATGTTGGTGGAATTTCGGGTTTGAAAAAAATTGCGACGCTCGCTGCTGCGCGGAATGTTATGATAACACCTCACAATCCGAGCGGTCCCGTCGCGACTGCTGCGAGTGTGCAATGCATGGCGAGCGTTCCGAATTTCGCAATCCTTGAATACGCGTGGGGAGAAGTCGATTGGCGAGCTTCTCTCATTGATCCACCGGAAGAAATCGTTGATGGATTTATTGAAGTGCCTTCCCGAACCGGATTAGGCATTACGTCTTAACACATTAGGAGTCAAAAATGGTACTTCGCAATCTTAACAGACATATCGCAAAATCTATTCCTGTTTGTCTCTTTCTACTTGTCTTTACCTTTGCTGGGTGCCTCAGAAATCTGCAGACGATGCAAACCGCAACCGAAACGGCTGCTTCTACTACAGAGACGGAAGAACCGGCACCTCCACTCACAGAACTTCAGCTCTCTACCCCTAAAACAAATTACGTTGTGAAGGAAGAGATCCCTCTTGAACTCAATATTCAGAACGGCAAATTTGACCTTCTCGTGCCTTTTTTCAGTGTTGCAACAAAGGGTGCTTTTACGCAGATAACAGTAAAGGACGCGAACCGGCAAATTGTCGAACCAAAGCGTGCAATTACACAAGAGCATCCACAGAAATATGTAAGGAAAGATGGAAAATCGGTTCGATGTATTCAAGGGTTTGATTTCAAAGCGGATGCGAATCAGGAACTCAGATTGAAAGATATTCAGCGATACTACCAGTTACAACCCGGTACTTACACCATAACACTCGCAATCGATCTGGAAGTTTATCGAGAATCTATTATCGAGGATCACCCAGAAGTGCTTGAGTTGCAAAGCGATCTTACACGACTTCAAAACGACCCAAATCTCCAAGCCGCCGCAAAGGCGGACGCGGTCAACTACTATCAAGAGCAGATCAAACTTATTAAAGAGAGACACAAGGATAAGGTAAAGGACATCTACTTACCTGTCAAATCACGTCGTGGCAAGGCCTCGCTTGTATCCAATGAGATCACAGTAACGATAGAATAGAATTTCCTATGAAAACATTTAAATATCTCGCGTTTCCTTGTCTACTTCTGATTCTGAGCACGGCAGGGTGCCTCACAAGTTTGCAAAGACAATCCTCATCGGCCAAGGTAATGACTGCCGCTTCAGGTGTTGTCCTTTCCCTTACCACCCCGAGCCTAACTTATGCATCCGAAGAGCCTATCCTGCTCAAACTCAGCATTCAGGGCGGTGAGTCCGATCTTCTCGTTCCTTTTGTCAATGTTGCGACATCCGGCGCGTTTACACACTTGAAAGTCACGGATACCGACGGCAACATTGTCGAACCTAAACGGTCAATTACGTTGCCCGGGACAGAGGAAATTTTTATCGAAATAGGTCAGAAGACCATCCAGTGTATCCGAGGATTTGAATTGAAATCTACCGAGACGCCAGTTGTCTCCTTAGAGAATTTGCGGAAACATTACCAACTTCAGAAAGGTAACTACACAATCGCACTTACCATGGAGTTACCGGTTTACCGAGACCACTTAAAAAGGCGGCAGCCAGAGGTTATAGAATTAGAAGAGGAGATTAAGAGAATTAAAAAAGTTACAGATGCACACGTTTCCGCTGCGGACATCCGTTCGGCAGTGAACGATCTCCAACAACAGATTGAACGTCTTGAAAAGAAGTCCAAAGATGTCTATCTGCCCGTCAGATCGCTGCTCGGTTCGGTATCACTCACATCCAACAGTATTGTCCTAACCATAGAATAGGATTTAGTAAAGCATTTAATAAGTTAAAAAGTTAAAAATTTTACTTGCAAATTGGCGTAAAATAATATATAATTTTAACCAACGAAATCGTATAGACACGGAAGTTTTCGCGATATAAC
>RKRR01000095.1 GCA_007571305.1 Candidatus Poribacteria bacterium | reverse complement strand
TCGGAATGTGAACTCCTATTTTACAATGCGACTATCTCATAAGGAACAGAACTATATGAGAAAATTCCATCTATTGGTTTCCGGATTTCTATTAGCCACAAGCCTATTTCTACCAAATATTCTTGCACAAAATTCTATGGAATCGTCCTTACCTGCAGGTGCAATAGACCGCCTCGGCAAAGGTTGGATTCAGGATATAGAGTTTTCTCCCCATAGCGATCAGTTAGCCGTCGCAACTACTATCGGCATTTGGATATATGATGCCCGTACAGGAAAAAAACAGACTCTATTGTCTGGAATTATGGGAGGCGCCAAGGCAGTCTCGTACTCCCCTGGTGGACTCATCATTGCAGCAGCACATTCAGATTGGACAGTTAGGCTTTGGAAAGTTAGTAGTGGTGATCTAATACCACCTTCCACTTTCAGAGGACACACGGCAGAAATCCATGCTGTTGAATATTCACCAGATGGAAAAAAGATTGCCAGTGGTAGTGCAGACAAAACGATTAGGATATGGGATGCCCACGCCGCTACCGATAGCAAAAAACTCCTTGAAATTTTACCGTACAAGGCCTCCGTTCGTACCATAGCTTTTTCTCTTGACAGCAGGTTGTTGGCTGGTGGAAGTGGTGATGGTACCGTCCAAGTCTGGAATGCTGACACAGGTACAAGAATCCATGAGTTTACAGAACACACTGACTCTGTTCAAGCAGTGCATTTTTCGCGCAATAGGACAGAACTTATAAGTGCCAGCGTAGATGGAACTATAATTTTATGGAGTCTTGTCGGTGAAGGCGGACCACTCTATCCACCAATACAACACAACGCTCCAATATATGCCGTGAAATTCTCTCCAGATGGAAACAGTTTTGCTACCGGCAGCGCAAACAAACTAATTCAACTGTGGAATACAAACACAGTTGAACATGATTTTAACCTGATAGGACACGAAGATTTAGTGTCGGATGTTGATTTCTCACCAGATGGAGATACTCTTGTCAGTGGTAGTCCAGATGGCACAATACTATTGTGGGATAGAATTGGTAAACAGCGAATCAATATAATATCCGGACATACTGGTGGCATTAAAGCTTTGGTATATACGAAAGATAATCGTATTCAAGCATGCGGCACCGGATTAGATGGGAAACTCCGACTATGGGATGCAGGGACGAGCAGTGAACTGTCCATACTCACGGAACATACAGGACTAACCCAAGCAGTTGCTTTCTCTAAGAATGGCAAAACTGTTGCCAGTGGTGGAAACGCAAATGGCACAATTTTTCTATCAGATGTCTTCAAGGTCCTTGAGAATAACGCGGATTTTAGTAACGATAACCTTATGAAACCGCTAGCAGGAAATATACAAGGGATCACAGCACTAGCATTTTCGCCAGCAGACACAACTGTTGCCAGCGGAGGAGCGGATGGCAGAATTTATCTACTGGATACCAATAGCGGTCGTGAACTAAAAATACTAAGAGGGGCTCAGAGTACTATTACCGCGTTGACATTCGCTGTCGACGGGACCCATCTTTTTAGCGGCGAAGAAAACGGAACTCTCAGGCAATGGAATGCACTTACTGGCGAAGAGGTACGACCCGTTCACAATATTTCTCTGGGTGCTATTACTGCCCTATCATATTCATCTGCTAACAAGTGTCTTGCCATTGGAGATGCCACTGGTACAATTCAGTTTTTTGATCTTATCAAGAAACGCAAAAAGGAACGAAAATTCCGCATGCCTCACCCCGGTGTAACTGCTCTCATTTTTTCTGATGATGGCACTATGCTCCTCAGCGGTAGCGGAAACGGCACTATTATTTGTTGGGACATGAACGAAAGCCACCAAAACACAAGGGTTCAGGATAATACTCATCTACAGAATAGAACAAACCGACGAACCCCCATTCCACAAGAGGATAACCTAAGCCAACAAACCACACAGCAGATTGCCAAAACAGCCTTGGCATCTACAGTTCTTCTTACAATACAAGATGCCAATGGCAAAATACAGGGATCTGGTAGTGGTTTTTTTGTCGATCATGGACAAATTGCAACCAACTACCACGTTATCAAAGGGGCTACAGAAATATACGCGAAGTTAGTTGGCACAGAAGATTGGTATGCTATTGAAAGTATTGTCTTGACAGATGAAGCACACGACCTCGCCGTCCTAAAAATTAACAGTATTGCCCGAGTATCCCTTCCACTCGCTAACAGTGATGAGGTTCAAATTGGCGAAGATGTTTATGCTGTAGGTAACCCCCGCGGGTTTGAAGGGACAGTTTCTGACGGTATTGTCAGTGGAATCCGAGGCGAAGGTAACAATAAATGGATCCAAATAACAGCTTCAATTTCTCCAGGAAGCAGTGGAGGGGCCGTACTAAACAGTAAAGGGGAAGTTATAGGCATTGCTACCCTTACTTACTTTGCTATTGATCCAAAACTAAAAGTTAACCAAGCACAAAACCTCAATTTTGCTGTTCCATCAAATTACCTCAAGGCCCTGCTCCACAAAGTGAAGTAGATAATGCTGATGCGGTTGTTTAGGATATTGTGTTGAATTTCATATAACCAATCCCAAAACGACTTAGTGCGAAAAATAATGCCGATCCCGCGGTAGCTATTGGTAAAACTCCCGGAAAAGACGGGGTAGGTATGATTGCTGCTATGTGGCAGTCTGTGAAACCTGAATGGCCCGAAAAGACGGATATCCGCGGTATTGGGGTTGCTGAATTCATCAACAACTGGCTGGCAGAAGAAGGAGAATTTGCTGTTGAAGCCAAGAACAAGTTAGCGACAACCTGGGGTTCAATCAAGCAGACTCGATAGTTTATTACGGGTTGTCTTTTGACAGTATCCAGTTGTCTGTCAATCCTTGATACGAAAATGTCTCTGTGCCGCACGATCAGTATAGAGGCATTTTCTTTTCTCTTTAGGACGGACGCAATTTTGACAATAACATGGTCTCTGAGCGGGCGAATCGACAAAAAACACACGGTTCCCTGACGCAACCTAACAGGCTATGCTACAAAAGAGCCGCCTGCGTAAGTCCTATTCTTTTTAATTTTTCAACTACGAAAATATAGTAAAATCCGAAAATAAGTTTGCACTTGTAGCATAGAATGTTGGTTTTCTGTGCTATCAGAACACATAACTGCAGAGTTCACACGACGCTATAGGTGTATAAGTAATTACGGAATCTACTATAGTTATCGGTTTTCAGTGAAGATCCTTATGATGGGAAAAAGCACGCTGCTTATCACGAATTACCCTCTTTAGCCGACTACTGACAACCTATAACCGTTAAAATGATGGTAAAATGATGGCAGCCTGCAACACGGCGCAACTGTGGTGGGTATCCGGTATTGTTATTAAACCAGTCCCTTCATTTAAGCCTTGTGGATAATTAAAAATGATACACATTCCAATTCTCCGTGCTGGACGTTCTTACAGAAGTCTGAACACTGTCCGCGTATCGCATATCAAAACAGGAGAACCTTTAGTCGAGGTGAGCCAAGCCAATCGTGGGCTGATAGCGAAGGACCTCGTTGACATCGTTTTGCAGAAAGAGGTCCTTGGACAACGCCCCGTCGCCGAATTAATTTCTCTCTGCCAGAAAGCAGCTCGCCTCTTCGCAACGGAGGCACTGCCACTTGACGGAACCGTCCAATCACCGGCAGACTATATCCAACAGGTCTCCGGGACGACCGGTATGCCTGAAGCACTCTGCCAACAGAATCTGCTTAAGATTCAAGGCGTTTTAGAAAACATAGACACCGTTTTAGACGGACTCACCCGCGGACTTGATTTGGAAGTCCTTGACACCGGATGGGGTGTCCAAAACGGACGGACCCTGAGTTACGTCTGCGAAACGAATGCGTTGGGCGCCGTGTTACCGAGCAATTCGCCGGGTGTGCATTCTTTGTGGGTACCTGCCATTCCTTTGAAAGTCCCGCTCGTCTTGAAACCCGGACGCGAGGAACCGTGGACTCCATATCGGATAGCACAGGCATTTATCGCGGCGGGTGCTCCGGCAGAGGCATTCAGTTTCTATCCAACTGATTACGCTGGTACCAACGAAATCCTGGTCCGATGCGGACGCTCCATGCTTTTTGGTGGTGGTTCAACCGTCGCACCGTGGGTGAACACACCTCGTGTTGAAATCCACGGACCTGGACGCAGCAAGATAATCATCCACGAAGCGGCGCGGCGTAATTGGGAGCAGTACCTCGATCTCATCGTAGAATCGGTTGCTAAAAACGGTG
The DNA here is from genome assembly GCA_007571305.1 of Candidatus Poribacteria bacterium. Classification (GTDB taxonomy): domain Bacteria; phylum Poribacteria; class WGA-4E; order WGA-4E; family WGA-3G; genus WGA-3G. The sequence goes on along the minus strand of RKRR01000095.1, from coordinate 4,457 downwards.
GTAGATCTTGTATTAACGCCTCTGGTGTGTGGGTAACAGCGCATGGACGAGAAATTGCGGAAGCCTTGTCTGAACGCTTGGCGCACATTGAACCGAAACCATTAGATCACCCCGAAGCGGGAATCGCCGCGTGGGCGAACCCAAAATCTGCCCATGGTATCTCGTCGTTGATTGATCGCCACCTCAAAGAGCCCGGTGCAACGGAGTTGACAACAGGGGCCCGAGTTGTTGAATTGGATGGTTGTACCTTCCTTAGACCGACTGTTATCTGGTGTGACGATGCGGAACACCCATTAGCAAACATAGAATTTCCGTTCCCATTTGTGAGTGTTGTGGAAGTACCGCCGACGCAGTTAGTCGAGGCTATCGGTGCGACACTGGTTGCCACAGCGATCACAGAAGATACAGCACTCACGCGGGATCTCATCGCAACACCACTCATCGATCGACTGAATTTGGGAGAAATCCCGACGAATCAGATCTCTTGGGATAGCCCACATGAGGGTAACCTATTTGAACACCTCTATCGGCAGCGCGCATTCCAACGTGGGTAACATCTTCAGAAAACTTGATTTGTTCACTTGAATTTGATTGGGGTTCTGCAAGATTTGAAATCAATGCAATACTTTCTCCATGCGCGGCAAAGATCTGACCGTGCTGGAATCAAGACTGAGTGGATTGAAGAGACTATCAGGGATCCTATCTATACAGAAATACAAACAGATGGAAGAATAGGAAAATGGAATGGATTCCAGAAGAGGATAAGTTTCTTAGAGTTATTCTGCTGGTGGATGGAGAAACAGTTCATAATGTTTTCTTCGATAGAAATTTTAGAGGCACTTCATAATGAAGGTAAAATATTTTCATGACACTGCTACAGCCTTGATTGAATTTTCGACACGCGCCGTTGCTGAAACAAAAGAGATCAATGAAAACATCTACATAGATTTGGATGCTACGGGAAATCTGGTCGCAATAACCATTGAACATGCTGACTTACACGCGAATCTACCCGATTTGTTTTAGGAGCAGATAGGGGACCAGAACCGCAAAGGAACAGTTTATATACATGACCGATAATCCAAATATGATTCTCATCTTCGCAGACGATCTCGGTCGTGGGATGCTGAGTTGCTATGGACAGCAGCATTTCGAGACACCGAATATCGACCGTCTGGCACACGAGGGGATGCGATTCAACCACGCCTACGGTTGTGCGTTTTGTGCTCCATCCCGTGCCAGTATGCTGACAGGTCTCCACGATTGCCACGATGGGATATGGACCTATACCCAAGGCGGCTTGTATGACAGACTGAGTGCTGGTGAATTAACGCTGGGTCAAGTTACAGAGTTGGTTCATACAACTGGACTCCAAGCGAATCTCAACGATGTTTTTTTGGCACAGATCGCTGAGGAGGCAGGTTACGCCACAGGACAGATCGGGAAACTTGAATGGGGCTTTGCTACGACAGGAGCACGCATTCGTCGCCACGGGTGGCAGTATCATTACGGTTACTATGACCATGCGCGTTGCCACGGCTTTTACCCGCCTTTCCTCTTTGAGGATGGACAAGTGACGAACATTCGGGGCAATACACATGCCGACTGTGGAGTGCATCTGGATTGGGACTCCGAGGAGAATGCAGCGCGTCGTGCGAATCGTCAGGGAAAAGTTGTATATTCTCAGGACATTTTCAACGAAAAAATCATCGAATTCCTTCGCAGCCATCAAGACGAACCTTTTTTTCTTTATCACCCCTCTCAGTTACCGCATGGACCGATTGCCATCCCTGACATCCATCCAGCGGTGAAATGGTCTACCGAATTGACTCCGTTTGAAAAAGAATACGCCTCCATGATCCTAAAACTGGATGAAACTGTTGGCATCATTTTGGACGAGCTCGAACGGCTTGGTATTGATGATCGCACGATGATTGTTTTCTGCTCTGATAATGGACACGAGGTGTATGCCAAGCAGGAGAGACGGACCTCGGGTCGGACGAAGAATTTGGAGGGTGAACTCTTTGATGAAATCACAACGAAATTTTATTCGGAGACCGGAGGCGATGTGTTCAACGGGAACGACGGTATGGGAGGTTTGAAATTTTCAAGTTGGGAAGGTGGCACGCGGATCCCTTACATTGTCCGTTGGCCCGGGATGATTGCACCCAACCGTGTGTCGAACTACATGCTCGCGAATTACGATTTGATGCCAACCCTTGCTGATCTCATTGATGTGGAATTGCCGCATGCCGCAGATGGCGTGTCGTTCTTACCGACTTTACTTGAGCAGTCCGATATCCAGCAACATCGCGAGTGGGTTATATATGCCTCTCGACTGGGTCCAGCGTTGGTAACGACAGATGGTTGGAAATTACGGTATGTCAATAGCGTGGACAATTTCCAATTGTATCATCTTCCTCATGACTATCGCGAGGAGCACGACGTTTCAGCAGATCATCCTGATCTCGTTGCCCGACTCAGTGAATGGATGCTCAACGCTTGTGATGGCGATTACCGAAATGGCACACCTCAGGCACATTTCGCGGCGTATCCAGATTTTTAATTTAGGATACCCTTGGACTGCGCTCCGCTTGCGTGCAAGTTTTGGATAGGAGGGAACTCCAATTCCTGACTTCCGATTTAAGGAAAATACTTCAGAGGCTCGAATTTACATTATCTCTCCGCAAGGTAAAATTAAAAAAATGCTTATTATTGATGCACATCTTGATATATCTATGAATGCCTTACAGGGCAACCGGGACTTGCTGAGTTCCGCCTATACGATTCGGACCCAAGAAGTGGGAATGCCCGATAAAGGCCAAGGGACCGTAGCTCTTCCAGAGATGCGTCAAGGTCGTATTGCCCTGAGTTTCGTCACGCTGTTTGCGCGATCAACCGGCAGATCCTCCCCGCATTCCGATTTTGCGTCGCCTGCCCAATCCTACGGCATCGCACAGGGACAACTAGCTTACTACCGCGCCTTAGAAAGCATGGGATACGTCCGCATCATCACCAATCGAGAACAATTAGACAGACATATCAACGCTTGGCAGGCTTGGGAGAGCACAGCGATAGGTGGCGCAAACGACTATGATAATGCACCACCGTTGGGGTTCGTAATTAGTATGGAAGGGGCCGACCCGATTCTGACTCCAACACAATTAGAGGCTTGGGTTGATGGTGGGTTGCGTCTGCTCGGACTGACACACTACGGACCTGGACGCTACGCCGGTGGAACAGGCACAGAACTCGGATTAACCGAACTCGGTCCACCCTTGTTAGCTGAGATGGAACGTTTAGGCGTTATTCTCGATCTCACCCACTGCTCGGATCAGGCGTTCTGGCAGGCACTCGAACGCTACAACGGCTTAGTCCTCGCCAGTCATAACAACTGCCGGGCACTGGTTCCCCATCAACGTCAGTTCAGTGATGAGCAATTACGTGCGATTTTCGAGCGGGATGGGATTATCGGTGCGGCTTTTGACGCATGGATGCTCCGACCGGGCTGGGTTACTGGCGTGAGTCCCCACGAAAGTGTTACTTTGAACACCGTCGTTGACCATATTGACTATATCTGTCAATTGGCGGGCAACAGTCGTCATGCTGCTATCGGCACGGATTTAGATGGGGGTTATGGTCGTGAGCAGTCTCCCAGTGATTTGGACACTATCGCTGATTTACAAACGATACCAGGCTTGTTGGAAGAGCGAGGTTATAGTAACGATGACATCGCCGCAATCATGCACGGCAATTGGCTGCAGTTCTTACATGAGGCCTGGGGTTAGAGATCGCTGATTTCTAAATTGCGAATAACAGCATCCTGAGTGCGTGTATCTGCAAGAAATGCGTTGTATGTCATCTTATGCGTATAGGCTTTTATTCTACGCAAAGCTTCTTGAATATCGTATAGAAGTTCTGTATCTGTTCTATGAGACATAAACAATGCTTTTCTTGATGGGTTGAGCGACATGTGGATTCCGAATCCCTTGAAGTCCACCGAGGGTGAGGACATCTACTCATTTTCCAAAGAGTTCCTCAAGATAATCAGCAAATCCATGAACTTAAAGCCTAATGGTGTTTCAAATTCGAAGATGATATCAATATCGCTTGCTTCCGTGTATGTCCCTTTGGCGTAAGAACCGAACAAGCCGATCTTCTTAACGCCGTACGCCTCGGCAAGATATTCAGATTTCTCTGATAGGATATTTGTGATTTTTTCCTTTGTTAGCATCATCCGTTTTACCTTATAAAGGCATCCAGGATCTCCATGAACTCCAAAATGTTTTAGGTAAGAAGGACATCACATCAATTATTTTACCACCATTCCGTCGACATGTCACTTGATTTTTGATAAGATTAGGACTTACGCAATATTGAGAGAAATAGCAGGTTTTTGAAGTTGTTGCCGGATGTAATCCTCGAGGAAACTCTCTTTGAGTTGATAAATCGTTTGG
>RKRR01000127.1 GCA_007571305.1 Candidatus Poribacteria bacterium | reverse complement strand
TACAAACTCGCAGAATATTACACCCCTTTTTCAACAAGATACCACGCTGCCTTTCGACAAGGCAGCTTGAAAATCATAATATTGTCCAAACTTTAGTATTTATATGATTTCATATCCACGAGCACCCTTTTTCAGAGAACATCCTTCATTTTTGCGAAAAATTTGGGTATATTCCCTATCATTTTCGGCTCGAAGATGCACAACCTAACAGGTTATGCTACAAGGTAGCAACTTGGGGTAATTTAATTAGGACTCACGCAATTTTGACCATAAGGTGCTTTGTGAGACAGAGAACCCTAAGAAACACAGATGCTCGTGGCACCCCCTCACAGGTGATACGACAAAAGAGCAGCATCCGTAAGTCCTGCTAATAAAGAGCCATTAAACCTTCTGCACCGGGGATGGATTTTCGCTCAAATTCGGGAGTGATCCAGCGAGCTCCAGAAGGTCTTCCTGGGTTCCGGTAAGCATAGACGACACACCACCGCGTATCGCTATCCGGCTTTCTCGGGTTAACGCCATGGGCAGCATGTGTCCACATCAGCGCGACCGTCCCCGGCGGTGCTGACAACGTTTGAATTTCTAACGGATCGCCGGTCTCAGGATGGGTTCTTCCTGCCAACCAACTTTCTTGCAGATCCTCATCTGTCTGTGCGTGGATCCTCGTATCCCGATACAGATGACTTCCGGGAACAGCCTTCAAACCACCATCATCCGGCTCGAATCCGTTGACATAGAAGAAAATACGGACGAAACCCAAACGTGGATCGTCATCGGAGTATCCGTGGCTGTGCCACCCAATGCCACGATTGCCGCCTGGTCGATTGAGACTGACACAGTGATCGTATCGGATATCTTCACCCAAAACCTGCCGTGCGAGCTTAAGCATCTGTGGATGGGCAATCAGACTTTCAAGATAAATGTCGTATTCTGCGGAAAATCGGTTCGGCTCGTGTCCTTCCTTCGAGGTGCGCGAGAGTTCGTGAATATAGGAGAGTGAGCGAGTTAGATTTTCTTGGGCAATCGATGTGAGTAAGCCGGGGAAGACGAAATGTCCATCACTATCCAGAGTTTTTCGTTCCTGTTCACCAAACGTGTACTCATGAAACAGTGAATCTCGCCTGTCAAGGCAGGCTTTCACGGGGTTTTGCGACATAAAAACGCCTCCGGTTTCGTGGAACCCTACGACAAGACCGAAGGGGACCCTTCCTGATCCACACTCAGTCTTGTCTTTCGGTTTTGCAGTCAGCTAATCGGCTTTAATCGCAGCCCAGGTGGTTGTGATCTTACCTGCAGGTTCAATATCAGCGGCTGTTCTTAAACCGTCATTCATGATGGTTGCAATCTCATCTTCGTCCAGTGCCACATTGAAGACAGCAACGTCATCAACTATTCCAGCGAAAAACTGACCCCACTGACCGTGTTGTCCGGTAGCTAAATAGATACCTATTAAAAAAGGTTTGTCGGTGAGTGGATTCCTCCCTAAGTTTGGTGTCGTTACGCCTTCTCCAATCTGATCAGCGTCGATATATACGCCAAACCCGTCACCATCCCAGGTAACGGCAACATGATGCCAGTCTGTATCTGGTTTCCAAGGGGCATCTATGAAATGAAGCGTGCCGCCTGGGTCATGCGTATGGTGTCGGATTCTACCCGCATCCCACCAAAATCCAGGAGCCCAATCATCTTTGGTTACAACACCCATCCCCCCACCAGGAGGCTTATCTAACTTGAACCAAAGGGCAATCGTGTGCCCGCCTCCAACATTTAGAGAGTCATCATGAGCGATTTCCACGTAAGCATCTGAACCGTTGAGGCTCAAACCCTTGTCAAATTTGCCATCAACCCATTTCGCTCCCCCTTCAATCGAACCGTCATTGCCGGTTCCAGAGGAATCTTCGACTGTTTCCCATTACCTTCATCAAAGAGCCACATGCCGACGCAATCTCCGAAGTCAACTTTAGCGGAGCCGGTGCCTATAAATATCAGGCTCATAGCCATTAAACTGATACATAATAATTTTAACCTTGTAACTGTTGTTCCCATTTTATTTTCTCCTTCATCATTCCGAAAGCAAAAGCCAGCGAATTCTCCCCTGGCTATAGACCTAAACCCATTGCTGCGTTAGTATATCACGAGGGACAATGTTTTTCAAATTAAATCTTGCTATATCGTAACGCAATTATTTCAACGCAGGTCCCGGGTTTCGATTCCATTTTAGCGGTTCAACGGCGTTTTCACAGACCGGCGCGAGTTCAGCAATGCGCGCCCAATCTGCGTCCGACCAAGCAAAACTTTGTCGAAGTCTTCCGATATGTGCTTGCATTTCCGTAGGTAACAGCGCGAAAAATGGATGATACCAGAGTGTAATCACTGTCCGGCGTTCATTTGATTGGTTGCCGTGCGAAGCGTGTAACAGCCGAGAGTCGCCGATGACCACGTCTCCTGCTTTCACGGGTATATCAACTTCCCCCGGGAAATGTTGATAGGCCGGATGGTTCGCATCGTCAACGCGCTGGAGTGCTTCGCCGTGAGCATCTGGCAGGATGTCATGTAAGGCATGTCGATTGAGATGTGAGCCTTTAAGGACGCGGAGGCAGCCGTTGAAAGGGAGTGTGTCAACTAAGTAGTACATGAGAAACAACTGTTGAGGCAGTGCCGTGTAGCTACACGGATCGTTCCAACCCCACCAGTCCTGATGCCAAAATAGGGGCGGACTCTGGGGCGGTTTGCTGATGACGTATCCTGATGACCATTTCGGCCTTAAAAACCCTAAAGCGTCAAGAGCCTGTAGGGCCCGCGGATAGACAACGAGTTCTGCAAACAGCGGGTGCATGTAGACACTAATCATGCTGCCAGATGAGCGATGGGCAGCCTGTTCGTCTTCCGTTTGTGCGTCAAGCAGTTCATCTGTCACGCTCCGAAGCCGGGTAAGCATCTCTTCCTTCAAAACATTCTCAACAACACAATACCCCTCAGCGATTAATTGATCGTATTTCTCTTTCGGCTTTTGGACTTTCATGGTGCATTAACCTCTACTTTGGATGTAGCATAGGCTGTCAGCCTGTGCCTCGACGTGCACAAATATGTAGCATAGGAGACCGTTAGCCTGTGCATAAAGGATTTTCGCTGAAAAATAGCATCTGTCGGTTTCCTAAAAACGTGTCCGTAGCAACTTAGGTTTAGATAGTTGGAGTGCCTTTTTATGGAGAGAGAAGTGAGAGTAGCAGCACAACCTGACAGGTTAGGCTACAAAGGTTCAATTTCTATTTTTACGATACGTTAATTCTATTATCACATTCGTCTTTTACGGAAAAATGGCATAGTGCCTCTTATCAACCCACGTCACACCTACTTCCGCGAAAACGGGTATTCCTTTCGTAATGGTGTAGGATAGGACTAAGCCTGTGCCTCGATTAATTCAGACAACATTCCAGGTGGGTCCTGAACAGGTGGCGTAAACGAAGGTTGTGGAACATCATCACCCGCTTTTTGTAGTCCTTCTATATGAAAATCGATAACTTCAGCGATCAATTTCCGCACTTCTTCCAGCGTCTCACCGACAACACCGCATCCCGGGAGATCTGGGACATACGCCCCATAATTAGTTTCACCTTTTTCAAAAATAACGACGTATTCCATAAAGACTCCCCTCAATTCTTGAGGTTGGCTTGTTTCATAACAAAGATAACAGATACGCGGGAGAAAGTCAAGCAGGAATGACATAGAGGTAGGGCGTTGTTTGGCAGATTTCAGAAGGAATTGGCCGTATAGGTAGGGTTCATAAGAGATGGGGATTACATGATAAACCACATACCCATCTGCCCTGCGAATATCCCAAGGAGCGCACCAGCAAGCACATCTGTCGGATAGTGGACACCAAGATATACGCGCGACACACCGACCATCGTGCCCCAGCAAAGCGTCGGAATTTGTAAAATTGGGAGAGTGCTCGACAACAACGTCATCATCACAAATGCAGAGGCAGTGTGTCCTGATGGAAAACTAAAACGATCCGGTGGACGGACCCGAAAATGAACGTCCACAATCCGCTCATAGGGTCGATCGCGCTTCATCGCCTGTTTGAGGAAGTGATATAGGAGTCTTTCAAGCGGAAATGCAAGTATCGCTGATAGAAGGAGTGGTTTGCTGGTAGCTGATCCAAATGTCAAGTGCACGTATAGGGCCAGAAATGGATATAGACATCCGTTAGCACTCCAAGAAATGATACGAAATGAGGAATTCAGAATTCTTCTATCGCCCCAACCAAAGATACGGTTAAAAAGTAACGTATCCCATCGGGTTAGGCTATTTGTAAATTCTCTAAGCATATTTTATCAAGTGAGCAGGCACTCTTACAACGGATGCCCGCTGTCCCTTTTATCTCCATGTATGTTATTTCAATATATTTGATTCGTAATCTAATACTGTTCCGACAGCACGCAGCAAGTTTGTCTGGACGGACAATTGGGCAAACGCTCAGAGGGCGTGTGGATTCACATAATCTGTAAGGTCTCGGAGCGCGATGACGTGGTAATCGTTTTCGTAGAGATACGCCATATATCCTTCAAACTGCTCCGGCTCTACGTGAACCCACGGATGCTCAATATCCGGCACACCGTGGAACGTCAGGATCGTGATATTTCCATCTGTTGCTTGGGCAAGTGCCCATGTAAAATCGTCAAAACTCCAATTGGGACCGGCGGCACCAGTTGTCGGAATCAGGAGGGGATGGTGCAGGGTTGGGTCGTAAGCAGGCCCACGGTCTCCTTCTCCACTGTACGGGAACTCTGGAGCAACGCCGCGTCTGGCAAAATGAAAGCCGTGTTCAGCAAGGACTTGGACTGCCGCCTCCCCATGGCTATACCCCGGGTAACAAAACGTTGTCGGTTTTGAAATGCCATAGGTCTCGCAACAGGCATCAATATGTGCCAAATCCGCACTGAGTTCCTCAGCGGGTTGCTGTGTAACATTTCGGTGATGGCGAGTGTGATTGCCAATCTCGAAACCATCATCGTGTAGCCCTCGGACTTCCTCCCAGGTCATATAGGCATCTTTATTCGTCAGGAAGTTGAGTCCTTCAGTGATATAGAAGGTTGCACCGAAACCGTATGCCTTGAGAATCGGGGCGGCGATAGTTGCCTGCGATTTGCACCCATCGTCGAAGGTGAGCACAACAAGTTTCTCGGGGATTGTCTTCTGCAAAACGTTTTTATGCCTCAAATTTTGTATCTATACGACACATTCATTAAATTGATACCGGACAGGACTCTTAATTATAAACGCACAACGTTATTTAAATCAAGAAAAAAATCTGATCACTGACTGCCACTTGAAAAATGGTTGACAAAAATTCAGAACTGATTTAGAATGTCTGTAGGAAATTAATGGAGGTAAGAACCGTGATTGATCGACGTGGATTTCTAAAATCGATGGCAAGTTTGACAACAGGGCTTCTCTTGTCCTCTGCGTGTGCAGAGGGCGGTGAAGAAGAGAGCACGAGTGATCGCTTGGGCACCCTGCTGCCGACACGGAAGTTTGGACGCACCGGAGAGGCTGTGACGATGCTCGGTGTAGGTGGATGGCATATCGGGGAGATGAGCGAAGCGGAAGCTCAGAAAACGATTGAGACCGCACTTGAGGGCGGTGTCCGCTTCTTTGATAGTGCTGAATCCTATCAATCGGGTGGGAGTGAGAGCCGTCTCGGAAAACTGCTTGTTCCAAAATATCGTGATGATGTGTTTCTTATGACCAAGACAACAGCACGAGACGCGGCGGGTGCATGGAAACATCTTGAAGGTTCGCTTACACGTTTGAATACCGAACAACTCGATCTCTGGCAGATGCACTCTGTACAGAATCCTGGAGATGTTGATGGACGGATTGATAACGGCATTCTTGATGTTATGCTGGAAGCGAAGGCGACCGGTAAAACTCGCTATATCGGGTTCACGGGACATTCAAGTCCAGCTGCGCATGAACGCGTCCTTGAACGGACTGATATTTTTGACACGTGTCAATTGTCCATGAATCTCGTTGACATCAGTTACGAGAGTTTCATCGAGAGAGTCGTGCCGACGCTCGTTGAGCGAAACATCGGCGTGATTGGAATGAAAGCATTAGCGAATGGTGGTTTCTTCGGTGGCTCGAGGCACGGCAAACACGGCCCACATCCGAAAGTTGTCCCAAATCGTGTCAGTGTCTCCGAAGCGATTCGGTTCGTTTGGTCCTTGCCAGTAAGTACACTCGTTACCGGTCCAGACGATGCAAAACAGATGCAAGAGAAGATAGACATTGCTAGGGCCTTTACGGGCATGAACGACGATGAACGAAACACATTAATAGAGAAGGTCGAGGATATGGCAGGGACAACCGTTGAATTTTACAAAGTTTGACGTTCACCTGTCAGAGCGATGTTTCTCAAAACATGTCATGCGGACTTTTGTTCTTTGGTGTGTCCTTATTTTTCTATGTATTCCTGCCGGAGCGGATGTTAAGTTGACGGATGTCACTGATGCCTCCGGCATCGAATTTCGACACTTCACGGGTGCAACCGGTAAACGTTATATGCCTGAAACGATGGGGTCGGGCTGCGCTTTTTTGGATTACGATGCGGACGGTCGCTTAGACATTCTGCTCGCGAATGGAACGAGTTTTATACCTACAGGTCCAGCGGATACCCCGAAACTTTACCGAAACGTTGGGAACGGACAGTTTGTTGAGGTTACTGAGGCAGCGGGACTCGACGTGCCGATGCACGGTATGGGTATCACCGCTGCCGATTACGATAACGATGCCGATATCGATATCTACTTTACCAATGTAGGTAAGAACCGACTCTTTCGGAATAATGGCGACAACACTTTCACAGATGTCACCGAACTTGTAGGGGTCGGCGATTCGGGTTGGTCAACAAGCGCAGCCTTCTTCGATGCCGACAAGGACGGTTGGTTGGATCTGTTTGTTTGCAACTATGTTGAATGGACACCCGAAACAGATATTCCGTGTACGGTAAATTCGGCTACTGGGAAACAATACCGGACCTATTGCACTCCAACTGTCTATCCGGGACAATCCTGTCGTTTCTATCGCAACCAAGGTGATGGTAGGTTCACGGATATGACCTCACAAGCGGGATTGTATAATCCAATGGGGAAGTCGCTCGGTGTAACCCTTTTGGATTATAATCAGGACGGATGGATCGACCTTGCAGTGGCAAACGATACTGAGCCTAATTTTTTATATCGCAATAACGGTGATGGCACATTTACCGACGAAGCCGTGCTGATGGGGATTGCTTTTAGTGAGACTGGGAAGGCGCGCGGTAGTATGGGGATTGATGCCGCGGATGTCTATAACGATGGCGGCATAGCAATCGCGATAGGTAATTTTAGCAACGAAAAAACCGGCTTTTTCTATGCAGAACCGGGCGGGGTCTACTTCACCGACAGAACGGATAAAACAAGGATTGGTCAGGTAAGTTACCGCGTTTTGACGTTTGGATTGCTGTTTTTCGATTGCGATTTAGATGGAGCACTCGACCTGTTTTGCGTTAGTGGACATATTGAACCGGGGGTGCTTCGTTATCAACAGAATATCCCTTACGCTCAACCTTTCTCGCTCTTCCGGAATCAGAGAGATGGGACGTTTCGAGACATCGCCAGGGCTGTTGGGCTTGATCGTGTAGGTGTGGGGCGTGGGTGTGCCTACGGTGATTACGATAATGATGGTGATTTAGACCTGCTTGTAAGCAATAATGGTGTTAAAGACGAATTCGGCAGAGCATGGCTTCTGCGGAATGATACCGAACCGTCGTCTAATTACATTCGGGTGAAAACCATTGGTGTCCGCAGCAATCGAGATGGAATCGGGGCGAGTGTTCGGTTAACTTTGGGAGATAGCGTGCAACAACAAATCGTCCGCACCGGCGGCAGCTACTGTTCCCAAAGCGAAATGACATTGACCTTCGGATTGGGAAAAAGCGAAACATTCAGGCGACTTGAAATCTTATGGCCCTCTGGTGAAGTGGACCAGTACAGAGAACTCGAGGCGAATCAACTGATAGAAGTAGTCGAAAGTGAATGAAAAAAATGAAACTACGAGCGTATAGATACCTCTTTCTCGTAATCTTAGGGTTAATTATTGGGTGTCAAAACGACGAAAGGGTTTCAACTGAAAACAAGTCTGCATCCACGACATCCACAAAGTCATCGGCCCCTCCTTCTGCGCAGGACTACAATAACAGCGGAACGACTTACCAACAGGCTGGGAGACTGCAAGAGGCAGCGGCGGCTTATCAACGAGCGATTGAGATAAGACCGACGTTAATTGAAGCACACCATAACTTAGGCACGGTGTATGTGATGCAAGGAAAACTTGCGGAGGCAATTGTTGCGTATCAGCGCGTCATTCAGTTACGCCCCGACATGGCAGATGCTTATGTTGATTTAGGCAGAGCCTATGGATTCGCAGGACAACTTGATGAAGCGATTGCCGAGTACCAGAAGGCACTGACTCGCGATGCTACCCTTGTCCATGCTCACTATGGAATCGGTGTTGCTTATAGGCATAAAGGCAGGTTCCCTGAAGCTATCGCTGCACTGGAAAGAGCAATAACCCGACAACCTGATTTCGTAGAGGCACTCATGCAGCTCGGTTATATCTACCGAGAAACAGAACAGTTCGCCCACGCCGTGGAAGCCTTCACCAGGGTTACTCGGATTTATCCAACAAACGCTACAGCGTACCATGAACTCGGCATCTCTTATACAAAAACAGATGCATATCCAGAAGCGATAAAGGCTTTTGAAAGAACTTTACAACTCAATCCGGATGCTGTTGAGACGCAAAATCTCTTGCGAGTTGCCCAAGCCCGTGTCGCGCGTCAAAAGTAGTTCATAAACGATTTTGTAAGAGAACCACTCAACTTGTCTCCTTCGGGGTTTTGAATCTAACAGGACGGACGCAATTTTGACCATAGGACACCTCGTGAGAGGGAAACCCACCGACAAAAACCCAGATGTTCTCGTGGCACACCCTCACAGGTGATGCTACAGAAGCGCAGCCTGCGTAAGTTCGATCTCATTTACAAGATTCCAAAACTTTCGATGGAAAATTTGAACATATTCATTAACAATCTGTCCAATTTATTAAAAAAATTAAGTATGTTTTACCGGCACTATTTGTCCGGTTATTGTCAAGACAGATGTGCCACAATTTCTTGAATCCCTGCTTGAAAAGGGTTTCAAGCGGAGAGCAAAGGAGGAAAAATGCGTCGAGTTATATTTTCTACGATGTTGATAGCCCTATTTTCTGTGCTAACTTTTCTTGTGTATGCTGCGGACATTGAGGACGGGCTTTGGTTGTATCTACCGCTGAACGAAGGAACAGGTGAGCCGGTCCTTGACCACGGCCCTCACGCCTTCGACACGGAACTGAGTAAAGCCTCGCCAAAATCGGTTGACGCAAAGCATGACGATCTCAGAAAAGCGTTGGAATTTGATGGCAAGTCGACCTATGTCAAAATTGACATGGAAGGTCAAAAGAAAGACATCGATTCTCACTTTGGTAAGGAAGGTATCACTATCTGCTCATGGGTAAAGCCCTTAAAAGTCGGGACCGATGGACACGGGCAAACCCGTCAACCTATCGTCATGAAGGGTGCTGGTGGACAGTGGGAGTTCGCACTTTATGTCTACGACGACTTCGGAGCAGGTATGTCAGTTTGGACGTGTCCTGGTTCAGGTGTCTCAGAGCCGCACACTGCAGGCACCGCGCCACAGGGCAAGTGGATTCACCAATGTGGGACGTTTCTGTTGAAGGAAGGCGTGCGCGTTTATGTGGACGGTGCCAAAGCACCCGTCGCGGAAGCAGCGGATAATGGAAACGGTCCTTGTGAGACAGGTACTCGCCCTGTATTCATTGCTCACCGTGAAGATGGGCAGTGGTTAAATGCCGTTATTGCTGAAGTCTTTATATGGGATCGGGTAATTGACGTTGACGAGATGAATCTCGCCATGAATACGATTGGAGGCTTGGCGGTTCAACCCGGAGGTAAACTGTCAACCACCTGGGGCAACATAAAACGTCGATGACAGCTTTAAAAGGGGCGGTTGAAAAACCGCCCCTGATGCACTATAAGGGCATCACGGCTCATGGGAAACCCGTAAGCCGCGAAGGTATACCTGCGAACAAATGGTTCCGATAGGTGTCCTTGCCGAAGGACACGACCCGTTCCAGTTAAGCCATTATCTCTTCCGAAGTTGGATTCAATTTGAACCCGCCTGCCATAATGTTGTTGTAAGGATCTTGCGGATCGCGTCCGATGGGTCGCATTTCAGGCTTGTGGTATCCGAATCGGACAGCTTTCCGCCACTGCTCTGTCCGATTGACCTCAGACCAGTGGATAAGGCAATAACTGAAGAAAATAACATCTCCTGCGACTGCCGGAATCGGGATGGAGTCAATGAAATCCGGGTGGAATTTATCAGTCGGCAGATGCGGTGCTGTGCCTTCACCTGTGATGTGTTCTCGGGGTCCCTCCTTGTGACTGCCGGGGACAACCCGGAGGGCACCACTCTCAAACGGAGCATCGTCAAGATGGACGAGGCAATCAACAAAATCGAGTCCATCGTGTGGATAGAAGGGATAGTCCTGGTGCATCGGGAACGGTGTCCCTTTTTCTGGTGGCTTTGCGTGTAAAACGGTGTGGTGCCATTGAATGGTATCACCGATAAGTGATTGCACCGCTCCTGTCAGTCGCTCGTGGAAAATCACTCTGCCCCATGCGGCGGAGTAGAAGTGAGGATTGTGCATAAAGACAGCCTTTGTTGACTGTTGGTCTTCCTCTTTGAGGTAGCGTGTGCGCCAAGGACCGGGCCAGCCAATTGTCTCTTGTCCCCAATTGTTGATAATCCGCACCATTTCAGATGCCAGTTCTTTCGTTTCCGCGGGGGTGAAGAGTTGGTCTACCTTGAGATAGCCGTTCTCATGGTAAAATTCGACCTGTTCTTGCGTTAGCATTGTCAAACTCCTTATCTATCGCTATTGAATGTTTCGCGTGAGTAGCACAAACTGTTCATTATTCCAAATTCTACTTCAAAACCGTGTATTTTGTCAATTTACTTTCTGCTAAACTCATGCGGATCCTGCTGCGAAAATTGTCAGACGTAATTCTTCGTCAAACCGCCCATATATAGATATCTTGCCACTCAGTGTTTCGCTTTCGTTGAAAATAATACCGACCCTTCCCTTCGGCGTTCCAAAAAATGTCGCCGAACTACCTGTTTGGCCATATCATCGTCCAATGTAGATGTCTCTTTTCAGTATGTCTTTATTCGTAATCGGCACGAACTGTTCATCAAAAGCAATGATACAGGCTTGCGAGCGACTTTGGAATAACTGCACCAACTGACCGGTAGGCATCTCCCTTTTGCTACTTCCCTGACGAGTGAAGTAACCCTTCGCTGTTTTGTGAACGAACAGACTTCTCGGTACTTCTATCCTTATAGTATAACGGAATAAGTCGTTTTGGACTTAAAGCGGAGCAGGACACACTGCAAGGGACATCACAGGGACAAGTCGGCTCACGAGTTTGAGAATAATACACAATTTTAGGCAAAAATGGCAAGTTTTCATTTTCTTAAGTCCAAAACGACTCATCCCGAAATTTAAACTTGACAACAAATTCGTAACAGTATATACTTAATAGCACACTAAACTTGATGTTACGCCCGCTTAGAATGTAAAAGCCCTCAAAAAAGTTCACCCAATAGTTACCTAATACGAAAAATACTACCATGGCCAAGAAAAAAGGACGCCGCTCCCGAAATGTGGCTCGAAAGCGCGAAAAACGAAATCGCGACCGAAAATTTAGACAAAAACAACTTGCGATCGAAAAGCAACGTAGACTCCCTTATGAAAAGTCAGAAGAAGAGCATTTACACGCTTGTATCTCACAGAGTCGAAAACTGCTTGATGAACCTGAGTTTGAAGGTATCCTTTTCGATTTTGAACTGATGTACACACAAGTGACAGAAGCACTTGACAGTCACCAAGCAAACGAGACGAACTCACTCACAGATGAATCCGCAGAACACCTCGTTCATCTAATAACAAATGTAACAGAAGATGCCGCGAATGAAGAGGAACTCAATCCTTTATCAGAAGCGGAACGCGCCTGCGAACATTTTCGGTTAGAAGTGCTCCCACATCTCGTTACGCCAAATTTTATGCAACAATTAATGCAAGCACTCACGGCATGTGAGAAACGTCTCAAATTAACAGGCAACCGAGAACTCGCAGAGGTCGCTTATGTTACCCGTTCGCTTTTCGAAGCCGCTCCAGCGGAAATACTAACGTTCCACCCGATGATCCAAGCTATCGGTATCGAAACCCTACGGATACTTGTGGAAGAACCGAACATAGTTATTGACAGACGTGAGGAGGTCAAGGAAATTTTTTCTAACGTTCTAGAATACGAAGACCCAGAAACGTATGAATCCCAACCGATCTCCGTCTTTTCAGATGCCGGACAGAACTCGGAACGCGACAAAGAAGATGACTCCGAATCTACCGCAACAGAACCGGTTTCGATGGATTTGGATACAGTCAATATTGAGGAAACCGATATCGAACAGGCTTTGCCTTTTCCTACAGAGGATTCCGCACTGCCTCCAGAGTCTAACGATTTCTCTGACACACCTACCTCAAAGATAGCAACACCCGTGGTGTCCCCCGACGAACTTCCTGCTCGGG
This sequence comes from Candidatus Poribacteria bacterium, assembly GCA_007571305.1. Classification (GTDB taxonomy): domain Bacteria; phylum Poribacteria; class WGA-4E; order WGA-4E; family WGA-3G; genus WGA-3G. The sequence continues at coordinate 15,910 of RKRR01000127.1, read as the reverse complement.
CATTGTATAAAAACTTCAACGGCTTAGCGATTAAAAAGAGTTTCGAGGATCGGACAGACGACGTGTCCTTACAGGAGGGACTCACCAACTACGCTTTGGTGAATGAAAGCAAAGAACAGGTTGAATTCATTGATGCAGAAAACCAACGCTATATCACTGTTACCGAAGAGCGGCTCCAGTTACACGCACGCTCAGCAACAGAACTTACTATTGCAATGGCAGAGGTAGAAGCACAGTGTACATCCGCAGTCATGTATCTTGCCAAAACAATCGAAAAAAGGAGGTAATGTTATGCCACGAAGTAAAAGCGGACAAGTCCGACGCAGGACACAAATCCGTCAACGCCAACAACGGCGAATGAAAAAAAAGAAAGCAGCATTGAAAGAACTCTTACAGAACAGCGGTACTTAATACATCGCATTTAGATAGCGGCGGGGCACTGGACCCGCCTACTCTATTTTTTCAAAGTGAACAAACTCTGATGGCTGCAACCGGACAGAGGCTCCACGACTCTCTTCAACATATCCCATCCTCAGCAGCGTGACCACTTCATGGGAAGTCGGAATATTGAAAAGTTGACGAACCCGTTCACGATCCGTGGGATGTTCCAAAGGAGCACTGACAAACTGAACACCTATGTTCAAAGCGGTTGCAGCGAGAAGCACATTCTGGATTAACATCCCCATGCTCAACCACATCCATCGTGTTCCGCCGTCACCGGGGGGATATCTCTTGCAATTCATCGTAATTAACATGAGCAGTGGGGCCTCACGCACCTGTGCCGCGATCTCTTTAGCCGGTATTTTCCCTGCCCCTAAATTCCCCAAAAGTGTGAACGACTTCGCGTTTTTCAGTATCGCTTCCAATAATTTGTCCGGCGCGTCCTGAAGCAATTTCGGCAGCGTAACGTGGTCAGTAAGTAGCACACCATCACCTAACTCCTTCAAATCCGACTCTGTGAGGCGCATCCAACGGCTATTGTCATCAAGAAACCTGGCATCCTTGAATTGTTCAACGATGGCGCGCTCCGTCACTTCAGCGAGTCTCGCCTTGCCTTCTGCCGCCTGAATGAGCACAAGCTCCCAAGGTTGAACATTGAATGGTGATGGTGTCCATCGCGCAGCCTCAATGAGTTTTTCAAGGTCTGCCGCATCAATTGCTCGGTTCTGAAACGTACCGCGATGGCTGCGTCGCTGTGTTATTGCGTCGAAAACATTCATAGATTTTGGTAGCCCCGATGACATTGTAGGATTTCTGCTGGTGATGCTGTCCCCGTGGTCCCGATCTTGGTAACGGTAATTGAAGCCACCAAATTGCCGACATAAGCAGCTTCAACCGGTGCCTCCGCTTGTGAACAGAGCGTTGCGACAAGCCCTGCCGAAACACTGTCCCCCGCTCCAACAGGATCTATCTCATCGTTAATCGGGACACCGGGGATATGCGTCAACTTACCCGCATCGTAGACGAGAATACCGTTTTCACCGAGGGTGACATACACCGTCCTTTGGGTTTGTTCTGCGAGTGCAACCGCGGACAGCCTCGCCTCTTCAATGCTGACCTCTTGTCCATTCCATTCTGGTTGAACAGCACGTTTCGCCTCAAACCGGTTCGGTTTAATGATAACGTTTCGATACTTGCTAATCCGCGTCCGAGAGTCAGCAAAAAAGATTTTATCAGGAAACGCCATCCCCAACTCACATAGTTCGTCTCTCACCCGGTTGGTGACGACCCCCAAATTCTCAATTGGCATCTGATCACCGACAATGATGCCATCAACAAGCGGTATACAATCCCCAAGGGCATCAATCACGGCAGTTTCAACTCCCTCATCTACAACTGATTGGTTCTCAATATCGAACCGCGGTCCTTCCGTCTCTACGCCCTCATAGCCACGATGAATCGGTTTAAGATAGGTTGGTGTCACCCGCTCTGGCACCTGTATCATAAAATCTGTAAAGCACCCGTTTCTCTGCAGACAATCCAGTAGCGTCCCACCGAATCCGTCTTCACCAATAACCCCCAACGTATAGACCCCGCCTACACCTAATGCCTTCAGGTTATTTGTAACCGTCCCGGCGGCACCCGGGCTATAACGTTGTGCAACAACCGGATTGGTATGCCACGGCGTTTCCAAGGACAGCGTTGAACGGGTCTTATCTATGTGCCAGTAGGCATCAAGATAAAAATCACCAATGACCAGAATCCGCTGGTCTTGAAATTGGTTGAGAATCGTCTTCAGGCGCGCTTCGCTAATCAAAGTGTTCCTCCAATGCCTGAAATACACTGTAATGTAGAGAATCATTATACCACATCTATCCGTTCTGCAGAAACACCAAATTCCCCTATCTCTCGCTACACTACATAGTCGCTTAAAAACCTACACGGCACGCCAATCTATCAAGTTCACAAAAGCATCCAATTTGCAATATAGCCGCAGATATGATAAAATATAAGGAGTCCGAAATTCATTATACCAACACTTGGAGAAATCTATGTACAAAATTGGCCTCATCCCTGGCGATGGAATCGGCCCCGAAGTGACGCGCGAAGCGATGAAGGTCTTCGGGGCAGCAGCCGAGCAAGCAGGAATTCAATACGAAACAGTCGAATATGATGTCGGTGGCGACAGGTATCTGGCAACCGGCGAAGTGCTACCGGATTCAGTTTTAGAGGAACTCCGCGGATTAGATGCGATCTACCTCGGTGCAATCGGACACCCTGATGTCAAACCCGGTATTTTAGAGAAAGGTATCCTGCTCAAGGTCCGGTTTGAACTCGATCTCTACATCAATCTCCGACCTGTCAAACTCTACCCTGGTGTCCCAACCCCCGTGAAAGACAAGGGACCTGAAGAAATTGATTTTATTATCGTTCGAGAGAATACCGAAGGCTTATATGCCGGTATCGGCGGTTTCCTAAAACGTGGCACACGTGATGAAGTCGCGATTCAGGAAATGATTAACACCTATAAAGGCGTAGAACGCTGCGTCCGCTATGCGTATGAACTTACCAAAAAGCGCAACAGGGAAAATACATTGACGCTCTGCGACAAAGCAAACGTCCTTACCTACGCTCACGATCTATGGCGCAGGGTCTTTGATGAGGTAGGTGAAGATTACCCCGACATCAAGAAGGAATATGCTTTTGTCGATGCGACAACAATGTGGATGGTGAAAAATCCGGAGTGGTTCGATGTCATTGTGACGTGTAACATGTTTGGCGATATCATCACTGACCTCGGCGCGATGATTCAGGGGGGCATGGGGGTCGCCGCATCTGGCAACCTGAATCCAGAAAGTGTTGCTATGTTTGAACCGATTCACGGCTCCGCCCCGCGTTACACAGGCAAAAATCAGATCAATCCCATCGCGGCGATAGGCGCGGCTGGAATGATGCTCGACCACCTTGGACATACAACCGAAGCAGCAAAAGTAGAGAAATCTATCAGTGACCTACTGGCAAGTGGAAAAATTAAAGATTTGGGTGCTGGACGAATGGGTTATACCACTGAAGAAGTTGGCGATCTTGTTGTGGAGGGGCTGTAATCATTCACAGCAATATACGGGCAGGCACAAGACCTGCCCCTACAAGTATTTTTTCATACTGAAAAATATTAGTACAACAAAGTATTTGGACATCTCCAGTTTTCAGGGCAACCGGGCTGTAAAATTAATCCGATCTGAATAGCGGCTCCAACGATTGAAAGTGTACATGTCGTAAGCACTCAACGGCTTGTAACCAGTGCTCTTGAGCAAGTTATTAACAGTGCTAACTTCAAAGATTCGCTGTTGGTGAACTTCTTCATAACGGCGAAACAGATCGCCCTCTCGAATAAAAAAGGTTAAGAGCGTGCGGCACATTTTACTGTGATGGAGGTAGTTGTTTTTCCAAATATAGGTATAGTCATCATAATTTGACGCGAACGTTTTGTTGTGAAAATGCTCAACGATGTTCCGTTCCGTTGTCACGTCAAAGATAAATAAGCCGTCCGGCTCGAGATGATCAGCGACACACTGAAAGACGTTGCTTAATTCGGTTTCATCGTAGGCATAATTAATGCTATCGTAGGTGCAGAGGATGGCATCAAATCGTTGGTTCAGTTGGAACTGGCGCATGTCCCCGTACTGGATCTCAATATCTACATCGTGTGCCGCAGCTTTTTCCTTCGCAATGTCCAGCATACCAACTGCTCGGTCCACCCCAGTCATCTCATAACCTCTTAATGCAAGTTCTATCGTCAAGGCACAGGTGCCACATGCCAAATCCAGAACCGTGCGTGGCTTGTAATTATATTTGTCGAAAAGCGACTCAATATAATGCGTCCAACGCGTGTAGTTGACGTTTGTCATCATCCTGTCGTAGGCGTAGGCAAATTTTTCATAAGGGGGAGTTGGCTGTGTCCGCATCGTTTAAGTGTCGCTTGCAAATCGATACTGCAAGTCACTCGGTTCCTCCTTTAACTCCCACAGAGGCATCCATCATCCGCAGGAGTGTGTTAATTTCATCGGCATCCCAAGATTCATCAGCGTTCGCTTCTATCGCATATCTACCAACAGCTCTGATTTTACGGAGGCTGATCCGCCCCGTAAGGAAACTAAACGGCAATTGCATCCCAGCTGTTTTGACCCGATTAAACGTAGCCTCAATGTCATAGAGGTCTACGCCTTCAGGAGCTTGTCGAATCAATGCATCTTTCACCATATCCGCGCCGAAACCAAATAATTCTTTGATGATAAACCATTGCAAAACGGCAAGGCATATCATGAGGATTAAAAGAACATTCAAAACTTTGACGATGTGTCGTCTCCACGTTCCTCTCTCAGTTGCCATGTTCGATTCACCTTTTTCATTATTCCTTGCGGTTAAACGCCGTTCGTTAGAACTATCAGATACATTCCTTAAACCCACCTGCGCCGTTGTTGCAGGCTACTGCTTGATTTTAGGAATATAGTTAATCCTTCATTCTACCTTTACCTTACTACCTAAGACGCATATTGTCAATAGATTTTTCTCGGGTACCAGCGAGGTTAGAACCTTATCAACGAAACAAATAGGTTGACGTAAAAAATGAAAATAGGAATTGTAGGCAGACCACAAGTTGGAAAAACGACGGTTTTCAATACCTTAGCCCAATCTAAGGCAGAAGTTGGGGGCTACACCAGCCGAGGGCAAATAAACCTGAGCACTGCCAACGTTCCAGACGAACGCTTGGAACAGATAGCAAAAATATCCGAGTCTAAAAAAACAACGCCCACTACGATTGACTATGTAGATGTTGCTGGGGTAACGAAATCGGAGATGGAGCAAGCAGAATTAGATTCTGGGATGATTGCAGAGCTCCGCACAGTCGATGCCCTTGCACATGTCGTTAGGCTTTTTGAAGACGAAACGGTTCCACACGTTGACGGTAATGTTGACGCAGAACGAGATATTGAAAATGTTGCCCTTGAGTTCGCATTGGCAGATTTGCAGATCGTTGAAGGCAGACTTACCCGACTCCGTAAGCAATTTCAGAATCAGAAACTTCCGGAACAACAAAGTGAGATCAAACTTTTAGAAGAGTGTCAAAAAACCCTTGAAACTGGAAAACCCCTCAGAATCCTGGATCTCTCTGCCAATGAAGAGAAGTTGATACGTGGTTACGGGTTTTTGACCCAGAAACCGTTGTTGTTAGTCTGCAACATCGGTGAAACACAACTCGACGCGGCTGACGAAATTCTCGAACGCTTCAGTCAATACGAAACTGACCCCCAAACGACAGTGATTGTACTCGCGGCGCAGTTAGAGATGGAACTGGCAGAACTTGATGAAACGGATACCGAGATTTTTATGGGAGAAATGGGATTGCACAAATCTGCTTTAGAACGGTTCATCCAGACTTCGTATCGATTACTAAGGCTACTCACGTTTTTCACAACCGGTCCAGTAGAGACGCGAGCGTGGACACTCCGTGAGGGACAAACTGCTGTCGAGGCGGCAGGACGTGTACACACCGATTTCGCAACAGGGTTCATCCGTTCGGAAACGATTAATTGGGCTGACCTAATAGCGTGCGGCGGTTATCCACAAGCGCGTAGTAAAGGTTTATTGCGAGCCGAGGGCAAGACCTATCAGGTCCAAGAAGGGGACATTTTACTCATTTTGGCAAATCCGACTAACTAATTAAACGTCTCATCCCGCAAATCAGCAATTGCCTCCATGATCTGATTGCCCATCTGTTGATACATCTCGCGTTTCGTCTCGAATTCCCCGGTAGTGAGTTCAAGGGGCGCGCCGAATGTGACAGTTAATTTTGATCGGCGCAACCGTTTACTATTGCGTGGCAACATCCGTTCCGATCCTCTGTGGAAAACAGGAATCGTTGGCACGCCTGCCCGGTGTGCAATAAAACAGGCGCCGTCCCGCGCTTTACCTAATGTCCCATCTACACTACGAGTGCCTTCGGGGAATATAAGCACAGCGTTACCATTTTTCAAAAGGGAGATCGTATTTCGTAACGCTTTTAAGTCGGGTGCCCCTCTATTTACGGGATACGCATTATAGGCCGAGATGAGTTTTCCTAAGCCGGGAATGTCGAAGGCATTACTCCGAGCCATATAATGGACCTCACGGTTGGCAGCGGAACCGACAATAACGGGATCAAGAAAACTCACGTGATTCGAAACGAATAAAACCCCACCCTCTCTCGGAATATGGTGAACGCCTTTCGCTTCCAGTCGTCCCATCGTTTTACAGAAAAGACTTGTTAGTCGATGTCCCCATCGGTAGAGTGCCCGAGGGGTCCAGAACTGATTATTGGTATACCACATAATTTTATTTTCAACCGACCTCGTCTTCAGATACCCGCGCTATAATAAAATCAATGACTTCACCAATCCTTTTAACGAACACTAATCTCCGCGCGGATTTAGATGAGCCTTGTGAAAGTTATGTGCAGATGTCGTGAAGACAATGGACATACTCATCATCCCTTAAAGTGAAAGGAGGTGTGATTCTGTTAAATGTTCAGGTTGGATAGGGTATTCACGCGGAAGATAGATTTCAATGGGGATACCAATTCCATTAAGGTACTTACACATCAGCGGTGCAACATCTGCCCAGTTTAAACCCCCCAATGCACAACCAAGTGCAGACATTGCGAGTGATTGAATCCCTTCTTCTTTACAGTTCTGCTGTAACCAGTTCAATCCACTTTCAATGTCTTCTATCCGTGAGTTTGTACGCCAATGGCGTTTTGTAGCAAACAACAAAAACCATTTCATCGGATTCTTGATTTGCCCACGGTATACCTTGAAATCTGTTAACTCATTTGCAACCGATGCTTCGCGCTTATAGATATAAGGGTACCCAACCCTAACTTTTTTTGATCGACACGCTTTCTCGTATTCTACATAGACATCAGGAAATTGTTCTCTGGCCCGTAATGCTAAGCCTTTTCCCATAACGCCTTGAAGATTAACTGTAACTGTCATCGTCTGTAATTCAGAAAAAAATATATCACCACCGTCAATAAGCAAAATGTTTTCACCAATTTCAATTCGTTGCTTAGGTTGGAAAAACATATCGGGTTGACAAACAATAGGAAATTGAAAACTGTCAAATGCGCCCTGCACCCAATTTGTCATTAGACTATCGGCGATGATAACAGAACGGATGTATTTAGGCTCGACTTGATCAGGCACCAAAAATTCTGCCATGATTTTACGCTTCGATCCGTCACATTCTTTCCACCATTCGTTTTGGACCACTCTCCATTGTTGTTGAAGTTTCTTCAAACCTTGAGTTGTGGGATAGAACTGGGTTAATTCATCAATTGCACTGCCGTCTGCGATAAACGCATCTATTTCATTTAAAATTGCGCCTGAAATTTCAAGAACAGCAAGTTTATCTTTACCTATTTCAGTGATAGCGCGGTACATCATCGGGTTACGTGGTTGAAATAGCAAACTTACATAGTGTAAAAGATTTTTTCCACTATCTTCGAGGTTAACTTTGCGTGTTTTTCTTATATCACTTTTGTCACCCGTTTTTCCTTTGAACATTGAAACGAATTTTGCTCCTGTCCTCTCAATTCTTTCGTGAGAAAGGATTCCTCGTTCAAAGATAGAAGGTAGGTTGTCTATATGCGTAATGTAGTAGAGACTCTTTATTTTCATAGTTTTTCTCCATAATAACAGGTCTCGTTGTGTTAAATGTAGAATCATTCCTATTTCCAGTAAAACTTTGTTTATCTGCTGGTTGCAGATACCTAGCAGAATTCAAATAAGTCTAATCCTCAGTTGAAAGGTGTGAATATATTGCTACCTATGTCGTTCGCAACAACAAGTTTTTGAATGTTTGCTGAGGATAGATGGTTCCGAAGTGAATTTGCGACAACATGATCATCAACGATGAACTGTTGGATATATTTTGGATCAACTCGATTCGGGACTAAACATTCTGCCATAAGTCTACGCTCTAGCTCTTCAGAACGGTTCCACGAAATCCATGAACGGGCCTGGAGAAACTCTTGCTGTGCTTGAAGGACCTGCAGTCCTTCGGACTGAGGGTAAATTCGTGTTAACTTATTGGACGCGATGCCATCTGCAATAAAAATTCCTTGTCTCTGCAACACTGTGTTTGAAATGCGCAAAACGGTAATATTCCGTGCGCCTCTCTCGTCAATAACACGAAATAACATTGAATTACGTGGTTGAAAGAATAGATTTACATAGTCCCACAGACTTCTTCCATCAGGTGTCTGTCTGAGCCGTCGTCTGCCAACGATTTCGCTATCAGCAATTTGTGTGGACTGAATATTTTCTCCGGATCTAATTCTTTGGAGTAGGACTCCTCTGCTAAGAATTCCTTTGATAAGAATCGAGGAAAGATTGTCTATATGTGCAAGGTAATAGAGGTTTCTTATGTCTAATTTTGGCATATTTACACACTTTCGCAGACTGCTGCGATGATGAAGTCAACGACTTCCTCAATCGTTTTATCGGTCGTATCGACGATAATCGCATCGTCAGCCGTCCGCAAAGGACTGTGTTCTCGCGTCGTATCTTTTCCATCTCGCTCTCGAATCTCTGTTTCAACCGCCGCTAACGTCGCGTTTTCGTTTTGTGCTTGAAGTTCAGCAAGTCTACGTTTTGCACGCTCTTTCACAGAAGCATCAAGATAGAACTTAAAATCTGCGTTCGGAAAGACGATAGTCGTTAAATCCCTACCCTCAGCGATAATGCTCCCTTCGGCACCGATTCGCTGTTGGTGGTTCACAATTTCACGACGAATCTCTGGGATCTTCGCGACATCTGCAACCAATCTGTTGACCGCTGGCGTTCGGATTTGGACAGACACATCTTCGGCATCAAGCAGAATCGTTCTGCCGTTATCTGTAAATTCAATATGACACGCCTTCACGCGGTCGATGAGTTTCGGGCTATCCGCTGCCAGTCCTTCCCGCAACGCCAACAAGGTCACCGCTCGGTACATTGCTCCGGAATCGAGATAAAGCAATCCGAGTTTTTCTGCGATGCGCCGAGCCACCGTACTTTTCCCGGACCCGGCGGGTCCATCCATCGCAATCGTCACCTGAGATCCAATTTCTTTCATGAGCCTCCTAATGCTTTTCTGCGCTTTTCGACGATAACTCGTGCCTCCAGAAGTACACGTTCAATCTCGACAGGGTTATCGGTTTGAAGCAAGGTTCTGAATTCATTTAAGTTGTCAACGATGTCATCAATTAGTGATAAAAGGACATCTCTGTTCTGGGTGAAAATGCCGGTCCACAAGTCCGGCGAACCTGCCGCGATACGTGTAGAATCCCGAAAGCCCGTCGCCGTAAAGTCCAATGCCTTATAAGGCCCCGTTTCCACATTCGCAACAGTGTTGGTGAGTAGACTCGCAATGAGATGTGGGAGATGACTTGCGGCACCAATGAGCAGATCGTGGATTTCAGGAGAAAGGAGATGCGAAACGCCGCCGACAAATTCCCATAGATTTTTGACCTGCTGGAGTGCATCCGAATCTGTACTTTCTGTGGGTGTCACAATACACGTGGCGTTCTCAAAAAGCGTTGCTCGCGCCGCGCCGACTCCGGTTTCGTGTGAACCTGCCATTGGATGCCCACCTACAAAAGAAACGGTATTCGAACGCTGTCGTCTCAGCTGCGCCTCGACCGTCCGTACCAACACCGATTTCGTACTACCGACATCTGTCAGCACCATAGGCTGCCGCGATCCAACAACTTCAACAATCTGCTGCACCAATACCGGGATCAACTCGACAGGCGTACACAGAACGACAAGCTCGCTGCCGCGCATCCCTTCCGCTACTTCTGTCGTAACCACATCAACAGCATCGTGCTGGCGTGCTTTTTCAAGCCTATTGATGTTCCGCCCCAACCCGACACGTTGTCCTTGAAATCCATTCTTTTTGAGTGCGAGTCCAAGCGATCCTCCGATTAAGCCGACACCCCATATTGTAATTCGACGAAGTCGTTGTATTTGTCCCATAAACCAGTCTCAAAAACCCTCAATGCGTGAATATATCGCGGCATACCCGACAGTTAGAAACTCTACTCTATTCTATTAAAACCACCCACCTTTGTCAAGTGAAAAACGGAAGATATGATTCTCTCACCAAATAAACCGATACATCGGCTTCTCCAAGAAAATACCCAGTAATCCCCAGACACTCCCTACTAAGAATTCGCCCAAAATCAATCCCAAAAAGAAGGGTGCGACCCGCCGAAACGTCCGCACACCACCGAAACGCAGAATGGCTAACTTGATGAAGTAACTGATGAAAACCGAAAACCAGAAAAAGTTCACCGCCCACGTCCCAGAGATAGCGTATCCAATCGGATACAGGGGCCACCAGAAAAAACGGATCCGTACCAAAGTAAGACCAAATGCGAACAGCAGACCACAAACCATCGCAATCAACGATGGAATGTCCACAGGTATCGGATTCGTCAACCAACTCTGGGTACGGTTAAACACAGACCCCGACCATACCTCAATCGCACCACTTTCATAACCGAGATGCAGTGCCCCCCAAAACGCCGCAAAAGGACTCAGCACCATCGCGAGGAGCATCGCGATGGCAATTCGACGCGAAGAACTGCGTGACCGTTCCGCCAATTTGAACCCCTCTAATTGATGCGGCATCGTATTACCTCGGTAAGCACGATTGAAACAGAATACCAATGAAAAGAGTGCCAGATTTTGTCCTCCGAGCCGGCGCATTCCAAACATTTTGGGGAGTAAGACATCGGGTCCCATAGAGCGTAAATCATGAATCGGCGGCCCCAACTCAGCACGGACGCGCGTAATCACTGTCACCGTCGTCAGATGGATAGCAAAGACGAGTACCGCCACCCAGAAAGACATCCCTGCAATCCACCAAAAACCGGCAAGGAGCAAAAATCCACAGATAAGCCCCAACACAGCAACGCGATAGGACATTGGCTCGTTGGACTCCGTCCTTCTGCCACCGTGCCATGCCCGCCTCAAAACATCTCGCAGATGGTCCCGCGCACTCCACAACGTCATACACAAGACCCCGACACAAACTCCGAACGACTGGTCAAAGATGAATGGGAACCCCGGAATCCGCTGTAGACCCGCGATACTTCCGAAGATCATCTCAAACTTCCAGAAGATGTAGAAGAACCAGAACGTAAACGAAAGGTCAAGCGGAATAAAATACGCCATCCCGACAACAAAGGGGAAGAAAACGATAGGTGTCCAACCAATCGCATTCCACGGTTTCGTCGTAAAGAGCGGTCGTAGATCGTAGAATTCACCACCAAGCCCTGGAAAGTTCGGAAATAGGAAATGCAACCCGTTAACTACATCTATCCCACCTGCGAGGATGATGCCAACCCACAGCGGTTTTGAGCGGAAAAAGCTCGCCGTTGTCATCTGATACGGCAGTTCAATGATCGGATAACTGAGCCGTTCTATTTCAATCCACTGCCGCCGTAGCATCACGTTGATGCAAAATGTCGTGAACAGCAGGACGATGATAAATCCGCTCCACGCAAGCACAAGTCGCCACCACATTTCAAGATGCGGACGCAGGTAGAAACTCGACTCGCCTGTAAAATAAACAGTCAAACGGTTCTTGTCCGTCAAGGCAAGCCAATCTGGGAGATAGCGATGGAAAAGCGTCGACCATTCATTTTCCTCCGTCGCAAGCCAGCCGACCGTGGCAATATTCGTAATAATCACCTCAAACAGGTCATGTCCACAGATAGCCGAGGCTATAGAGAGCATTGCATAGAGGGTCAACAGTTCACCTTGGGTGAGTGCGGCGAGCGGTGCGAACCGATGAAGGATCGTATTGATGGCAATCAGGACAGCAAGTACGAAGATGGTATTAAAAAAGAGGGACATCGTGGTCGGGAACCCCTGATCCCAACGCAGCGATGCGAAGACCCAATAGTTATTGAAGGGAATCAGCGCGAGTCCAAGCCAAATAATCCTCCAACGGATTTTCTGGCGAGGAGACGTAGAGAGGGCAGGCGAGTGTTGCTGCATAGATAGCACCAGTCAAGACGTGTATCGTTCACCCATAAATTCGCAATGCCATTATACCGCAAAACTGCCCAGCACTCAAGATTTTTGTTTGGAAAATTAAAGCGGATTTGGTAAAATATAACCAAAATCAATCCCAAAGTAACCATCATCTTTCCGAAGCAAATGAATGCTATAAAAGAGGCACACTACAACCTTGGTATCGCTTATCTGGAGGCAGGGCAATACAACAAGGCAGTTCCTGAGTTTGAAGCAGCCATAAAATTGGATGCGAATTTCATAGGGGCACACTGCGCGCTCTGCCGTGCATATCTTGAACAGGATGAATTGGAGAAAGCAAGCACCTCGGTCACAACAGCACTAAAACTCGATGCCTCCCACCAACCCGCATTACTGCTGTGTGACACCATAACACAAGCATACTACGATAAGGGCAAAGAGTATTTCAAAACGAAACATTATACCCAAGCAGTTTCCACATTCCAGAAAACCCTTACCCTTACCGAAGCCTTAGAACGTAGTTCGCAGGTCTTCGATGTTGAAAATAAACATATCTATGCCCACCTCGGTGCGGCTTACATCGGACTGAAGGCGTACAAGGAAGCAATGGGGGCGTTGCAAAACGCGATAGCCTTAGACCCCGAGCTTGTTGATGTCCACTATAACCTCGGTTATGCTTACATCGAACAGGGATATTACGACAAAGCAATCCCTCATCTTGAACGCGCCGTAGCGATTGCCCCGAACCTCAAACGTGCCCATTATAATCTTGCCCGCGCCTATCGAGAATCAGGAAATTTAGAAGCGGCGACGCATGCCATTACAGAGACCTTAAGGCTAGACCCTAATTATCAACGCGCCCATGAAACCGCAAACTCTATAAAACAGGCACACTACAATAGAGGTATCACCTACCTGAATGATGAACGGTATAGTGAAGCCGTTACAGCCTTCCAGAACGCGATAACTCTCGATTCCGATTTTACCACGGCACACTACAATTTGGGGTTAACCTACCTCAAGATGGAGACATATCCTCGCGCCGTAGATGCACTTCGGAAGGCGATAACGTTGGATCGTAACTATAAAGCCGCGCATCACACCCTTGCCCTTGCCTACCTTGGACAGCAGGAACTTGGAAAGGCAAGAGATACCGCGAGGGATGCGTTGAAACTGGATGCGAACTATCAGCCTGCCCGTTCTCTTTTGGAAGCCATAGATCCGAGTTTCACACCGTCTGAGACACAGACGACTACGCCTTCGGAACCGGGGCGACCAGTTGTGAAACCAATACACGAAACGCACTATGAACTCGGTATCGCCTACAAGGACTCGAAAATGTATACGGAGGCGATTGTAGAGTTCCAAAAGGCAATAGACCTCGATCCAAACTTCTTAGCCGGATACATAAGTTTAGGTGAAGTCTATATTGAAATGAGACAACTGGATGACGCAGAAACCGTGGCAAAGGCAGCATTAGCGATTGATGCTAATTCTCAACCTGTGCGCCAACTTTTCGACGATATTAGACAAGAGCGTACACCTACGCAGCACCAAACCGAATCGACGAAGCCAGCAAGTACACCGCCAGCAGACACACCCGATACGAAACGAGATTTAGAACGCGGACAGGCTTTTCTCAACAATAGACAATATCATCAAGCCGCATCCGTATTTAAAAGAGTGATAAAGGCAGATGCAAGTTCTACAGAGGCACACTACGGTTTAGGGCAGGCTTACCTTGAAATAGGGGCTTATGACGATGCCAAAGCTGCAGCAGACGAAGTGCTAAGACTCAATGCCAATCATCATAAGGCACGCGAACTACTCCAAGTCATACGGTTTGCCAGGAACATTGAGCGAAACAAGAGAATTCAAAAGAAGGTCTTATCCTATGGGGCTATCTTCGGCATTATTGCTATCGGAATTTTCGTTGCGTTTAGGTTTGGCATACTGCCCTGGTCCCCATCACTGCCCATAGATCCGGACATCTCAATAGAGGCCGTTTTAGAGGCACCTTCAGGGAGCAAGCACCTTGACGCGGGCGAAAGAGGACGTGTTAGATTAACGCTTACCAACAGAGGCGGGACAGCTCGCGATGTCGAAATTAGGTTTGAGCCACCATCTATAGCTGGGGTGCGTTTAATAAAACCGGAGTTGCTCTCAAAAGTGAGCGAAAATAGCGATGAAATTATTGGAATCACCATCAGAGCCGATGAAAATATACGACAAATTAGAAATGAAAAATTGCAAATCCAACTATTTGGGAAAAAGGAATGGTTCGGAAAGAAAGAACTGCTTGCGACTAGCGAGTTTTCTTTCAAAATTATACCGCCAATGCCAGATCCAGTACGACCAAGGAGGCGATAATGAACGCTAGAGTCTGGGGGATCATAGGTGGAATTGCCTTGGTTCTTGCTCTTCTATCACCCCTCGTATTAGGTAGTGCCCAAAAGGTAGAAAGGCTTTTCGATGCCGCAGAAGTCTTATATGAACGTTCAGATTATGAAGGTGCAATTGGGAAATATAAAGAATCGCTAAAAGAATCAAAAAAGTTTGGTGCGAAAACAGAACGGATTGATAAAGACTTCACAACCCTCACTAATCTTAAAATCGCGCGATGTTACTACGAACTCGCTGAGGATAACAAAGATGTTAGACATTATGACAACTCGCTCATACACATCAGAAAAGTTGTGTTGGATGCACAGGTTGCCAAACACCAAGAAGAACTTACCTATCTTTGGGCAGAAATTCTCTATAAAACCTACAAACTTGATCAAGCAACGGCCAAATTTTCGTGGTTGATAGAGAAATTTCCGAATAGCCGCTGGAGGCAAAAAGCACTTTATGCTATCGCGGACATCAACTTTAAACAGGAAAATTACGACGAAGCAGTCAAGGGTTTTCAAAAACTCATTGCTGATTTTCCACATTCCGAGTTCAAGACAGAGGTGGAGCAGCGCATTGAGGAAATAGAATTATTGACTCAAAAAGAGAATTCTGAAGAGGATGATACCGACGATCGCGACCGGTCTCAGTTTGATTCGGAGCTACAAGCGCAGATAATATATGAGAACGCTCGTGCCTTAAAACAAAAAGGGCAAATTCACGATTCCTATCAACGCTACACAGACCTTATTACAAAATATCCTGACAGCAAATATGTCACTGATGCCTACATTGCGAGAGCAGAAATTTATCTTGAGATAAAGGATTACGTGAAAGCCCGAGCAAACTATGAACAAGCTATGTACAGTACAGCTGATGAGGAACGAAAAATAGAAATAGGACTTACGCAATATTGAGAGAAATAGCAGGTTTTTGAAGTTGTTGCCGGATGTAATCCTCGAGGAAACTCTCTTTGAGTTGATAAATCGTTTGGC
>RKRR01000072.1 GCA_007571305.1 Candidatus Poribacteria bacterium | reverse complement strand
GGAGTCGAGATGTTACCAATTTTTACGACATGTTTATAGATCTCGCCACTCAACATTATAGACGAGTCAGTTCTGACGCTTTAAACCGTATTACATCTTTAGGGCATTCAAAAAAAATGGATACACAGACTTCTCATTTAATAGACGCTAATATCGGAAAAGTTTTTACGCCGCTGAAATGGGCAGAATGGCTCATCAATAAGTGGAATATCTTTGACGCATGGCTCAATGGTGCGCATATCTGTGATCCCACTGCAGGACAAGGCGCGTTCCCACTCTCAATGCTCCATATTGCACGGCGAAAGAGTGTCTCAATTACGCCTGAACGACTTTCACGCCTGACGCTTATTGAGATTATCCCCTCATATCTTGAACAGTTTAAAGAAAACGTCAAACGAGAATTTGGCATCGATTTTCCAGCCTCTCAAATCTTTTGCCAAGATGTTATTACGGAGGAGCATGAAGGAAAATACGATATCCTCATCGGGAATCCGCCGTGGGCAAACTTCGGAGATTTACCTACAGCATATAAGGCTCGTATAAAACCCTTTTTCCTTGATGAAGAACTTGTGCCAGATAAACAGAAGACGCTTTTGGGTTCCTCTCGAACTGATATAGCAGCACTAGTGCTGAAGGTCGCTTTGGGAAGATTGCTTAAGAAAAACGGGGTGGGATATTTCTATCTGCCCACCTCTCTCTTTTTTGGTGACGGTGCCCATAGCGGATTTCGGAATTACAGTGCTAGATATGCGCGAAACGCGGTTGATTCGCGTCGGGATTTTGCCGTAGATACCGTCTATGAATTCACATCAACGAAAGTATTTGATGGCGTTGGTACATCGTACTGTTGCGCTAAATTTCGAGGGGATACACGGCAGGAGTTTCCAGTCTCGTATTTCAAGGAGTTGGACGACAAATGGGTTGAACATAAGGCACTGCCGCTCAAAAATCCGACAGATCCGTGGCGAGTCGCGCAAGATCTCAATGAACTGAATAGGAACACGACACTTGAAATCAAATTGGTGCCAGAGCAAAAACCGCGACAGGGTGTGAATACATGCGGCGCAAATAACGTTTTCATCTTCGAGCGCAAACCTTCGCATCTCCCTGAACAGTTTCTATACCCACTCGCCACAAAGGAGATATGGCGACAAAATACATCTCTACCTTGCAAATGGATCCTGTTGCCGTACGATCCTCGAACAGGAAAACCGCTTACGTGGCATGAAATTGAACAGTGGGACCCCTTAAAAGAATACCTCCTAAACGCTGAAGATGCGTTAAAATCCCGGAAAGGGACGCTTCTCCGATCTGCCATCAATAAAGGAAATTGGTGGGCACTGCTTGGTGTTGGTCCCTATTCGTTCTCGCCTTTTAAAGTAATCTGGCAAGCGTATGGGAAAAGTGATTTTACGCCGGTAGTATTAGGCAGTGTAGCGGGACAGATGTGGCAAGGCAATCAGGCAATGCACGCATTTATACCATGTCGGTCTGAACGCGAGGCACAACAGATTAAGACCGCGCTTGAGAATCCGGAGATTCCGACGCTATTGCGGCAGCTCAACGGTGCAGGGAAGTGCAATTGGGCACAACCGGGGAAAATTAAGAAGATTTTGGCGTTTGAGTGAATGAGAAAAGATATGCTTAAGATATTGTGCAAGGACCGCACTTGCGCGTGTCCTCACATAGCGAAAAAGGATTTACTTCACTGATTAAATTATCGAGCTACTTTCACTCTCGCCCACGTTGTTGCTAACTTACCTTCGGGTTCAACGGCAAAAGCATCTTCCCAACCGTTCAGGAGCTGCTGAATCTCATCAGCCTCAAGGGCGCGGCTGAGAATGACAATCTCGTCAATGCCACCGGTGAACGACTCTGGCCCGAATTTGAGCTGCAATACCTGCCCCGCAGCGACCTTGCCTGCCCACTCCGGTTTCCAATCTGCCTTAGCGGAATCCAATGCTCCTTTTTTGCTTTCGGGTTCACCATCAACGTACATCTCAACATTCGTTCCGTCGTAAGTTCCGGCAACATGGTGCCACTTTCCCTGTTCCAGTTCCGTTTTGCCGTAGAATCCGGGTGTGATACCGTTGGCTGTCCAAACTCTGAAGGAAAAACCATCAGGAATTGGTTCACCGCCGGACTGATCCTCCAACAGGTAGGCACCATTTTTCCTTACACCGGTATCTGAGTCAGCGTCGACTCGAAACCATGCAGCCACAGTCAATTCGTCACTGACACTTTGGATGCTTTTTGAATCTGCCACATCAATGCTACCGCCCCCACCGGCGACGACGGCTTTACCAAATTTACCGTTCTCAAACTTGAAATTTCCGACTAGCTTTCCATCATTCCCGTTGTCTGATGTATCTTTAACATCACCTTCAAAGAGCCATACACCAACGATCGCCGGGTCGTCTTCCTCTAATGCCCACGAGGTGGCGCAAAGGCATAAAAGCAAGGCAATCCCAATACATAGCAATTTCATTTAAACGCCTCCATAAAATGCGAAATGCCCAAAACTTTGTCGGGCATAAATTTCAAATGTCAGGTAGACAGGACGAATTCTCTTGCATAAAGTATTATATCACATTTCCATCTTTTAGCAGGTGCTTTTTCTGCGAGAAAAAAGAGAGCAATACCCATGAACTTGAACACGACAAATTTTGTTGAAGTTCCACGTGAAATATGCTACCCTTTAAAACATCTCTGGTGATGAATTAGAAGAGTAGATTAAGTGAATTGATCGCTGTCGAGGTAAAGGTAAATCAGAAAAGTGAAAAGAGGGTAACCAGATGGTTCAATATAATGCACCGCGCGCATTTCATGTAATGACAAAGCCGATCGGTCCGATATGTAATTTGGATTGCGAGTACTGCTTCTATCTCGATAAAGAAAAACTTTATCCCGATACGCGTTCCTTCCGCATGACCAACGAACTGTTGGAGAACTACGTCAAGCAATACATTGACGCTCAAGAGGTGAACGAAGTAACTTTCGCATGGCAAGGCGGTGAGCCTACATTGATGGGTGTAGACTTCTTCCGACAAGCGATTAGATACCAGCAAAAATATAGACGTCCGGGTATGCAGATCCAAAATTCCTTTCAGACCAACGCCACACTCCTCGACGATGAATGGGGAGAGTTTTTCAAGCGGAACAAATTTCTAATCGGGGTGAGTATCGACGGACCGCCAGAAACCCATGATAAATACCGCTACGACAAACGTGGTAGACCCTCCTCTGAACAAGTCATTCGCGGGTTGCGTATCTTGCAGAAGCATAAGGTCGATTACAATATACTGTGCGTCGTCAATAAACATAACGCTGAGTATCCGCTGGAGGTCTATAACTACTTCAAAGAACTCGGCGCAGAGTTCATGCAGTTTATCCCAGCGGTTGAGAATTTCGGTGGAAAAAATGTATCCCCTCGCTCTGTTACAGCACGGCAGTACGGCAAATTCCTGTGCGCTATTTTTGACGAATGGGTCATGAACGACATCGGAAAGATTTTCGTCCAGATTTTCGATGTGGCGTTAGAAGCATGGTTGGGTTACAATCCGAGCCTCTGTGTCTTCAATGAAACCTGCGGCGATGCCCTCGCAATTGAGCATAACGGTGACCTCTACTCTTGCGACCATTTCGTTACGCCTGACTATCACGTCGGAAACATCGAGGAAAACACCATTGCTGAGATGGTGGAGTCAACGTTTCAACGTAAATTCGGGACCGATAAGCGGGATAAGCTGCCCGAATATTGCCGAAGCTGCGAAGTGAAATTCGTTTGCAATGGCGGCTGTCCAAAGAACAGATTTATCAAAACACCTACGGGCGAGGACGGCTTGAACTACCTCTGCGCTGGCTATAAACAGTTTTTCAATCATATTGACGAGCCGATGAAGATGATGGCTTCCGCATTACAAGCAGGACAACCTGCAAACAGTATTATCCCAATCCTACGTCAACGTAAGCAACAAAAAACAAACACCCATACATCAATAGGCGCACGGAAAGTCGGACGAAACTCGCCGTGCCCATGTGGTAGTGGTCGAAAATACAAGCAGTGCTGTCTAAACAAAAGATAAGCCAGTCTCTTGAGTGAAAGGGTCACAATTTTGGCAAAAAATGTGATAGTCGTAGCGGGTCCAAACGGATCTGGTAAAACGACTTTTGCTGCTGAATATCTCCGCGATTCAGAGGTTTCCGAATACATCAGTGCCGACGCAATCGCGGCAAGGCTGGTATCCATACCGGAGGACATGGGCAGGGTCAAAATTCAAGCAGGTCGCCTCTTTATGCAAGAAATCCAAGGACTCATTGAGGCGGAGAAAGATTTTGTTGTCGAGGTGACGCTTGCGGGGAAAGGCTTTGCAAGAATTATTGCCCAATTGAAACGTGCTGGATATACAGTCGCAATCGTCTTCATTTTTCTCAAATCGGCTGAGACCTGTGTCGATCGAGTACGGAATCGGGTGAGCGCAGGTGGGCACCATGTGCCAACAGAAGATGTCGTGCGTCGCTTCTATCGGAGCAAGCACAATTTTTGGTACACCTATAGAAATTTGGTAGATCGGTGGAGTCTATTTTATAACTCCACAGAACACTTTCAGGAAGTCGCTTCTGGCGAAAGGAATCAGGTCACGCTAACAAATGAGGATTTCTTTGAACTGTTTATGCAAGACATTCGCAATGGAGGTGCATAATGCGTCAAGATAAATTGAGTCTTGAAACCCATAGATGGACACGTGAAGTGCTACGAATCGGCAATTGCGCTGTCAAAAGGGCACAGGAGGAAAACCGCAAAAAAGGGATTCCGAATGTGTATGATTTCAACGGGCACCGCTACTATGAACTCCCGAATGGTGAGCTGACAAAAGAAGATCCATACCCCTTAAAAAAAGAAAAGGACGCAAAAGAGAAAAAATGTTAACTGTCTGTTACGATCCATACTCTGGCACATTAGGTAGATTTACGCGTGCCGAGATTTTCGACCTCGTAGCCGATGCAGGCTATGAAGGCATTAATATCCCTGTGAATTCCGGTTTTCTCGGTGAACTTTCAACGGCAGAGATAGATGACGCTGTGAACCTCGCTGAGAAACATAACCTCGTTGCTCCAACGATTGGTTTCGGCAACCATATCTTGACAACGCCTGCCCGCCTTTTAACAGAAAGTTTTGGCTCGCAAGCTGCGCCGAAAAGTGAAGCATTACAGCACTTTGAGATCGTCCTTGAAGTCGCCAGTCGATTTAAGGCAGAGATCATCGGGGTATGGGTGAACCCAGCAGGAAATGTGTCGCGGCAGGAGTCTTTGGATGTACTCGCCGATAATCTGTCTCAGATGATACCCGCTTGCAATGAAAACGGAATGAAGATCGCACTTGAGTTTGAGAAAGGATGTCCGCTTGATAACTATCGCGAGGGAGTAGCATTCATTGAGGATACGGGACTGGAGGTCTATCTGACGTGTGACACGTATCATCTTTTCAATGATGGGGCTGAACTGCACACAGCGGCACACGCGATGAAGGCATGCCTCGGTGATGTGCATGTATCAGGGAGTGACCGTGGTGAACCGGGGGGTGGCGTTTTCGATTTTGAGACGTTTGCGCAAGGCTTGAAGGCGATAAATTTTTCGGGGCCGCTTGTTGTCCAGTACAAGATGGAAGACATAGCGAGTATTGCGCGCAGTTGCGAATTTACCAAGAAATTTCGAGCGATGATACAAGCATAGGGAGGAGATTTCGGATGAGATGGATTGTCTTTTTAATTTTCACCGTTACCTTTATAACAATCGGACACATTTATGCCCACGTGACAGAGCACCCTTCAACAGAGACAGAAAATTTCCAGTTTATCGCACACCATGAAGTGTCTGAACTCACGAGCGGTCAGGGCGCGCTTAAGTTCAAGGTACTCTATATGCGCGACCATTTTCCACCAGAAGTCGTTTCTGCAATTGACAAGGCACACGGTGGGTTTGACGTAGACAGGCGCGATGGAAAAGGCGAAACCTATTTCGCACTGCCAGAGGTGGGAATCATCCAAATCAGTGCCGACCTGAAAACGACGCGGCTTATTGAAACACCTGATGCATTGAAAAAAGCCAATGCACACTACACAACCGTCTGGGTGACATCTGCCGGGACACCTTACCTCTCTTTCCCCGCGAACGATGTCGGCAAGATTTTCACGACGACGATGGAGGGCAAACTCGTTCATACACTGGAAGCCCCAGACGCTATGACCGATTTCAAGCATCAGGCAGTTAACACCTATTTCAAGGAGGGTGGGAAGTTTGTGCCCACCGGCATAACGCATATTGATGGGATGCTTTACGTTACGACCGGTTACTCTGATTTAGATTACGTTTTGGGTGCGAAACTCACGAGCCTTGATCCACTTGAGGCGAGTTGGTATCCGTTGGCATTTGGGGGCAAAGGTGATGAACCGGGAGAATTCGGCACCGGACATCACATTACAGTGCCTTACGGCACAAATCGATTGGATGCCTCCGATCGGGCAAATGCAGAAATTGAACGCTATTCCCCAGATGGCACCTACTTGGAAACACTCCCACTTATTAAAGGTTCATTTCCTTGCAGCATTGATTATGAGGCTGGATATGCTGTCGTCGCATGCCTTTTTGGACCGAATAAGGAGAAAGGCGCGCCGCTCTACATTTTGGAGGGCAACAACTTGGTCTCAACCGTTATGCTGAAAGAAGAATTGGGCGTGGAAACCTTTCAACATCTGCACGGCGCAGTGATCCGTAAGATTGGCGGCAAACTTTACATCATTGCGCAATCGTGGAACCCTGGAGATATTATCATTTTGGAACAGGTGATGTAAGTTAGAATTACGCTTAAACGCATTAGGACTTACGCGGGCTGTGATTCTGTAGCAGAACCTATTAGGTTGTGTCAGGGAACTGTGTGCTTTTTGTCGATGGGTTTCCCTATCAGAGATCGTGCTATTGCTAAAATTGCGTAAGTCCGGCTTATTTGAATAGGACAATTACCATGAAACAGGAGCGATTAACCAGCAAGGCAATAGATCTGAAGGATTCAGAGCAGTATTTTTTACGGTTGACTGTGGATGATGAGGCATTAGGCGAAACCAACACCTCCCCTGTGAATGATGAAACATCGGGCGAAACCAATGTTTTACATCCATACCTGCATAAGATATTTGAGGTGAGTGATAAATACCTAAAACGTGTGTTCAATGAAAAGGTTCTCAACGAATTTAGAATAGAGTGCCTTCGTCATATTCGCGGCGACAGGGCTTCGACGATAGAACAGTATGTCAAAGCGTATTACGATTTGGTCAAAAGGGAATATCAAAAACAATACACTAACGCCGATCCGTCTCTGAATCAATCCATTTTTTCCGATCTTCACACTCCGAAAGTGTTGTGGGGTAACTGTCTCGATTTTTTGCGACGTATGGACAGTGAAAGTGTCCAACTCATGGTCACTTCCCCACCATATTACAACGCCAGAGATTACTCCCAATGGAAAACCTTAGATGACTACTTAGATGAAATGTCCAGTATTATCAAAGAGTGCTATCGGGTTTTGGACAATCACCGTCCTTTCGTTTTCAATGTAGGCGATATATTTGATAATGACAACAGGAAAACGAAGTCGTCTTGGGGAAAACGTCGAATACCTTTAGGCGCATATTTCACTATGATATTTGAAGAGCACGGTTTCCAATTTGTGGACGACTTCATCTGGGATAAAGGGGAAGTCCAGACCCAACGGCATAAAAATGGAAACAGGCCTTATCCGTTATATCAATATCCAGTCAATTGCTATGAGCATATCTTTGTTTTTTATAAACATCGGTTGGATGAAACGCCCTATCCCTGTCCGATCTGTGGGTGTTTGAAAGTCAATGGAAATGCGTATTCTAGAGTAGGGGTCAAATCTTGGGAATGCAAGAATTTAGAATGCTTTGAGCGATCAGCCAGCAATCGTGGTAAACGCTTTTCAGCCCGGACCCAACTCATGACCGGATTGCAACGAACCGAAAATCTTGTGAGTGAAGATTTACTGCACAGGTGGCGTCGCGACGTTGTTAAACTTGTGCCAGTGATCAAGATAAATAGTAAGGGTCAGAATATTCTTGGACATACAGCCCCCTTCCCTAAGGAAATCCCCGAATACGCAGTACAAGTGTTCACAGGTATGAATGAATCCGTTCTTGATCCTTTTGCAGGTTCGTTCACAACAACCATAGAATCATTTCGTCAAAAACGGAATAGCATTGGAATAGAACTGAATCGAACAAAGTTTAGAGATGCCGTGTTAACACGGTTCTCCAATACGCTTGGAATCAGACCAAAAGAGGTGGAACGTGAATGGATCTGACGATCAGGATAAGCGCGTAATTGGACTTTATGGAGAGATGCGCTTAGCGATGGAACTGCATGAGCGAGGATGGCAAGTTTATAAAGCGTATAGTGACGAGAAATTCGATTTTGTCATTCTAAAAAGTTACTGCGAAAACTGTGAAGCGTTCAAAAGCGCATGGACGCGGGAACGAGATTATAAAGGACGCAAAAGCAGAGCGGCAACGCAACTTTGTAAAACCTGTCATCAAGATAGCCTAAAGATGCTCGTTCGATTCATTCAAGTAAAGACATCAGAAGGAATTGAAGCAAAAACGACAAAATCGGGAGAAGCAACCAAAAATTTTAGTTTTCATCCGAAAATCCGTTATCATCTGAAGGATTCCAGAGCGTTCTACGCGTGGATACAAGTCTG
>RKRR01000029.1 GCA_007571305.1 Candidatus Poribacteria bacterium | reverse complement strand
GACGTTTGATGAGAGCGAGAACCCGTAAAAAAACACAGGTGTCCTCGTGGCACAACCTAACAGGTTATGCTACAAAAGAACAACATGCGTAAGTCCTATATTAGTTAAAGGAGAGTCACTGAAAAAATATTCCTAACCTGAACAGGCACAGAGACTCTAAAAGCGCAAAGGCTTTATTAATCGGAGTGTTGCAAGACGAATAAATTCCCACAGATTTTCGGAGGAAAAATGATTGCAAATTTGATTACGCTCTTCCGTCTGATCCTGGTTTTCGTTGTGATCTCCCTCTTTGGTGTGCATGTCTACTTAGACATCTTGCTCGTGGGATTCATAGGTTTAATCCTATTTCTTGACGCAGTGGACGGTTACGTTGCCCGACGACTCAACCAGACTTCTGATTTCGGTGCGTTATTCGACATCGTTGGCGATCGGATTGTCGAGTGCATCTTTTGGGTATACTTCGCCGTTGTTGGATTGATTCCGTTCTGGATCCCAGCCATCGTAATTGCTCGTGGCTTCTTCACAGATGGTTTGCGAAGTGTTGCCTTTGCACAAGGCAAAACCGCGTTTGGTGAAAACACGATGATGTCCTCCAAATGGACCCGTGCCCTCACCAGTTCACGGGCGAGTCGCAGCATCTATGGCATCGCGAAAACTCTCGCTTTTCTCTACCTCGGTGGTGTCATTGCCTTCAAAAACTCGAGTGTCCTTCCCGAATTAGTTAGCGGACTGGAATTAGCAGGCGTGATTCTATCTACCGTGGTTGTTGCTATGTGCCTAATACGGGGTCTTCCTGTTTTGGTCGACGGCTGGAAATATGTTAAGGGTTGACACTTCTCTTTTACAGATGACTTACGCAAATTGAGCAGGGAATCTGTACACTTTAAAAGTTACCATTCTGTTGTATTTAACCCCGTAAAGAAGCAACGGTATGAAGCCCTTGCGGGCTTCCCTACCCCTTATCAGCAAACTTTATAGTAGATTCCGTAATTACTTATACATTCATGGCATCGTGCGAACTCTGAAGTTATCTGTTCTGACTGGCACAGCCTAACAGGCTATGCTACACGTGTGAACCTGTTTTCGGATTTTACTATAAAAGGAAATACATAACTCCTATTACCATATCGTTTCTTAAGCCGATTTTTTCGTGATCAGAACGAGCCCGAATGCCAAAGAGTAGTGAACTCTCATCGTTTTGACATGCGACTGTAACTCCCCATATTTAGCAATAAATGACTTTTATCTTCACTCGCCAGCGAAGTAAAAAGCAATTTTGCCGCTGGGTATGCAGCCGCTGGGAGCATTTTATTTTTAAGAGTAAAGATCAGTCGGTATATGATGATATTCTCAACCTGCCGATACTGTCGAGTAAATTCTGCACTCTCCATAGTATGATGGCTGTCTTCGGGCAAAGTGGCACTCCATCCATCTGGAACCTGAATACGGATCGTTTTCTCCACTTGCGTTGGATAACCGAAGTCCAACGAATAGACGCGCTGGTCATTGGCGAACGCTTCAGCGTACTCCCCAAATTCATCAATCGGTAAAGGCATCAACATGTTGTTGCTCAAAGGTGTAGCATAATTCTCAACGCGAAAACCGAGATTAATTTCCATTGGTACATCGAGTTCACTGAGGTCCGACATCTCATGCCATATTATCTGAATACCGGGAAATTGTTGGCTGAGTTCAGTTGCCAAAGCGTCTTTCACCGCGCGAGGCTGTATCTGTTGATATGCCCACCGCGTATTTAGGTCATATTGCCCGCTCGTCTGAATGTGGAGTGTCCCTTCTACAGTGCCTTGGTTGTTCAAGGTCAAATCTGTCGTACTCACGAGTCTATTGGATTCGGGTGGGAAAACAGGCGTTTCCACAAATTTACCGTGTGTGTCGGAAATGAGAAATCCCGTGCGTCCTTGTGTGCTATAAGGCAGGTCCCCGTAACTACAAGTCGCCGAGGTGGGATCTAACCAAATATAGGTATCTGATCCTGTAGGGATTGCGGCTATCATGTGATTAAATTGGTTAAGTGCCGGGAGTGCTGTATCAATTCGCTCGTAAGGTGCCATACTCATCAGAACAGGGTAACCTTTGATCCCAACCAGATCTAACATTGAAATCAAGAGGGTCGTTTTGTCCTTGCAGTCGCCGTATTGTACTTGAAAGACTTCAACAGCAGATGAAGGCTGATAAGCACTCTGCCCAAGCTCAATACCAACGTAACGGATATCTGCGGCGACGAAATGGTAGATGGCGCGTATTTTTGCCTCTTCTGTCACCAGATTTTGGGTGAGCTGCTGGACCTTTTCCTCAATTTTCGCATCCGGTGTGTATTTCCCTTTCGCGAGTTCTTTATACCATATGTAGACATCGTTCCAGTCGGCAATGGAAGAGTAGCGCAAACGTGGAGCGATGTCATTAATATGTGGCATGCCCTCCTCTATTGCCAATGCGGGTGTTTCGCCGTACCTCCAAATATATACAACAGTGTCGTTTTCTGTATAAGACACCTCAGGGTTTTGTGCGCTTGTATTTAAGGGGTCGTTGGCAATTTTCCATTGAAGATGCCACATCTTAGGCATTTGAAGGGCGTAACTTGTCTCAAGGACAACCTCTGTTGACTGAAAATTGTAACCCCCTGTAATCCATGTTTCGCCTCCAGGAACTTTATCTTCAAGTGTTACTTGATACTCAATACAGACTCCCGGTGCGAGACCGACCATAGAGATGACCTTCCACATCGCGTCAGAATAGAGATTTTGGGACAATAGCCCTGGTGGAGTTGCGTCGTTAAATGCCTCATCAGGCGGGTACAGTACTGTGCCGTCTGCGGTAATCGTTCTCGCTATATTAACACCAATGTTTTGCGCCGTGGGTTGGTAAGGAATGGCAATATCCCCGTATTTTTGGATACCTCTTTGGGTGAGAATTTTAACGACCTGATGCGTTGTATAACGGGACTGACCTGTCGGCAGAACATCGTGGCTGAAATGGTTGAAGAGGACTAAGGTATCCGCATCAGGATAGTCGTTTGCGTCTGGGGCATTCGCGATCATGTACTCAACATCCGGGTTGAGAAGGGTAACGGGGGGCACATCAACAATCTCTGTCGGATCCAAGTTCCGTCGAGCGAGTGCTTGAAGTCGTGTTAAAGCGAGGAGATTGTCTGGGGCGACTTCCAAAATCTGTTCGTATTGGAGCTGCGCCTCAAAG
Organism: Candidatus Poribacteria bacterium; assembly: GCA_007571305.1. GTDB lineage: Bacteria > Poribacteria > WGA-4E > WGA-4E > WGA-3G > WGA-3G. Next base: position 25,527 of record RKRR01000029.1, on the reverse strand, counting down.
TAACGCTGCTGATTCTCGTAAAGTGTGGCGAGTTGTTCCCTGGCCCAAACGTCGTTTGGAAATAACCGAATAGACTCCCGTAGTTCTGCAATGGCTTCACCTATTTCACCGCGTTCTAGGTAAATTAATCCCAAGTAGTTGTGCAAATTTTCGCTTGCAGGTCGTTCACATTTCGGATCGTACGACAATGCTTTGTGGAGCACCACAATCGCCTCATCGAACCGTTGTAGCTGCTTGTAAGCTAAACCGAGGTGATTCAAGGCGTAGAGATTATCTCCTGAAATGTCAAGGACTCGCTCGTAGTATCCGGCGGCGGCTGTATAGTCATGCAATTTTTCAGAGATGTACCCTGCATAGTTTAGAGCCGTAATATTTTTTGGTTCCAATACCAAAAATGCTACAAATGCGTTTCGCGCGTTTTCATACTCCTCAAGTTGGAAATATATCTCAGCGATTTTGCGTTGTACGTCGCTTGCATCCGGACGAATTGCGACAGCGGTTTCGTAGGCGATAAGCGCAGCTCGCAAGTTTTTGCTTTGTAGTTCAGCATTGCCAAGTTCAACCTGATCACGCCACTTGCGATTCCGTTCAACGAGTGGATCAGCTGTCAAGGGGATAGATGTCCTTTTTGGGAAAACAGCACATCCACCGAGCATAAAAATCAGAATTAAGACTAAAAGTAGGTTGCTTCTATAAAGTACCATTGTCCGCCTCCTTCGGTGGTTAGGTGTCTGCTCCTCGATTTTTCAGCAATTTAGGGTTTTTACTGTGCCGTTCTTTATCCCGGCGTGTCTTTTTTTCCATTGATTTTTTGAATGCGTCCTCAAGCTTGATGCCTGTTTGATTCGCGAGGCAGATAAGGACGAAAAGGATATCCGCCATCTCTTCTCCAAGATCCAAATCTTTCTCATTTTCCTTGAAACTCTGTTCCCCGTACTGACGCGCCATAATCCGTGCTAATTCGCCAACTTCTTCCATCAGGATAGTGGTATTGGTTAACTCTGAAAAATAGCGGACCCCAAAAGTGCGAACCCAGTCGTCTACAAGTTTTTGACAATTTTCAAGTGTATAGTCCATATTAGTTTTGGCCCCATTGATAATCCACTCACGATTTACGAGGCGGGCAACAGCATGTCTTGAAGGGATAGTCGTGTCTTCAAAGTAGTTAACGTGAGTGTGAAAAAAGTTTGTTCGTTAGAAAAGCATGGGTAAATGACTGATTTCCTGAAGTTCATCTCGCTCGGATGGAACTGTCTCGGACATCCCCGGGTTTCTGGTGGAGGTGTCCCTGGGAGATACTGTGTTGCCTTCCATCTCTCATAAGCAAGGAAAAAGTCGTCAATCTCACAGAAGAGTGCTATAATATCCATGAGAGAACTCCTTCGGGTCAAACAAATGAAAAGTCATCACTTTATGATACCAAAGGAATTCTCTTTATTCAAAAACCCTTCTATTGTTTATCAAACCCACGTCATTTTACAATACCTTTGATTTTTTTTCAAAAATTTGTAGCAAATCATAAACCACTATAGAAACGTCTAAAAATAGCCTGCTTGACAAGACAACCGGATTGTGTTAAAATTCATTTTTATAGAGTGGCACCGAATGCCAAAACAGCGCGGGTACCCGAAGCAGACACGGATTAACTGAAAACCTGCCCGAAATGAAATCGAGAACAGTCCAGGAGGCCATAATTAAAAATATGGAGAATTATCCTTACACCCCGGCAGAAATAGAACCTTATTGGCAAGCCGAGTGGAAAAAAAAAGAAGCATTTAAAATTCCAAACGATATAGAAACACTCAAAACGAAGCCCAAATTTTATGTGCTTGGAATGTTCCCTTATACTTCTGGTGCCGGACTGCACGTAGGTCACGCGAAAAACTATGTCCCGACCGATGTCCTTGCTAATTTTCGGAGGATGCAGGGGTATCACGTGATGCACCCGATGGGATGGGATGCTTTCGGCCTCCCGACCGAACGAACAGCAGTGCGTGAAAACGAACATCCAGCACACATTACAAAACGGAATACGGAAACCTTTCAGCAACAGATGCAACGCATCGGTTTCTCTTACGACTGGTCCCGTAAAATTGATACCTCTACGCCCGAATATTATAGGTGGACGCAATGGATTTTCCTCCGACTCTATGAAAAAGGGTTAGCATATTTTGCTGATGTACCCGTCAACTGGTGCCCAGCGTTAGGCACTGTCCTCTCAAACGAAGAGGTAAAGGATGGAAAGTATGTTGAAACGGGAGATCCAGTTGAGCGTCGTTTGATGCGGCAATGGATGCTAAAAATTACTGCCTATGCCGACCGGCTGCTGGAGGACTTGGATGTATTGGACTGGCCCGATGGTCTGAAGGAAATGCAACGGAACTGGATCGGTAAATCAGAGGGCGCAGACATCACCTTCAAAATTAAGGATAACAATAAGACGTTCACCGTTTTCACGACGCGTCCAGACACACTCTTCGGTGCAACCTATTGTGTACTTGCTCCTGAGCATCCATTCGTCTCCGAAATAACACATCCTGATGCGGCACCTGCTGTTAGTACCTATGTCCAAGAAGCCGTCAACAAATCCGATCTCCAACGCACAGACCTCGCTACAGAGAAAACAGGCGTTTTCACGGGTGCCTATGCTATCAACCCGTGCAACAATGCTCCTATACCGATTTGGGTTGCAGACTACGTCCTCATGACGTACGGCACGGGTGCCATCATGGCTGTTCCTGGACACGATGAACGGGACCACGAATTCGCTACGACTTTCGGTATCCCCATCGTTGAGGTTATCCGCCCCTTCCCAGTAACGAGTGGGGACCCCGGCGGTGAAAAACCGATAGAAGAAGCACCTTTTGAAGGAGACGGAGTCTGTGTCAACTCAGATTTCCTCAACGGTTTGCGTGTTGCTGAAGCGAAAGAAAAAATGATCGCTTGGCTTGAAGGTGAGCAAAAGGGATCGCGCCAAGTCCAATATCGCTTACGAGACTGGCTCTTCGCACGGCAACGATATTGGGGCGAACCCTTCCCACTCGCTCACCTTGACGACGGAACTATCCTTCAACTGCCAGACGCGGAATTGCCAGTTGAACTACCGTCTATTGATGCCTATAAGCCGACAGAGGATGGCAAACCTCCACTCGCCCGCGCAGACGCAGACTGGTTGAAAGTGACGCTACCCGACGGTCAAACAGGAACGCGTGAAACAAACATCATGCCGCAATGGGCAGGCTCTTGCTGGTATTATCTCCGTTTCCTTGATGCCCACAATACTGAGGCACCTTTTGATCCTGAACTTGAACAATACTGGATGCCGGTTGATACCTACATGGGAGGGGCCGAGCACGCCGTTTTGCATCTGCTCTACGCACGTTTTTGGCACAAGGTGCTTTACGACTGTGAACTGGTCTCTACAAAAGAGCCGTTCCAAGGATTGCTCAACCAAGGGACAATCCTCGCGCAATCTTACCAAGATGCGAAAGGCAAATACTACTATTCGCACGAAGCCCAGGAGACAGATGGTAAATTCGTTGCGAGAGCCTCTGGTGTGTCTCTCCAAACACAGATAGAGAAGATGTCCAAATCCCGCTTCAATGTCATTAACTCGGACGATGTAATTGACAACTACGGTGCGGATTCCCTTCGCCTCTATCTACTGTTTATCGGTCCAGTCACAGCCAGCACACCGTGGCAGGACGCAGGTGTAGAGGGTGTCTACCGCTTCCTTCAACGCGTCTGGAGGCTTGTTATTGATGAAGACAGCGGTGAACTCAGCAAAAAGCTAACCGATGCTGCTGGCACAACGGAGTCAGAACTCTGGCGTGAAATCCACAAAACTATCAAACAGGTAACGGAGGACACAGAGTCAATTGACAAGATGAATACAGCGATTAGCCAGATGATGATTTTCGTTAACACCGCTACACAAGCGAAGACGCTACCGAAGCAAACCTTGAAACTTTTCCTGCATCTGCTCTCGCCTTATGCACCACACATCGCGCAGGAGTTGTGGCATCGTCTCGGCGAATCTGGATTCATCGCCCTTTCGCAATGGCCCATACATGACGAATCTGTCCTGACGAATGCAACTGTAACGATTATTGCCCAGGTCAACGGAAAACTCCGCAATAGGCTCCAACTTCCTGCTGATGTGACTGACAAAGAGATTGAGGAAGCCACGCTCGCAGATGAACGGGTTCAGCGGTTCATTGAAGGAAAGCCGATTCGGAAGGTTATCGTCGTCTCGAACCGTAATCTTATTAACATCGTTGTTTAATAGGGCACTGAGAACCACTTATATGACAAAAAAAATTGAAGGTACATCCGAGCGAAACGTTTCAATCATTCCATTGGGAGGTTTAGGCGAATTTGGGCTCAACATGATGGTCTATGAAACCGCAGATGACATTATCGTCGTTGACACAGGTTTCATGCTACCGAATGCTGACATGCCCGGTGTAGATCTCATATTTCCGGATATCCGCTATCTCGTTGAACGGCAAGAAAAGATTCGCGGCATCCTTCTAACCCACGGACACGAGGATCATATTGGGGCTTTAGCTTATGTCTTGCGCCAGTTAGATGTACCGGTCTATGGTACGCAACTCACACTCGCAATTGCCCGCGGAAGATTGCGCGAATACAATGTTCTCGGCAAAGCGCAGCTGAATACGATTACTCCCGGCGATACAGTCGAATTGGGTGATTTTTCAGCCGAATTCGTCCATGTCACACACAGTATCCCAGATAGTGTAGCGATTGCGCTGCGCACACCGGTCGGTGTTATCGTCCACACAGGCGACTTCAAGTTCGACATGACACCTGTCGATGAAAAGTTGAGTGATATTCAGACGCTTGCGCGTTTAGGTTCAGAAGGTGTCCTTCTGCTTATCTCTGACAGCACAAACGCAGAGCGACCCGGGCAAACCCCTTCCGAGCGAAGCATCTATGGAACAATAGACGATATCTTTCAGAAAACGGAACAGAAGTTGTTCCTCTGCACCTTTTCTTCCAGTCTACACCGTGTCCAGCAATTCATCGACTTGGCAGATGTCCACCGGCGGCTTATTGCTATCAGCGGGCGTTCTCTCCTCAACAACGTGCGCACCGCATCTGAACTCGGTTACCTCAATCTGAATCCGGACTATCTCATTGACGCTCGCGACGCATCCATGTTCCAACCGCACGAGGTCGTGGTCTTGAGCACCGGCAGTCAAGGTGAATTCCGCTCTGCATTGTCACTGATGGCACTCGATAATCATCCCTTTCTAAAGATAGAGCAAGGTGATACTGTCGTTATCTCTGCAAGGATCATTCCCGGCAATGAAAAGGCTATCGGCAACGTAGTCAACCATCTGCTCAGGCGTGGTGCAAAGATATATCATGAACGCAATGCAAATGTCCATGTATCAGGGCACGGATCAAGCGAAGATCTGAAGTTGATGCTCAATCTCCTAAAGCCTAAGTTTTTCATGCCGATGCACGGTGAGTATCAAAATCTGATGCGACACGCTGAACTCGCCGAGTCTGTCGGGATACCCAGTGAGAACATCACAGTCGCTGAAGATGGTGAACTTATTCAACTTACCTCGGAGACGTGTGAGGTATTGGGGCGCGAGGGACGTTCCGGGCGCGTTCTTGTTGATGGCAAGCCAGAATTTGAACTTGAGGATCTCGTTTTGCGTGACCGTATCCAACTCGCTGAAGACGGCATTCTCGTTCCAATCGTCATCTTAAAAAGCGATACAGGTGGTGACAGTCAGCAAGAAAACGCTGTGACGGACGAAACGCCGGTAGGTACCACGCAGCCTACCGATAGCGGTTATGAGACAGGATTGAACGCTGGACAGATCGAAATCATCTCGCGCGGATTTGTCCACATGGGCGAATCCGAAGAGTTAATAGAGGAAGCAAAAAAAATTACCCGACGCATCATCGAAAACCTGACCGATGAACAGAAACAGGAAACGGAGACAGTCCAAGACGAGATTCGAGGTGCGCTCCGCCGGTTTTTCTCCAAACAGATGCAACGAACACCCCTCATCTTCCCCGTTGTTATGCGGGTTTAATAATGGCTCACTGATAGCCAATTGCTGGCCGCTAACGGCTACGAAAAAGAAAGGGATACATCAAATTGAAATTATTCATGTCTATCGCGGCAACTGCCGCCTTGATAATAGGCTTTTCTGCCTGTGACCGAGTGTCGCAAATTATCCAACCTACTGCTCCACAAACGCGAGGTAAAAGTGACGAAATTGCCATTGGAGTCGTTTTAAATTTAACGGGCCCCTTTGCTGCTGTAGGCCAACTGGAGAAGCAAGGTTTTGAACTTGCACTTGATGAAATTAACAACGCCCGGCTCACCTATCCAAGACTCAAGTTCATTATTGAAGATGATATGAGTACCGTGGCAGGCGCGGTTGATGCTTTCAATAAATTGATTCACCAAGCGGGTGTGTCTGTTATTTTAGGGCCTGGCCCTTCAAGTGCAGTGCAGGAGACTTTCCCGATCGCACAAGAAAATGGAGTTGTAGCGATTAGTCCAACATCGGGGGCTCGTGGTTTGAGCGCAATCGGGGATTTCGTCTTTCGTATCGCGCTCACTACAGATGTCGTAGTCCCAAAAGGCATCAAGGCAACGCAAACAAAACTCGGTTATCAACGAGTGGCTACCCTATATAATGAAACGGACCTCTTCTCTACGGATCGAGACGAAGCATCGCGGGCTGCGTTCATTGCGAACGGTGTTGAGGTGCTCACCACAGAAGTTTTCCAGAGTGGTGATACAGACTTTTCGGCGCAATTAACTCGGATAAAAAAGGTGAATCCGGATGCCATCTTTGTTTCCGCGGCGCCACCAGAAAAACCAGATATACTGATTCAAGCACATGAACTCGGCATATCCGCTTCTATTATTATGAGTTCATTAACCAATGTTGAAGTGGAGGCTGCAGGTGCCGCTGCCGAGGGAACAATCACTTTTACCAGTTGGCTCAGCACAGACGACACTCCGGGAAATCAAACGTTTGTGCAGAATTACAACGCGACTTTCGGCACGATGCCAAATGTTTTCGCTGCTGCATCCTATGCTGCTGTCTATATTTTAGCAGAGGCAATCAAGAATGCTGAATCAACCGATTCAATTTCAATCCGGGACGCACTGGCAAACATCAGAGATCTGGACACAATTTTAGGCACATTTTCCTTTGATGCCAATGGCGATGCTCTCTATGCCCCGAAGGTGCTGATCGTAAAAAACGGCGAGTTGCAACCCTTTGAGTGATCTTGTCAGATTCGGTGCGGTTCGGAATGCAGATCGCATTTGGGCGAGTACGCCGCAAAGCCGCACTTCCCCGGCCTGGCGTAAAGTCTCAAGAACATGGCCCCCCTTGGACTTAGTGGTGTTCGATGAGATGTTTCTGAAAAAGCGGCTGCGCACTGAAGCCGTGATCCGGGAACTCAAAACACAAACGCAGATGGGACACACCCGGCAGAGAAATGTTGAAAACTTGCAAGTCAATGTGTTTTCTGCTTTGATCGCCTATCAACTCTTGGAGAACAAACCTTCACTCTGCAGCAAACCAATGATTCACACAGGCTTTCTAAAACATAAACTCTCGCAATAAGTAGTTGAATACTTTGGAATAGTTGAGAACCTCTTTATTCCTCTACGATTATCGCTTGCAATAACCACAGGTGGATCTCGGAATCTCGAATGCTGATGGCTATGGCTGATCCCGTGTTATGTGTCAAGGTGCATGGAGATCTGTTTCAAGACTGTTTCATAGTCTGCTTCCAATTCAAGTGGCGTATTCAGATAACGAGGGGGTGGTCCCCCAGGTGTGACGTTATGATATGCCACCTTGAAATCCGGGAATTTGAGTCCGCTCGCAGTAGAGATGACGATAACTCTGTCATCTGGATGGATTTGTTTCCGATCGACCATTTTTGTAAGAACGGCCAACGCTACTCCCGTGTGCGGACAATTGAATAGGCCTGTTCTATCCGCTCTCGCTGCAGCGTCCGCCAGTTCTTCCTCAGTCGCTTGGTCAACGATACCATCGAACCGTCGTAACGTTCGGATAGCCCGGTGAATAGATACCGGATTTCCAATCTGAATCGCTGTTGCTTGTGTGGGCTGCGCCGTGATGGCATGGAACTCTGTGAACTCTGTTTGATAACTTCGATAGAGTGGATTTGCGCGTTCAGCTTGGGCACACGCGATGCGCGGGAGTTTGTCGATAATACCGAGTTCCAGCATCATTAAAAAGCCGAGTCCAAGTGCTGAAACATTACCGAGGTTACCGCCGGGAATAATAATCCAGTCTGGGACTTCCCAATCGAATTGCTGCACAATCTCGATACTAATCGTTTTCTGCCCTTCAATTCGGAGAGAATTGATGGAATTGGCGAGGTAGAAATCTTTCCGATCAGAGAGTTTTTGGACAATTTCCATGCACCCATCGAAATCGGTCTCAAGTGAAAGCGTCAATGCGCCATTCGCAATGGGTTGGATAAGTTGTTCGCGTGTAACTTTCGCTTTTGGTAAGAGAATAATTGCCGGAATACCCGCTGCAGATGCATACGCTGCCAAAGCGGCAGAGGTGTCGCCTGTGGATGCACACATGACAGCACGAAGATCTTCCGACTCAGCCATAATCTGTTTGACCATTGAGACGAGAACAGTCATCCCAAGGTCTTTAAAAGAACCTGTGTGGCTGTTACCACACTGCTTAATCCACAGGTCGTTTAAGCCAAGTTGATTGCCGAACCGTTCTGCCCAGAACAGATTGGTACCACCCTCATACATAGAAATGATGTTATCATCATCAATCTTCGGGCATACGAATTCCTTTTTCCCCCAGACACCGCTGCCGTAAGGATATTGCGTCCGCCTGTAGCGGTGTTCAAAGAGAGCTTTCCAGTCGGCAGGACTCCGGTGTCTCAATGGGTCCATATCATGCTGGACCTCTAACAGCCCATTGCAGTTTTTGCACCGATAGATGACTTCCGTAAGCGGATAGGTCTCATCGCATCCTTCACTGCACTGGAACCATGCATCATAGTTCATTGCTCTGCGTTCTCCTCCATAGCATCTGGAAGCGGGTCTTGTGCAGGTTTGTTTCCGTTTGATGTGTTAAGGAGTTCATCGATTTCTTCAAGTGAAGGCAACTCAGAGACATCTTTCAAGCCGAATTGTTGGAGGAACTCGTCTGTGGTTGAGAAAAGCAGTGAGCGTCCCTCTTTTCTGCCTGCGATGCAGACCATTCCTTTCTCTACCAGTGAGTTGAGGACACTGTCACTGTTCACGCCGCGAAGCGCAGCAACATCAGCTCGCGTAATGGGTTGCTTGTATGCTACGATTGCAAGGGTCTCCAATGCTGATGGGGTCAATTTGACACGAACCTGTCGGGTATAAAACTTCTGAATCCACTCCGAATATTGTGGGCTTGTGCAAATTTGATAGCCGTTTGCTATTTCAACAAGACGAAAACTGCGTCTCATTTCTTGATAGTCTTGGCGGAGTTCGTTGAGTTCTGTCCGGATCGCGCGTTTGCTTAACTCCGGCAACACCTCTTGAAACTGTTTCACCGTAATTGGTTCGCTGGCGGCGAATAGAATCGCTTCCAAAATTAATTTAGGTTTTTGTGCCCGTATCGCGTCTGGTTCCTTTTTCGGATCCAAGGCGGTAATGTATTCAGAATCCATAAACAAAGTTCCTAATTGTTTCGTTCTTCTGAACGAGTGTTTTCAACGGTCGGAGGTGTTGGGATATCTCGATCAGGCTCCGCGTACTCCTGTTTGACGATATAGATACTCTTAAAATGGTCAGTTTGAACGGTAGCGACTTTTCCTATCCGGATGAGTTCTAAAATCGCGAGGAATGTTACAATTCGATCTGCCTTGGTTGAAGATAACGGGAACAACTCGTCGAATAACAATTGATCTGAACTCTCTAACTGCAGATTGATAAAAGTGATTTTGTCTTCAACAGTTATGGTTTCTTCTTCAACCGTTTCGTATGCCTCTTGAATGTCTATCTCTGCGGCTCGGTCGTTCACTCCCTTAAAGGCGGTAAGGAGATCGAACAACGTGGCTCTGATTTCAAACGCCCGCACACCATCTAAATCCTCGTGTAGTTTAGGGCTTCTGCTATAAATTAATGTCTGGTGTTCGGCATAAACATCCAAAATTTGGGAAGCCTCTTTGAACTTTTTATATTCCAAGAGTTGTCTGACGAGTTGCTCTTGATCACCGATTGTGTATTCAGCGTCTGGTGTGAGTTGTGGGAGGATACTTTGTGATTTGATGTGCAGAAGTGTTGCCGCCATCACTAAAAATTCGGATGCTACATCTAAATCTAGCTCCTCCATGAGATTCACATATTCCAGGTACCGATCGGTGATGTGCGCAATCTGGATGTCATAAATATCCATCTCCTCTTTCTGAATCAGATGAAGGAGTAGGTCGAGGGGGCCCTCGAAACCCTCTAACTTCAGCGAGTATATTGGGGCTATAGAGGGAGGGGTCGGAGTTGTTTCAGTTAGCATTTTATATAATTTTTCGTCAACGCTGTCGTCGTATTTTAGATATGTGTTTTATTGACTGAAAGTTTATCCGCTAAACCGTATCTATCGTAAACCTACGATTTTCGCAATCAGATTTAGAGTTTCGAAACTAATATTGCTCAGGAATTCGAACACATAGTTGGGTATACGGAAAATACCCGGTAGAAAAATGAGGCACATCAAAATCGGCATCCCATAGGGACTCAGTTTCTCGAATTGATGGGCTGCACGTACTGGAAGCAAACCTCTCACAACACTGAAGCCGTCTAACGGAAAGAGTGGGAGCATGTTAAACGCCGCGAGAAATACACTTATCAACGCTGTACGAATGAGTTGCCTGTTAATCTCAGCATGAAGTGCAGAGGCAGTCGGATTGAAGCTTGTAAATTCCAATACTATCCTAAGCACTCCCAAGATCACGAAAGTGAGGACAATATTCATGAAGGGACCAGCAGCGGCGATAAGCATCAAATCCTTTCTCGGGTTTTTCAGGTTGAACGGGTTCACCGGCACAGGTTTTGCCCAACCGAAGAAACCACCGCCAAAAAATGTCCCGAGCAGTGGGAGTATCAATGTACCGATAATGTCAATGTGTACGCCTGGGTTCAATGACATCCGTCCAAGGTCGCGGGCTGTTGGATCCCCTAACATGTCCGCTGATTTGGCGTGTCCCCATTCATGAAAGGTTAACAGAATGATGAACTGTGTGACTACAAGAATTGCTTCAAAAGGATCGAAATTAGGCATTATATATTTGGTACCGCTTGTCAACGCCGGGGTTCCCATAACGACTAACGTATGGGACCAGGCTTACTATACAGTCGTCCGTAACTGGATATATGCTTCCTCTTTTTTCGTAATCTCTCTGTCCAATTGTGCCGCAAATAGCTTCCAAAGTTGAGACTCAAAAGCTTTGCTCGGTTTTTCCCCAACCGCTATTAAGTCTTTTCCTGTGATAAAGGGTTCTATCTTCCGTAAAACAAGGAGGTAGTCTGTTATTTTTTCCCGTTTCCATTTCGGTAGTATTGGGTCTACATAACAGAGCACTAATGCCTCGATCGGATAAGGCTTTAGCAATTGGTAAATTTCACTCGGTTTTGCTGCCTCCTGCAACGTCGCAAGTGTTTGTTCCAGATGTTTGTAAGTCGTGAGAGGCGTTTCTATCCGATACAGGTTCCCATCTCCACAGATATAGGTTGTTGTATTTTTTCGATCAACAACGCACCATTTCCCGTTTTGTTGGTCAATGGAGGCATCACCCGATAATGAGATTCCGAGTTTTGTAAAGGCTTCGTGTGTCACCTTTTCGAGCGAGACCTGCTGTTCTGACGCTTGGTTACGGCTTATCAATCGTTGAAGTTGATGCTCCAACACCAATCTGAAGCTCAGTGCTTCAATCTGGTATATCGGTGTATCGGTTCCAAAGAATGCCATCCAGCGTGCCAACTCAGGTTGAAATTCTTCATTTTTCAGATGTGTTAATGCCCAAGTTGTCGCTTGTTCTGCCTTTTTAAAATCGCGGGCAAACGTCTCTGATATATTCCATCCTTCAGATATAGTTTTCCATACGTCGAGTCGTGTAAGGTGTGCGACGATCGCCGGTGCGTTCTCCTCAATAAGTATTCTATCAATCTCATTCCGTATCCGTTCACCACTGAGTTGCGCTAATATTGGGAGTGCTTCTTGCATCAGCACTGTATCGGTTTCAGAGATACAAAACCCGTAACGTCCGACATACCGGAGGGCGCGAAAAATGCGCGTCGGATCGTCAGTGAAACTGTGCTGATGCAGTACCCGGATAGTCCCGGTCTTGAGATCTTGCAGACCACCGGTTTTATCGACGATCTCACCAAATGCGCTTGTATCTAAGCGCATCGCCAAGGCGTTCAGCGAAAAATCCCGTCTTCGTAGATCGTCCGCGATTGTCCCACGTGCTACTGTAGGTAACGTCCCACTCCCTTGATAAGTTTCACGGCGGGCGGTAACGAAATCCACTTTGGGAAGGCTAACATCGGCAGGCGTGACGGTTGCAGCGCCAAATTGCGGATGTACCTCCAATATCCCGTTCCAACGTTCACACATCGCTTTTGCGACTCGAATTGCATCTCCTTCTACAACGATGTCGATATCGAGACTCGGTCGTTTGAGCAGGAGATCCCGGACGAATCCACCGACAAGGTAGGTTCCTTTTCCGCCTACCTCACCAATTTCATGTAACAGATCCAAGATCGGTTCAGGAATGTTGGGTATCATTTTTTTCGGAAGGAGGAGACCTCTGTCTATCAGGTTCTTATACGAAGGCAAAGACTCGCGTCGGTGCTCCAGAACTGCGTGCCAACTTTAGCGGGGCAAGGACCACATAAAAATGCGTCGGCAATTGGCTTAAATTGCACAAATCTTCAACATGTGGGATACCGGCTCCAAGAAAAACGAGATGCGCAGGTGGTAAACCGTCGTGCAAGGGGGGATGTCCTGCCACCGAGTCAATACTACAGGCATCTGTTCCAATAACTTTTATGCCTATTTCGACGAGTAGTTCAGCGGCATCCTCACTAAAACCGATCCACTCCCGGTTGAAGTTGTCCTGATAGACGAATCTGTCCATTCCTGTCCGCATAAAGACGATGCTGCCCTCTGGAATCTCGCCATTTTCGGCTATCCATGCTTTAACATCCTCTGTGGTCACAGCGTCGTTCGGTTTCTTAATTGCAGAGAAGTCCATCAACACGGCGGGTCCAGTCAGTTTCTCCTTCGAAATTTCGGCGATAGTTGCTCCACCCGGGTACATTAGACAGGGAGCATCCATGTGCGTAGAGTAGTGTCCGGACGTGTCAATACGGCTTTCAAAGTAGCCATCTTCTTCTAATGTTGCTTGGTCATAAATTTTAGCAGGATCAATCGGCAGTTCGCAGGGACTATTTTCATCAACCACATAAGACAGATCCAGCACGTTTTGAAAGTCAAGGCGCATTCTATTTTTCTCCTTCTAACAAACACGTCGCCCTTATAAGGCTATGATATGTAGTATAACACATCCGCTTGAAATATTCAAGGAAATCATATCTCACTTTCTCCAGAAAAGCGCATCCGCTTTGGTGTATATAGTAGATTCCGTAATTACTTGGACATTTGTAGCGGCGTGTGGACTCTGAAGTTATATGTTCTGATGGCACAGCCTAACAGGCTATGCTACAAGTGTGAATTTATTGTCGGATTCTACTATAAATGAAAACTATTTTGTCCGGAAGGGAGACTATGCGACATAAGATCATTTACAGACATTGGCAGCCCGGCGACGATGACGCAATTTTAGAGTTGTTGTTACCTGCTGAGCAAGTTGATGAAAACTTCTATAGAAATAAGTTTGAGGATTCAGACGTTGAAGCGGAAGGGATACGTTTAGCACTTGTCAATGAAAGAGTCATAGGTCATGTGTGGGGTGAGCCCTGTTCATTTTTCATTGAAGACAAGTGCCAGAGGTTTGTAACAGTAGGTTCTGTCTTTGTTGCACAAGATATGCGTCGCCAAGGGGTTGCAACCCGATTAATGCAGGAGCTGCATGCACACTTCCAAAGAAGGGACTATCGTGGCAGCATTCTTGATGTTGATACAGAAGAAGCTATCCGGTTGTATCGGAAAGTTGGGTACCAGAAATTGACGCAAGATATCCAAACGCAAATTCTACCGAATCCGAATGCTTCTCCGTTCAAATGGACACAGACGAATCTAAAAGATTTAAGTGCTTTCCCTGAACTCAATGAAAAGTGGGGAAAGCAGAATTTCCCCACGGATTGCGATCCGAAAAGCATAAAGGTACATCAGTACAACATGAACGGATACCGTGTTTTACGTCATCATCACAACATTGTCGGTTATGCAAGATGGGAGGAACCTTCAGAATATTATCCAGATGGGTTAATCCGGGACCCTATCGTCCCCGATGTGGACCCGATGGAAGTTATTACATCGGTGCAGGCAGCGATCCCGACGAGCCGCACTTGGGAAGCAGCACAGGAGGGGCGATATGAAGAACCTCTTCGTGCATACGGTTGCACATTTGAACCCACAACAACCGTTATAATGCTTTTATCCTTCGGTCAGGAGATTGATTTGACAGGATACCATCGAACCGCTTGGTGGTAAAATTGATAGGTAGTTAAAAAATTAGAGGAGACATAATGTGTAGTTCTATGACTTACAGACATTGGAAGCCTGGCGACGATGACGCTATTTTAGCGTTGTTAATGCCTATTTTTAAACAGGTTCGCGAGGATCATTATCGAAAGAAGTTTAACGACTGTCCTCTTGAAGTCGAATCCGTGCAATTAGCATTCGTTGATAAAAGTGTGGTAGGACATGTCTGGGGCGAACCTGTTTCACTTTTCGTTGAGGGTAAAATCCAAGAATTCGGGATGGTAACGCTTGCTTGTGTTGCCCCAGATATGCGTCGGCAAGGTATTGCTACCTGTTTGATGGAGAGACTTCATGTGTACTTCCGAAAGAAAGGTTATCGCGGTAGCATTCTTTATACGGATAGTGAAATCGCAGCACAATTGTATCAGAAAATCGGATATCAAGAGGCTACAAGAGAGTTACGAACACAAGTCTCACCACGTCAAGATTCATCTCTATTTAAATGGAGAGAGGCGAGTCTTGAAGATTTGAATGTTTTACGCTTATTAAATCAAAGATGGGCAAGGCATAATTTCCCCGTTTTGTGGGACAGTGAAGGTCGGATCATCCATCAATTCAATATAGGACAGTATCGGGTGTTAAGGCGAGGTGAAAACATTGTCGGCTATGCGAAGTGGGATGAGCCATCGGAACATCGTCCACACGGATTGATTCGTGATCCCATCGTGCCGGATGAGGATCCGATGGCAGTTATTGAGTCGGTCCAATCAGCGATTTCTACACCACACGCGTGGCAGACTTTCAAGGGGAGCCGGTATGAAAGTTTGCTACGTTCCTTAGATGACCCGCTTGAACAGACAACACGAGTTGATATGTTTTTAGCATTTGGTCAAAAAATTGATTTAACTGGGTCCCATCGAACAGCATATTGATAGCAAAATACAAAATCCGCAATCAGACATCATTGAAATAGTTCAATACAGTGTCGTGCAGCACGCCATTTGTTGCTACCAGTGAATGTGTATCTTTCGTAATGGTTTTTCCCTGTATATCCGTTACTTTCCCACCAGCTTCCCGCACAATAACAGTGATGGCAGCGATGTCCCAAATACTTATCGCCGCTTCAACAACAGCATCCGCTCTTCCAGATGCCACGAGATGATACATGTAGAAATCACCAAATCCTCTGGTGCGTGCCGCGTCATTGATAAAATCGGACATCCCGGGAAAAGTGCCTTTTTCTTTGAACCACTTCAGTCCTCCGTGGCATACCATCGCGGCTTCAGGTTGTGCCACGTTGGAAACATTTATCGATTCACCGTTCCAGAAAGCACCGCTTCCGGCTTCCGCATAGAGAAGTTCATTCAAAAGTGGTGCATTGGAAACGCCAAGGATGAGTTCTTCACCTTTCATTAGCGCAATCTGTGTGCCAAAGATCGGAATTTTTCGGATATAATTCTTCGTTGCATCAATCGGATCGATGATCCAGACGTAAGGCGATGAACCTGCCTCTATTCCGTATTCCTCACCTAAGAATCCATGGTCTGGGAACGCCTGTTTGATGGTTTCTCTAATAATTTTTTCTGCCTCTCTATCGGCGAGAGTAACCGGCGTTTCGTCATCTTTCATTTCTACCTTCATGGCATCGCCGGTGTAGTAAGCAGTGATGATTTCTTCAGCGTTTTTTGCGGCTTCCAACGCGACGGTTAAAAATTGACTCGACATATTTTAATTCTTCCTTTCGGTTGAATAACGGGTGCTTAGACTTTGAAGGACTTCCTTAAATTCGCCTGCGCCGTTGTTACAGGCTACAGGTTTGGATTTAACAAACCTCTTTACTAATTGCTACCTGCTATTTAGCGGAGTGAAATCGTAGGACAATAAATTCTTTTCCATTCGCGGTGCCACCAAGTGCCCTCCGAACTTTTTGTCGCGAGGTCGGTAAAACGATAATCGTAAAGGGTTGCGCGGACATAGCGCGGAGGCGTATCCGGGAATGGATTTTCTGCCAACAACT
The DNA here is from genome assembly GCA_007571305.1 of Candidatus Poribacteria bacterium. GTDB lineage: Bacteria > Poribacteria > WGA-4E > WGA-4E > WGA-3G > WGA-3G. The sequence continues at coordinate 8,799 of RKRR01000029.1, read as the reverse complement.
GTAGCACCTCAGGCTTGCCTTGTAGCAGTGCTCCCATAAAATTAAGAAACCATGGTGTGTTTTGATAACTGCCTTGCAAGGCAGCGAACCACATCTGCCAATCGAGGCGCGGTTGATGCGGGGCAACCCATTTTGGCGCGACAGCCAAATCTCCCGGTTTCCAGCGAAATTGGTAAGCTTCCCATGTTATTTGATCGTTGCTACCTTCAACGATAATTTCTGGACGCGATTCCGTCATATCTGCGAAGAGTCCGTAGGTATTCACGCTCCGAAACGGTGTGATCCAGGCGACATCTGGAAACCTTACCTCTTTGAAAAGCTGCCCACCGAAACGGATGCCGCTCAGTAGAAAGAGGAACGTTGCAACTACCGCTATGCCGATCCGTCTATACCGGTGGCGAGGGAGTTCAACGAAGCGGATAGTAGGCATCAACCGTTTCGGAAGCAAACCTTTCCATGTCACATCGTCAATCAGAAGGAGACATAGCGCAATCGTCAGCAGATTAAAAAAACAGTAGTTTCCTGTTAAGACGATGAGCACTTGTAGACCGACTAACCCGATACATCCCGCAGCTCGTAGACGACGTGGTGCGAAAATCAGGAACGGGACGACGATCTCAGCCGCAAACATCCCGATCACAGAGGCTTTCTGGAACCATGTCGGCAACTGGTGCGCATACCATCCGAACCATGTCGGTAACGGCTGCGTTTCATAGTGGAAGTTGAGGGCGGTCAGGTTTCGCCACACCTCGTCACTTGCGAGTTTGACGAAACCGGAGGCAAACATGAGGCGGAACAGGAGCCATCGTAGAAGCGATAAAAACGCAGTGGAAGGTTGGGATGCACGTGTGAATGTCTCCCGAAGTTGCAGCGGCGCGAAGAAAATTGCCAACAATCCTGCTTCTAAGAGCAAGACATCCCATTGGAAACTTAAAAAAACTTGCCCGACTGTCACAAGCGACAGGTAAAACGTCCACAAACCTACTAAAGCGAATGCGGGGACAAAACCTGCGATTAAAACGAGAGACAGAATCACACCGCCAGCGCACAAGAAATTGAGGCAGGCATCCGATGCATTCAACCAGAACAACGTCGGGACGAAGTGATAGCCTTCCATTCCGATTTGCTGACGGACGGCTTCCAAAAACTGGTCTGCTGGTAAAATTCCATTGCTTCCAACGAGTCCGTGGACTTGCACCCACAAAGACAGAAAAGCGATGAGGTAGATACAGCCGAGTCCGCGCAGGAACACCCATCTCGAAAAGCAAAGTGTTGTTCTCTCTGGAGATGTTCCCCACAACCATCGCGTCACCGCGGAGAAAAACGGACGATGCAGCGCAATGAAACGATAGATGCCTTCGGAGACACTTGCAAAGCCAGGCAAACGGTCGTAACACCAGAGAAGCAGACCATTGTTCAAGGCATGTAGGACCGCCTCTGCCCCGCTCAAAACCGTTCCATTGTGAAGGATTAATTGGACTGAATTCTCAAACGCTGAAAGGGGGATATCTGGGAATTGTGTAGTTACCTCTTGGTAGGGAGCGTAGTCGACGCGGGCACCGGTAACGTGCTGCCATTGAGCGATCCAATATCGACAAAAATCGCAGGCATCATCGTAGACAAGGAGCGGTTTGCTGCTTTTTGATTGCATCAAAGTTCCCAGCAAGGTTTGCCCAATCCATCGTGCATTAACATTGGGAAAAGGTTAACGCCATGCGTGGTGAATTTTGGCGATAGCTTCCACAATCTGATCCATATCCGTTTCCGAACTGAGGAAAAGATTCTGGAAAAGCCATACGCTCTGCTCGCAGATGGATGCGGCGTTTGGACAAGGCAATGATCGGATAAGATGCGGGTATGTCTTCGCGACGTGTGCCATTCCGGGTTCTTGTGAGAGTGGAGAACGGTAACCGATAGAGCACGGAATGCCTTCAGCAGACAGGGCATCCACAAATTCCTGTCGCGATTTACCGCCAAATCCTTGGGGGTCATACTTCAAGCAGTAGAGGTGGTACCCGTGTTTGGTAACCCACGGGGCAAGTTTCGGTGGTGTGATCCCTTCAATCGCTTTCAAACCGTTGGAGAGATAGGTTGCGTTTCGATTGCGGAGATCGGTTTGTGCCTCTAACAGTTCCAACCGGACGAGTAATATTGCAGCGAGATATTCTGATGGGCGATAGTTCCATCCGAGCCGCGGATATTCCCATCGCGCTCCACCGGGTGCGCGTCCGACATTCATGAAGGCACAGACCCGATCGTGAATATCTTTGTCGTTTGTGGTAACCATGCCACCTTCGCCGGAAGTCAGGTTCTTTGAGGCTTGGAAACTAAACGCACCCACACTGCTGAGGGAGCCAACCTTTTTCGTTTGATATTCTGCTCCATGAGCCTGCGCGCAGTCCTCAATCATCGCGAGATTATGACGTTGGGCAATTTCTCGTAAAGCCCCCATATCTGCTGGATGGCCGCCGAGATGGACAGGCAAAATCGCTCGTGTTTCTGGACGAATAGCCGCCTCTACGGCTTTCGGATCGATTGTGAAGGTCTCCGGTGAAACGTCTACGAATACCACTGTGCACCGACGTTCCAACACTGCGCTTGCGGTTGCTACGAATGTGTAGTTGGGTACAATTACCTCGCCACCATCACTAAATCCATCGAGATCAAGCGCACCCGCTAAAGCGGCACTGATTGAATCTGTCCCGTGTGGCATAAAGAGCGCGTAGTGAGTTCCTGAATACTGGGCATATTGTTCTCCAAAACGCTCAATCATCGTGCCACCGGAGCCTTCATTCGCACTCAAGTACACTTCGCGGAGCAGGGGTTCAACTTTTGATTCCCACTCCTCAGTCGTGGTCCGGGGCCATGGGGACCATGGATTGCTTTCTGTATTTCGGACAGGTATGCCGCCTGAAATCGCTAATGGGTTGGACATGTTTTCTAATTTTCCTTGCGGTCAAATAAGGAGTTCCTTCAGTTTTATCTGTTTCGGTGTGTGGGATTTCCATCTTCATCCACATACACAACTTCCCAGCCTGCTGGTGGCACACCGGTATTCAAGAGATGGAGTCTCTGTCTCTCAGAAAGTGCTGTTTCTTTAGCCGAGAGAATTTCTCCGGTCTTTGATTGTATTTCAGAGGGTGTGTGCCAGATCTGTGCTGTTGATTCCGTTTTTAGGACGTAGATTCTTCCCGGAATTTGGGGCAACGCGTTTTCACCTATCATAAACCAATTTTCCGATTCTGGGTGGGATCGATTCGCTTCAGTGATACGTTGATACTCTTGGATGAGAGTGTCAATATAATTCGCTTTTACAGTTTCCCAATCATTTTCGGCGTAGAATTCTTCCAAAATTAAGTTTGAACGTAGGTCGAGGTATTCACTATAGGTTTTAAAATTTTCTATCATAATACCTTTACTGAGAAGCACCCGAAGCCATTCTTCACGTGGGTATTTGGTATCGACATCTACCAACGTGAATTCAATATGGTGTTTTTCGCTGTGGATTATCTCTGCATCCCTGGTCCATTTCTGAAAACTGTATCTGGCATCAAAAGTCTCCATGAGTGCTTTAACGGTTTGGGGTCCAGTGTATTTCTGTTCTTTCGTCTTGGAATCCAACTTCAGGTAACATCCAACAAAGATAACTCCCAGAGTGAGCAAAGATAGGAGAATTCGCACTGTATGTTTCATGTTTTTTTTTTCCTTTATATCGTTTGTTGGGTTTCTACAGAATATATATTATTCGCGGAAAAATTACAAGAAAAAATTACCATATTTGATAATCGAGTGATGAATGTATATAATTAACATCAGTTCGATGAGAGATTTCGTGTATGCTTAAGAATGGCATTATTGACTGAAAAGGAGTCAAAAATTGAGAAATTTTTTGTTCATACTACTTGTCGTAGGATTCTCCACGATTTGCATTACCGGTTGTGAGCGACCTATGGCACAGCCGATGATGGATGCCGTTACACCGACTGATATACCTACAATGGATGATCCAGAGGCGTTTGCGGTTGCCTTCGTTCAAGCCGCGGTTGATCTTTATAAAACAGAAGGACGCGAAGCCGCTATAACCTACTACAATGATCCAATGAATATTGAAGGTCAGTGGTATGTATTCATCACTGATGCAAACGATATGTTTGTCGCACATCCGGCGGCACCGAATTTCATCGGTAAGGATATAAAAGATATTCCTTCGATTGATGGAGCACCAGCAGGAGCGGAAATTGCGATGGCGAAGAGTGTTGGACACTGGACTGAGTACTTGTGGCCGAATCCCAATACGAATAAATTAGAACAGAAGCGGACGTGGTCAATCCGATACGATGGTTATCTCTTCGCTACTGGATATTACGAACCGCGGAAACCAGATCCTGCAACACTTCCAACAGTCTCAAAAGATGATCCAGTAGCATTTACGCGTGCCCTTGTTTTGGAAGCAGTTGCTCGTTATGAATTTGCTGGAGTTGATGCCATAGCGTCGTACTACAATGACCCAGCGCATATTGAAGGTCAGTGGTATGTATTCATCACTGATGCAAACGATATGTTTGTCGCTCACGCACCGAGACCGGATTTCATCGGAACCGATCTGAAAGCTGTTCTGGGTCTTGATGGATCTATGCTGGGAGCAGAAATCGCCAAAGCGACTGGAGTGGGACTTTGGGTTGAATACTTATGGCCCAACCCGGCAACTGGCATGAATGAGGTGAAGCGGACATGGTCGATTCGACACGACGGTTACCTATTCGGTTCTGGATACTATGAAGCGGTATCCGAGGATGCTACCCCGGAAACGAATTAAGTGAACGATGGTAGGTGGGGTTTCCTTGAGAAAATTAAGGAAACACCCAACGTATCTACCGTGTGATACAGGTAACAAAAATGGCGAGGTCCGAGAACTCCGCCTTATGTTTGTCGCTTTGACATACTAACGGTCAGTTAGTGGATGCTGAAACTGTTTTCTCATCCGTTTTTCAATCGCCTCTGCTTCCACTTTTGCTTTATTGAGGCGGTCTCTATCCACGTAATGTCCCATCATATTATGCCCCCTATGATGAAGTTCCTCGACCATCTGCTTTAAATAAGCCGCTTTATAGGTCTCCCAATCGCCAGTGGGCGGAATATCGAACAACCCGGACCCCCATATCTCCGGCTGATTTTCAAGTTCCACCAGTGTGTCCCGCTTAGATAGATATGCCCAGTACTCTTCAAAATTATCAATGGTAACCCCTTTTTCGAGGAGCATCTGAAGCCATGCATCCCGCGGATACTTTGCATCTACTTCGCTCAGCAGAAGTGGAAACTTATATGCAAAGACGGTGGTGCCGTCCTGTGTAATGCTAAAATTTCCAGAAGTGATAGCATACCGCTCATTGTACTTCTCGTCATAGGCTTCCCGCAGTGATTTGACAGTGTATGGTGCTGAGAAATACCGAAACACAGGTGCAGGAGTCCCTTTAGAGCGATTCGACAAATCCTCAAATACTTTCTGAAGTACCGTATCCTTTTCTAAAAGGCTGTGGTGTTCTTCTGGGGTGTGACCGAAAATCCATACGCGTTTATCCTCTTCTTTCAAATGTTTCTGAATCTGATCGAGTTTTCGCTCAATATACGCGGCTTTGTAGGTTTCCCAATTCTCTGCAGGTGGGATGCCAAACAGGCCAGATGTCCATACATGCGGTTTTTTCTCAATATGGACTAACGCAACTCGCATGAACAGATATTCCCAGTACGCATTTGCATTTTCGATCTTAATACCCTTATCAAGCAGCATTCCAAGCCATACTTCGCGGGGATATTTCGCGTCAACTTCGGCGAGCGGAGTATTCTCGTTATATGCGAATATTTCAGAACCATTTACCGAATATGTCACGTTGACAGTGGTATCCGCATGTCTACTCTCATAACCTGCGTCGTAAGTGTCCTGTAGTTCCTTAGCCGTTTGCAAGATCGCGTAATCCTGTGTCTGCGGTGGGGATGCGATTTCGTTTTTCAATTCCATTGCGAGGGCTGAGAATTTTGCCCGAATGCTTGCACGGATTTTAGCATGACGAGTTCCATCTATTTCTGTGGCAGATTTTAGCGCTATGTCTGTCTGTTCATCTATCCAAGCTTCCCAAGGATCTTCAGCGGTTTGCGCATCCGGTTGCGCTACAAGGAATACGACTGCTCCCAGGCCAATCAGGAGGGTGAGTATGCGTCCGATAGGTTTGCCTTTCATTCTGTATCTCCTTCAGTAAGTGATTATGATTTGTATCAACTGCTATGTCTTACCGATTCTCACACCGAATTCCAAGAGAAGTTCCACTGTTCTCTCAGACTAGCAATTCGCCACTAATTGGCGAATTGCCTCCACTGCTGTCTCTGTATCTTGAAGAGGTTTGTTCGGCATATTAGAGGTAAGAGAATTGATAATATGTGTTTCTAAGTCGTCAAGTCTGCACTGACTCACAATGGAACTTTCTTCCATATACCGATAGATTTCATATCGCCTCGGCAGTCTCACACTTTTATGGGATAGCGTTAGAACAGCAACGCTGCGCCCACTGCTCGCCGCCTCACACACCATTGAAAAACTGTCCGCGGTGACGATGAGCAGATCGCTTAAAGCAAGAATGGCTTGGTAGGGATCTTCCAATTCTGAGAACGTATCAGGGGTAACAAAGAATGAACACCAGTCGGTATCTTTTACGGTGGATACCAAATGTTCCGTCACATCCGATGGTGTTCGGCGGGAGGTCGTTAAGAGTATCTGCGCGTTCATCGTTTTTGCGGTCGCTTGGCAAACCTCACTGAGCCATTTAGCATCCTCTATCGTGATGGTCTCGTGCCGATCTGTCCCACCGAGTAGGATGCCAATACGCGGACAGTCCGATAGGTGCAGTTCATCCTTCAATTGTTCCCGTTTGACATCCAGCACGTCCGATGAAATAGGGTTTGGTACGCCGATTGTTCTGCAAATATTGTCTTTGCGCGATGCTTGGTGCCAAGAAATCATTGGGAGAATTGCGAGGTCGAAATATCGGATGCCGACTGGTGAGGGTCTGCGACACGTAACCGTCTTAGCACCAAGAAGTTCACCCAGGAGTAGATTAACCGCTGCCATAGATGAACCTGTTGAGAGGATAATATCAACGGTTTGGAGTTGGAGCAGTGCGTGATAAGCCTCAGGAATGAGACTCCACCGCAGGAACGTATGGATTAGGAATATAGGAAGCGGCGCACCTCCAAAAACACACATAAAAACGCGAAGGAGATTGTCACGCCATTTGCCCCGAAATTGTATCTCAAGCCATACCGCTTGACATTCAGGCATTTTATCGACAATACCTAAAGATTGTTTGTAATGCCCCGGTTTCCTGTCGCTTAAGATAACAACTTTCATGTCTTAATTTATGACCTCCAAACTGCGTCCGATTCTCGACTTCCGTCCCAAAGATGAAGCCGGCAACAGCGGCGCAGGCACTTCGTCTATGAAAACCGGCAAAGCACAAACCCCATCATTTCTCTGCTAAGGTATAATTAAAGGAAGGAATATTCAATCAGTTCCGTTATACCGTGTTCGTCTTCGATTTTGACGACACCTACGTGTGGTGCAAACCATATCGTCTGTTTCCCTTGAATTGTCTCATCTGTCGAGAAAAGAGTATGTGTGATTTCAGTCTCGTATTCTATCTGATATGTTTTCTCGAAGTTTCCAGCGGGCGTTTCCAATGGACTTTCAGCGACGACTTCCGCTTGAACGTTTATATGCACCTCAAAAGGTATTTGGAGCAGGACAAGATTTTGCAAAATGATGTTTCCGTTAACCTTTATGTTCAGAGCGTTCCACTGGAAATTGGGAACCAATGGTATCTGAAAAAAAACAAGTTCAGGATGCTCGAACGGCTCTACTGCAACGGTCAATTCTAAACCCGTAAATTTGTCCTGCACTGCTTTCGGTAGTTCAGTTTGAAGGTAATTGGTCACCTTTTCATTGACCCTGAACATAACCTCGTTCGAAGTAACGCGATGGTATGTGGAATTTAGGAAATCAAGTTCGGTATCCGTAATTGGTGGTGTATCCTCGAAGACTTGATAGTCTTTTCCCTCAATATTCGCCTTGCCACTCACTTCCCGTATCCATTGGTGTCCATCAGAATTTTTGTAAATCCATCTGCTTCCAATGCCATCGGGAAAGTAGTTTGGCATCCGTTCCATCGGTCCTGGTGTTTCACCTGAACTACAACCGAATAGCAATAGGATACTGCAAAGCGCGAAGAGGATCAGCCGCATTTCACTCCTTTTATTTTTCGAAATAAGTCGTTTTGGGATTTAGAAAAATTTCTAAAAATGAGCGATAAACCCAGTAAATATAAGGGTTTATGCTTGTTTTAATTTGTAAAAATTGGTATAGTATCGGTAGCTAAAAAGGGAGGGTGCTGCCTCCCTTAAATCCAAAGCGGAGTTGCTTCAGAACAGATTGCTGCCATTATACCTAAAATTGCAGAATTAAAGCAACTCCTTTACCACGTAAGTGAGTTTTTTTATGAACCTTATTGAGGTTTTTGAACATTTAGAACGCATCAGACGGCGTGGAACGCCTGTTTGTCCATACTGTAATAACCTAAGTTGCCACCTTGTAGCATAGGAGACCGTTGGTTTCCTGTGCATCTTATAGTAAAATCCGAAAACAGGTTCACACTCGTAGCATAAGATGTTCGCTTGTGCTATTAGATAACTTCAGAGTTCACACGACGTTACAAATGTCCAAGTAATTACGGAATCTACTCTAAGCACGCAGGA
>RKRR01000108.1 GCA_007571305.1 Candidatus Poribacteria bacterium | reverse complement strand
CAGATAATTTCAGAGTTCACACGACGCTATGAGTGTATAAGTAATTACGGAATCTACTATAAAACGCCTGCTACTGCCAAGTATATTTCAAAAATTGAGATGTGTCAAGGAGTTCTGTAACGTGAGTCTTTTGAATAGACCTGTTCGGAAATTGAACAGTGAGAAACAATTCATGAACAAAACCGACCCAAAAATTCTTCTTTAGCGGCAGTTTTGCGCTTGAATTGTCTTTGGCACAAAAATTGCTATACTATAGATGATACTGCGCACCAACCAGGACAGCCTTCCTCCTTGGGAATACGCGGAGCGATGCAAGAGGCTTCCTGTATCTCAATTGCTGCATCGCTCCTTCTATCAATCCGGAACATTGCGCGTCAGGAGAACAATCATGAACAGATGGAGATACTTACTCTTTATACTTGCTTGTTTGTCACAGATCGGTTGTGCAGTGCTTCTAACGGAGCAGGCGTATGTTCTCATAAATCGCGATGTAGAAGAAAAGGCGACTTTCCACGGAGAAATTTATTCGCTTCCAGAAAGAACGGACATTCGGAAAATTGTGCTTCTTGGCTCTGGGAAAATCCGAAACATTGAACTTCACGTACGGGATAAGAGAAATCAATGGAAACCCGCCAAGAAAGTACCGGGCGGGATTCAGTTTCCATTTGAAATCCCACTTATTGCTAAGACAGACGCTATCAAAATCATAAAACACTCGATGACTGGCGCAGGTCGCATTGAGAGGGTTCAATTTTACACAGTTGCTGATAAAGGAGATTAAAAGTGATATACCGACACATCCTCACATCTCTCTTTTTAATAACATTGCTTCCGCTGATTGCTACAGCATTGCCGCCCCGTTCACCCGCAGGCGGTGGTATGTTGAAATTGGATGAAATCCACGATTTTGTCGCAACCACCGACGCGTGGTTTCCCGATGAACAATTTGAAGGATTGACTGCCGAAGCGTGGATATATCTTGAAGAACTCCCTGAACTCAGCACTTTCTGGTCAATTATTGGACAGGAAGGACGATTCAATCTGATTATTCACGGCCCTGACGCTTCATTGGGCGCGTGGGGATACGCTGAAGGCGCAGCAGGGTCATTGACTATTGGAGGCTTCGATTTATCTGTAAGGGAATGGATACACGTCACAGCGATTTATGATGCATCCGCAGGGATGGGTGCTAACGGCAAAGGCGGTAATTGGTGCTGTCCGAGAGGACATCTCATCAAATCAAATAAACCACTTCGTATTGGCGGTATCATTTTCCAAGATCCAAAGCGAAGCCGTTTCGTTGGTGATAATGTGAAGCTTCGAGGATATGTAGATGAAGTTCGGATTTCCAATGTCGTGCGATATGTGAGACCGGAATGGAAGGTCCCAACAGGAAAATTCGAGGTAGATGAACATACCATTTCGCTCTGGCGTTTCGATGAAGCACCGGGGATAAATTTTTTCAAAGATGCATCCGAAAACGGGTATGACCTTTGGAGAAGCGGTGTTTGGGCAGTTGAAGCACAAGGAAAACTCACAACTACGTGGGGACAACTTAAGAAATGAAGTTTCTAATCCTATTATCATGAAATCCGAACCGGCCCTTGTAGACCATTCCTCACTACGTCCCTAAGATTCAACACCTTTAGGGCTTACGCAGGCTGCGCTTCTGTAGCATCACCTGTGAGGTTGTGTCAGGGAACCGTATGTTTTTTGTCGATTCGTCCGCTCAGAGACCGTGTGATTGTCAAAATTGGGTAAGTCCTGACCTTGTTGAATCGCTATGCGTGTTTTACCGTTTCTTAGGTTCATAGTTCTGTTCTCTCTGTCAATCCTGCAGGAAAACTCGCCCACTGCCTGGGATGCCCTGAAATAGTTCAGTCAATGGAATGTAACACCTTAACTCGGAAATTATACGCGTCATTATTAAGTTACGAATAGGCTCCCCTTAGTACCTCTCCTCTGCCCCATTTTGTGCGATTAGGTCCAAGGTCTGCCCTATTTTGTGCAGTTCTTTCTGGACATTTCGTTCAGAACCCCACCAATGTCGTCCTGTACAGATTGGCACGGAATTTGCGATTTCCACGGTAACCTCCACCGAGTCCTTGTTAGACAATGATTGCAACCACGGCTGTTTGACTGTTAGAAGATATGGGATTGTGTTCAGAGAATGCACAAATTTGAACACCCTTCGTTAATTCGTCCCTCAGGAGGAGCACAACCATGAAAAGGTTAAAACGGGTAATTCATTCTCTGCTTGTAGTGCCTTGCATCTTTGGTACGTTTGTGTTCTATAGTTGTGGCGCGGCCCCACTCGGACCGTACCAACCGCTCCTGCCCGCAATTGGCGGCGAAGCGAAATTCTCAAGCAGATTCCAGTTGGAAGAAGAACCGCAAGTCTTCTATGATCTTTATGGAGCAGAAATTGTGGAAGGCAGTGAACTCAATACATATACCGATCAGAAGGAATTTGATCAGAACGGCAAATTAACCGTCGGGTGGGGAGGTCAACTGGATAGTCTTCGCTTCACAGCGCAATTGGATCGGACAATCATTACTGAAGAAACCTTTCTCGGTAGACATGCCGAGTTTGTGATTGGGGATCACCTACGACTCAAGCCTGCTTCCCTGTTTCCAAACCGATATATTATATCCAAAACTGAGTTTGATGGACTTCGGTGGGATATCTCTTTTGCACAGGAACACCATCTTTTTAGCCTCATCCACTCACGTATTTCCAATCCCATTAAGATAACAGATGCTCCAGGACAGAATGAGAGGCTCGGACGAGATTTAGGACGCCGAAACGGGTTGAACGCATTGTCAGGTGTCAGGAACATTGAAAACGCACGGCTCGTCGGTTTTCGAGGACAAGGACTTTTCGGCGGACTTTTCCGCGTCGGTTTTACTTATGTCAATTTGCATAAAGAACATCCCGAACGCTCCATAAACTCGTTGATGGGAACGGTTGCCAACACACCCCCTGAAACAATCTCCGTTGTTTTCCGTGATGACTCACCTGAGGACAATCACACGAGCGCATTCACAGATTTTCGTGCTTACGATCCTGATTTACATCGCGATCATATCCAAGCGGGGGTCGGGGCGGCTTTCAAAAGCATGAAGATCACGATCGTCACACAAGCACTTCAAAAATTGCCCCCCGCAGCGATAGCAGAAGGCATTGAACCCGAATTGCTACCCGAAAGGACACACCAATTCGATGTTTTTGCTGACGAGATTCTTCCCATTGATCACGCCGGAGGCCCCTCTGAAGTCCGAGATTCCACTGACGGGCAGTGGAAAATTGTCACTGGTTTCAATAAAATGAAATATGACCTTATGCTGACAGATGAAAAGATTAACATTGATCCCCGAACAATCAAATCGGTTGTATTCGACATGGTGGTTGCAGGTGATTATAATATAGCGGTTATCGGCTTTAGTGAAGCGAACAAAGCAGAAGAGAACCCTGACCTACAAGAGTGGATCAAAACGACAGATGGTCGCATTCAGATGCCGTATCGCGACATAATTGAGGCACCGGGGAATTACGGTCAATCTCCAGATTACATCAAAAACAGGAAAAAACTTGTAGACAATCCCTCACAATGGAAAGGTGAAGGCAGACCTCGAAAAATCCGATACCGTTATGGTGCTGCACGTGCCGCAACTCTCTATGGCCTTGACCTTGAAGGAACTATCAGTAATGTTTTCATCAGGGCACACTACTCTATTAATGGTAAATACAAACAATATCCGACTATCCCGAAAGATAAAGTAGGGTTTAGCCGAACCAAAACCACTCTTCAGATGCCCAATGGTGAGGAACCCACAGGTGTTACTATTGATCTCAACAGCCGACTCCCGGTAGATGCAAACGGCATCCCGACATATTCGGAAACCGAGGGCGAGCGTTTTGAAGCTTTTTTAGGTGGTGATGGAACAGATGAAGGTGGAAACGGGAGACTCGGCAGAGAAACCGCTTGGTTCGTCCAACTGAAGTCTCGCTTTGGCAAACTCCACTTAGAAGGGGTCTTGTATCATATCGATCCGGGGTACACGACGAACTATCTGAATTTTGGCGCACATCCGAGCCGAGGCGAAATTTATACGCTTGAGCGAGGCAGACCGGATAGACCCTTGGAGGACCGGATTGCGACTGAGCTGATTCCGTGGGATGCTGCCAATTATACACTGGTTGAGGACGACGATGATGGCGACGACTGGCCCGATGACAGTGACTTTGATGGGGTAATTCCGCGGGCTGATGATCGAGATCAAAATGGCGTATTGGACTTCCAAGAAGATTTTCTTATTTTTGAAACTGACCCACCTGTATTTACCCATGTTATCGATCTGAATAATAACGGTGTTGGCGATTCGATTGAGGATGACTTTGAGCCGGAATACGAATACGGGATAGACCGGCAGGGATATCACCTCAACGCAGAATATAAGCTGCTTGATAATCTCACTGTTCGGATGGGTTGGTTAAACGAAAGCGAAATTTCAAGCCGTCGGAAAAATAACGCGAAATACATACATATCACCTATAAACGCAGCATCCCCGATTTTGGCAACTTTCACTTCCAAAATCGATTTGTCCGAGTGCAGGATGATATACCGGATTACACAATTGTCTTGCCTGTAGGAGAATTGAAACCGATTCACATTAATGACGAACTTGATTTTTATAACGCACGCGTGAATACAACAACGTTCCAATGCCGCTATACCGCAGTGCGAAACTTGACACTTGAAGCCAAATTTCTGGTTCTCATACAAAAACAGTTTGAACAGGATCAAGACAGGGCACTTTTCACGGATATTGAATACGACCCAATATCAAAGATTTTTGAACCCGATGAACGCGTTGACTTTATGGTACCAATTAAGCAGACTCGGCTTGGCGGAGGCGGACCTGCTTACCCGTTCTATCCTGATCATGGAATTAACGCGCTTGACCCGACCGATACCGGTTTAATCTATGACGACACGAATTGGAAAAAACGCCGCTATCCCGAACGGAACATCCGTAATCAGCTCACTATTCTGAAGGCAAAATATGAGATTCCACTTGTGGATCTTCCATTCGTCAACAAGATCGTTGAAGATTTAACGCTAACACCTATGGTAAAGTATGTCTGGGACCGCGCTTTTGACCGAAGTGCCGAAGAAATTCCAAAAACACTCAACCCAGATATGTTTCTCCCAACCGATGATGAACCAATTGAATATTTGCGATTCAATCGTCGAAGTCGAGAGGATATTCTCGGTGTCCGTCTTGATTATCAGTTCACACAGAGATTGAATATCATTGGAGGATTCCAATACCGGAAATTTTCCAACCGGGATAAAAACTTTAAGAACTACCTACAAACTTTCTCAGATGATGTTAGCATTCCAAACCTGTACCGCCCCGACCTACGAACTCGTATTTTTGAAATCCATGCTATCAACAGAGGCGAATGGCTTGGTTTCTATATCATTATTCTTGCGGGTCACCGTAGAACCACTCACTTGTTTCAACGGACGACCAGTAATGCCACGTTTGTTCGAGCAATGATGGGTTTCTAACGGCGTGAAGGGAAAAGCGTTCCCAACAGACCTATTATCGAGTCGTTGACTGTCGGTGCGATGTGTAACTGATTCTGTAGGTATGCTGCGTAGACGGTGCCAGTCCCCAAAATGAGTCGGGTGATCGTGTCATCATCTGTAGAGAGGCAGATTCCAACACTTTCTGATACTTCCGCCGATATATGAATTTCACTTTCTTTAATTGTAAGACTTGCCTGATGTTTCGAACCTTTGATGCCGATTGTCCCTTGCCAATGTTTGTAATCATCGCTCTTGTTCAGTCGTATGGAAAGCAATGGAGAAAGCTCTCCAAGTAGCATCGGCAAATTGACGATCTTGAACATCCATACCCATCCTGGCTCCGCTGACATGTACCCGAAATTGTGAAACAAGGTTCTGACATAATCATTTTCTTCCTCTCCCTCCGGCTCGTAGCGAATCCGTTTATATTCATCTTTCACTAATTCGTTGTGCAAGACACATAGGAGTGTCGTGCCAATCTCCTCAATGAAACCTTCTGGGTGCGTAGAACCTTCAGAAGGTTGTAGTTTAAGGCAGAATTCAGTGATTGAAACACTCTTTGTCTTTTCAAAACATTGTGCTTGCACATACCCCAATAGTTCACCATCTTTCTCTGCGAGATAAATCAATAAGGTTTCCGACGTTCTGCGCCTTTCGGCGCGTCTCAGTCTACGCTCCACCTGTTCCGAATAAAACGCATTGAGTACGCTTGCCATTGCGATTTCATCTCCAGGCTTATAGGAACGGACGACTAAATCCTCGACCACTTTTGTCTGTTCGTGCCGCAATGTTTTGGTGAATTGTTGTGTCACTAATCCATCAACGAACCCGAAGCTCCTGTACATCCCAAGAGCAGCGTTGTCCGTGCCGGTGTGAAGAGAGCTGCAAGAGTACTGGCGGACCAACCCATGCGACATTGACGCACCGAATGCCCATCGTGACAATCCTCTCCGACGATATTTCGGGTTGGTATGCACCCAATCCACGTAAGTGCCGGGAACATGCGTGTTGTGAGGAAAATGATGTGTATGGGTCGTTAACTCGCAAGTGGCAACGCGATAACCTTCAACGATTGGATAGAGATATAGGTCCTTATTGCGTTCATTGCGTTTGATATCCATCGTTAAGATAGTCTCACCGTTTTCGTCGGTGAGCCCTTCGTGTGAGAACTGTTCGGCGGCTGGGTGGCCAATTTTTTCAAGCAGATACCCGGTTTCGAGTTGGTATCTGTAATCTTGGTGGGGTGCCATCTCCACGAGTCGATCTATATGTTCTCTACTCTGACTGTTACGAACCAACATCAGGACCGACATTGCCACAAGTCCATCATCTTCTGCTTCAAATGTCAATTCTTCAAGCACTTTCACTGCCCGCTCATCGCAGCCGCTGATCAGTTTTGCCGATGCAATCAGTCGTTCGTATCTGTCCGACGCGTCCAATTGAGTAACTAACGCAGAAACCTTGTGATCAGATTCATCAGTAACTTCGAGAAAACTATCGATGGCATCGATTCTGTCGCTTGTCTCTGCGGTTGTGTCGCGAATCATTCTTTTTATGTCTCTGCGGACCTCTGTCAGGAATTCGTCACTGTCATTCCGCAGCAACGGGAGTGGATGGACAGTCGTACCGATCTCTTCAAACCATGGAAATATATCTTCACCTACTGCTCGACTAAGGTAATAAACCAGGACATCTATCTGTGAAAAAGTTGTGCGCGGTATATTCTTTTCTGTGTCGCTTTGATTTCCCGAAAGCACCTCGGTAAGCCGGACAAACAGGTCGGTACCATATTTATGGAGTAGCATCTTCAATATCCAGATTGGCTTGCGAGATCGTTGTTCATAAATCTTCGCGATGTCAATCAACGCCTCGACTTGGGCATTTTCACTATATTGGTGCTCGACTTTGGCGACCATCTCTGCTGCTTCTGCCTCAAATCCTAGCAATTTCATTGCCCAAATCCCAAAGAAAAACTGGAATCCATCATAAAAAACATCCTTCGCCTTCCCAAACGACGTTTTTTCGTGGAGCAATCGACTCGATTCAACGCCGAACGAATAAGCAAGTCTCGGAAGACTGACACCCGCCCCGATTGTCATGATTGAATCCTGCCAATGGAAGTTGTATTTATGAACGCACGACGGAATCAGATCGATTTTCCATTCAATTTTTTCGCCCTCAGGGAATTTCGAGAACATCTCCTTCACCAGTTTTTTAGCAAATCTCATACAGGTATCCACACGGTCTTCGACGAACTGAGTATAGAAAATCTTGATTTTTCCGTCCTTTCTAACCTGCTCTTCGATCGGGATTTCATCGGGGATTGTCTGAGTGGTCGTTGTCATAGAGATGCGATTGATTCCCAACCAATCAATGAATCGCATAGATACAGGGTGCTTTTCCACCTGAAAGAGTTGCTCGTTAATCAACAGAACTCGTCCTGCACCAAAATACAGAGATGCCCCAACGGGTTCTTGCGTCTCGTTGTGCGCAAGAAAAACGTTACCATCCGCTGGAATATCAAGGCTCGCACAATAAGTAAGCCCCAAATCATCGAGGTCCAGTTCATCTACAACCTCGCAATCAATGAGGCCAAGACTTTTCTTTGTATAGCCACGCAACGGATTCGCATCTGTATCCATTTCTCCTTGTCCATCAGGTAAGAGAAGAAACCGGGCCCCGAAAAGAGATGCGACGTGATTAACTCCCAATTCTGAGATCGGTTCACGGACATCTCGCTCAAACCGACTGGTACTGGAGGCTAAAAGGAGTCCACCTCCGTTTTCTACGAACTCCCGAATGAGTTGAAGTTCCGCATCGGTGTATTTTAACGATGTGTTGCTGCAAATCGTCAGGACATCGTAGTTTTTTAGCACTGCTTCACTGAGATAATCACGGTTGTTAGTGGTGTGATAGGTGCTATCCGGTTCAATTCGTACCAATCCATCTGACCAACCGGTATCACGTGAAGTATCGACTAAAATTCGAATTCGTTCTTTTGTCATCCGTTTTATTCCTTATTGGATTTTGATCTTCAGTCGTTCAAACTTTTCTTCGGGCCCATAAGAATGGATCCTTTCCTATATTCAACTATATCTACAGGACTTTCTTCAACTTTTTTGTTGCTCTCCAATGCTGAAGTTGCTATGATAGGCGTAAACCAGCCCCCTTTCTTGGCAAACTTCGGAGACATATATGAATAACTATCGTATTGCAATTATCGGCTTGGGTGGCATGGGCGGAGCTCATGCCGAAGCAGTGCAGTTAGAAACGAACTGTGAACTCATCGCTGGGGCGGAAATCAATCCGGAACGGGCAAAAGCATGGGGAGAACGATATGGGGTCAAAGCCATCTATGACGATTACGAAAAGATGCTTGACGAAGAGCAACCCAACATCGTCATCATTCCGACGCAGGCACCGATGCACCATCCACCGACAATCGCCGCCGCACAACGTGGCATCCATGTCTTCTGTGAAAAGCCGACTGCCCTCAACCTTATTGAAGCCGATGAGATGGTTGAAACATGTGATCAGCATCACGTCAAGTTTGCCATTAACCACATCAAGCGGGCCAGTCCCTACAATCGTTATGTTCTTTCACTCATAGAAAAGGGCGAGATCGGTGAGATCGTATTGCTGAAAGCAACCGACAAAGGCGGACGCAAGGTGGGAAATTCATTGATGGAGATGGGCACCCATCTCTATGATTGGTTACGGCTTTTCGCAGGCGATGTCGAGTGGACACAGGCACACCTCGTGCAGATGGATGGACGCGAGTCAACCTCCGATGACATCAAACACACGCAAGAAGTTCACGCATTCGATCGAGACGCAGGGCTCGTGCTTGGAGAACGTGGACACGCCTCTTTCCGCTTCAAGAACGGCATTCATGCCGATGTACAGTTCCTCGCCCAACCCCAAACCAACGATGATGCCTACGGCATTGACATTATCGGTACCGAAGGCCGAATTGCTATCCGAGAGAGCGTCGGCACAACGATGTTTATCCACAAGGGACAACACAAGACACCCGCAGAAACGTGGGAACCGGTACATCTGACATCTGAAGACCTTGACGAACAAGGCAATCCACGAGATAAGGCATCGATACGGTTGCTATTGCAACGCCTCATGCTACGCGACCTCGTTGCCTCGATTGAAGAAGACCGGGATCCATTCGCGAGCGGCAGGGATGGTCGAGATTGCCTCGAGATGATTCATGCAACATGGGAATCGCATCGGCAGAAGGCACGGGTATATATGCCGCTTACGCCACGCGAACACCCGCTCGAACGGTGGCAGAGAGAAGCACAGACTTGAAAATAGGAGACATCTATGCAACGTTTGGATATTCTTGAGCCTTCAATCGGGGACTATCTACTTGACATCATTCCTGAACGCGATGAGGTGCTCACCGAAATGGAGGCACATGCGCAAGCAAACCGTTTTCCAATTGTAGGCCCGCTCGTTGGGCGTGTCTTACACCAATTGGTATTGCTGACCAATCCGACACGGATTTTCGAGATGGGATCAGGTTTCGGATATTCGGCGTATTGGATGGCGAAGGCACTACAAAAACCGGAAGCATCCATCATCTGTACCGATGGTTCGCAAGAAAACGCCGATCGAGCAGCGGATTATCTCGCTCGCGGTGGTATCTCAGATCGCATTGACTATCGTGTGGGTAACGCACTTGAAATCATTGACGAAACCGAAGGCGAGTTTGACATCATTTATAACGACATCGACAAAGATGGATATCCCGATGCCTTCCGCAAAGCGATTCCGCGGATCAGAAGGGGTGGATTGTTTATCACGGATAACATGATATGGGGTGGGCGCGTCGTCACACAAAAGCCCGGTGGTCCTTCAGAAGGACTTGATGAACGGGAACGGTGGTTCCATGCGGCGACAATCGGTGTTAAAGAGTTGACACGCCTTCTCTATAGTTCACCTGATGTATTCACGACGATCATTCCCCTCCGTGATGGAGTTTCGGTCGCTGTGAAACGTTAATTCATACCTGTGTTCGAGGGTTTTTGTCCGCATGGCTTCGCAAAAATCTGCATTGTGAAAGAGAAAACGAATAGACGCAAATCTATTTTCGGTCCGTCTAAGGACGAAATCTGGTCACAGATTGCTACGGATATCGGCGGTGAATTTATTCAAGGTGGCTTCTGGGGCAAGGACGTTTTCGTTTATAAACACGGTGAATGGCAAATCCTACTTGATACTTACGTCGTCTCAACTGGAACATCATCATACCCACTTACGCGGATGCGTGCCCCATTTCTAAATAAGGATGATCTCTACTTCAAGATTTCTCGTCAAGGTTTTTTCGATTCAATCGGAAAACTCTTCGGTATGCAGGACATAGAAATAGGAGATCCGTTTTTTGATAAGCAGTTTGTAATCAAAGGCAACAATCCAGAAAAAATCAAACTGCTACTTGCCGATGAGAACATAAAGGAATTGTGCCAAAGACAGCCAAGGATCCATCTTAGGATTAAAGATGATGAAGGGCGGTTTGGTACCGCTTTCCCTGAAGGCACTGATGAATTGTACTTTGAATGCACTGGTGTTATCAAAGAGACCGCATTGCTAAAGTCTCTATTCGCGTTGTTCTGTCTGATTTTAGAGCGTCTCGTTCGCTTGGATTCAGCGTATGCGGACGATCCTCAAGTTATACTGAAGTAGTCTATGTAGATGTGGTGCCTCGCGACCATAACAGTCGTAGGGGAGGCTCCCAAATCCCGACTGCTGATATCAGAAACCCTTGACTTTTATGCCTACGTTCTGTATCGTCTTTTTAAAGCCATCGGTTAAGTGAATGAGAACCTCAGTGCCTCATAATCACAAGCGATGGAACTACCCTGTCCATGAATCTTACCGATGTCCCTATTGCTTGGGAATTTACATCCTAAGCGTATTTCTACAAGAAAACAGACGCATCTTTGCTTTCTACAGCGAAGAATATTGAAGGAGATTCACAATGTTTTTTCAAAAAAAATCGTTCTCTGTTAAAGCCAATACAGTCTTTTCTATTTTCTGCTGTTTTTTGTTTGTCCTGTCCACGTTGTCAGTGATGGCACATTCGGGCGGTGAGGTAACATCCAAAAAAACTGAAGTGCCTATCACGATTGATGGAATGGTGGATGAAGCGGAGTGGGACGCAGCGTTTCAAGAATCTTCACCCTTGCAAGATATCGTTGTAGACCCACGCGATCCAAAACACAACCAAGAGTGGTATCAAATTATTCCCGGTGGTGGTGCTGGTAGCGACACAAATGATGGTGGACTCCGTGTCAGTCGAGGCAAATTCGATGGCGACGACGATTTTCTAGCACGTTGGGCAACGTTATGGGATGACGACTATCTTTACTTTGCGTTTGACATCACCGACGATACCTATCACGCTTACGCCAACGATCTCGCCTCGCGGAGCGGGGACATTGATGGAATATGGTTGCTCTTTGACACCAAGCACGACGCACCTGTCTTTGAGTTTCCCCACCATGAATTTGAAACGAAACATGTGGCGAATAACAGCACCTATGAGGACGATGACCATTATTGGATATTTGCGCCGGTAACGACTGAAGGCACAAGTGGTGCATGGTCACAATCCTTGAGTGCAGGACGTGATCCAGAATTAGGAGAACCCGGTAATGGACACGTCGCTGGTCAAAAAACGGGGAGTGGTTATGCCGCTGAGATACGTCTCCCTTGGTCGGTCTTTGAACCGTTTTTCGGTGCCGCCCTTGCGCCGACGGATGGCTTGGTCATCGGATTCGACATCACGATTACAGACATCGACGGTGACGCTCCAGGCACCTACGCTGCCCCTCTTGGTGGTGCAGTCGCCTGGTCGAGCGATTTCGAGAACGACAACAGCCCCGGTGTACTAGGCGATCTCCTCATTTCTAATGAGGTCATCGGCAGTGCAACGTCTGTCGATCCTACAGGCAAATTGCCAGTAACATGGGGGAAAATTAAGCACGACTATAAATAGTCCTGAATTATAGCAGAATCCGACAACAAATTTACACTTGTAGCATAGCCTGTTAGGCTGTGCCATCAGATACATATAACTTCAGAGTCCACACGCCGCTACAAGTGTATCAGTAATTACGGAATCTACTATAATCGCGATACCTCTTATTTTTTTTAAAGATGGGCGGAGATACTCTCCGCCCTCATCAATTCTAAAGTAATTCGGGATAAGTCTTCCCGATTTCAGCAAAGAACGAAGAGCAGAATTACAGGGATGGGCATTGATCCGATGCCTTGTGGTAAAATTAAACAAACACACCGATAACCTATAGTGATGAAATATCTATTCCAAACCGTTCTTATCCTATTCTGTTTTAGTTCCGTAGTGAATGCCCAACGCTCTGAACCTTTGCTACGACACTATCGGCAGGCGGAAGTGTTTGTCAACCACCAACGTTTTGATGAAGCACTGCGCGAATATCAGAAGATATTACAGTTGGATGCGAATTTCGCGGAGGCGTATAGTGGCATGGGTATAGTCTATTGGAAAACGGGTCGCGTAGATGAGGCTATTGATGCTTTCCAGAAAGCTCTTGCCCGCAACAATCATCTCCTGCAAGCACACGCTGTGATGGGAATTTTGCTTTCAAAGCGTGGACAAGAAGATGCAGCAATTACACATTATAAGCAGGCAATCGACATTAATCCACAACTGAGTTGGCTGCACTCCAATTTAGCGGAGTTACTTTGGACTCAGAATCAGGTGCCACAAGCTATCTCCGGCTATCAAAGAGCCATCCAATTGGACCCCAAGTCGCCTCAAACGTATCTTGGGTTGGGGAATATCTACTACACTCAGTTCGAGTTTGATGCCGCACTGGAAACGTATGCCCAGGCTATTGAACTGAAGTTGCATTCGCCAGGGATATACTGCAATCGTGGGATCATCTACACCAAGCAGGGCGAGTATGATAAGGCTATCACAGATTTTCAGAAGGCATTAGGAATCGACAATGATTACACAGCAGCAAGATTTGAACTCGGTTTCGTCTATCAGCAAATAGGCAAGTATGAAAAAGCCATTAACGAATACGAGCGTGTGCTGCCTCATCGTACAGGGGATCTCGCTCTTCACCATAACCTCGCGCGTTGTTATTTTCGTCTTGGACAGGTTGATGCGGCAAGACATCAACACGAAATTGCACAAGAAATCCGAGAATTTCAAGATGCCCTTAATGCAGCACAAGAAAAAATTCGTGAAGAACCAAACAATCCTGATAGTTATATGGCACTTGCGAGAATCTATGCAGAACATAACCAACCGCAGAAAGCATTTGAGCAGTATAAAACCGCTATTCTCAAGGATGCCTTTTTGATGGAAGCTTATGATGAAATCGCTGCCCTCTATATTCAACATCAGCAGAGTCGAAAGGCAGTTACCGTTTACAAAACTGCTATCGAAGTTGATTCGGGATATATTGAGGGACACCTAATGCTCGGTTTGCTGTATCGACAATATGAACAGCCAGAAGAATCTGCACGACATCTGGAAATCGCTCATCAACTCGCCCGAAAAACAGTGGAAACGATGCCAAACGTGCAAAGCCTCAATATACTGGGGGCAGTATATCTCGCCATGAAAGACTACAATCGGGCTGAAAATGCTTTTCAGGAGACTCTAAAATTGGCACCTGATAACAAAGAGGCTCTGGAATACCTCCAGCAAGTACGTCAAGCGAAAAAGAGTGAGTTGGACTGATTTGGAATGCGATATACAAGTTGTCTATTTCTCATAACCTGTTTAATTACCTCATACTGCTGGGCGAGTGCTGAAGACAAAATTTCATTTACTGATGTTACAGAGGCAGCGGGACTCCAGTTCCGTCACGTTGATGGCAGAAGCGGTGAGCGGTATTTTCCGGAAACGGTTGGATCGGGGACAGCCTTCTTTGACTATGACGCGGATGGTTTCATCGATATATATTTTGTTAACGGCGCGGATTTACCGGGTTTTAACTCACCTGTACCACCAATGAATCGGCTTTATCGTAACAATGGTGAAGGCACCTTTACCGATGTCACAGAGCGGGCAGGCATCGGGGATACAGGCTATGGTGCTGGTTGCGCTGTCGCGGACTATGACAACGATGGCAACCTGGATTTATACGTGACCAATTTTGGTGCGAATGTGCTTTACCGAAACAATGGGGACAGCACTTTCACTGATGTCACACAGCATGCTGGAGTTGGAGATAGCCGCTGGAGTCTTGGCTGCGCCTTCGCCGACTATGATAATGATGGCTTTGTTGATTTGTATGTCACTAATTACATCGACTTCCACTTTGAAACCCACACTCACTGCACACGAAAAGGTGTGGCGACCTACTGTCCACCAGAAAGTTTTGAGGGCGCACCGGACACCTTATATCGCAATAACGGCGATGGAACGTTCACCGATGTTACCACCATCGCCGGCGTATATAATAAAGATGGAAAAGGGATGGGGGTTGTGTTCGGGGATTATGACAACGATGGAGATTCAGATTGTTATATTGGTAACGATGCTGGGGAGAATTTTCTCTATCAGAACAGCGGTGATGGCACATTTACAAACGTCAGCTGGATGGCAGGTGTGGAAGCCGATGAAAACGGAAACGTCCAAGGAACGATGGGAGTCGATTTTGGAGATTATGACAATGATGGGCTGTTAGATATCATCGCGATCAACTATCAACAACAACCGAATGCCCTCTACCGTAACGATAACGGCAACTTTTTCACCGATGTATCGTTTGTCGCAGGTATAGCTGACAGCATCCCTTATGTTGGCTGGGGTGTCGATTTTTTCGATGTAGACAATGATGGAGATAAAGACCTGCTCATTGCCAACGGTCATCTTCAAGACACAGTCGAAAAATATGATGATACCACAACCTATCCGCAGCGCAATCACCTATTGATTAACAATGGACATGGACACTTCGCTAATGAATCGGTGAAAGTTGGAGATGGGTTGCAATCGCTCAAGGTGAGTCGTGGTATTGCCACGGCGGATTATGATAATGATGGCGACTTGGACGTGCTGATCTGTAACGCCAATGACACGCCTCAACTCCTTCGTAACGATGGTAGGAATCAGGGAAATTGGATTCTAATTCGCACCATTGGAACTCGGAGCAATAGGGCAGGAATCGGCACGCGGATAGAAATTCATACTGACGATTTGACGCAAATTGATGAAGTACGGGGCGGCTCCGGCTACCTCTCTCAAAACGACTTACGTCTCCATTTTGGCATTGGTGCGTACAAGCGCATTGACCGCATCGAAGCGAAATGGTCCAGCGGCATCGTTGACATAATTCGAGATATCGCACCGAACCAGATGATCACCATCGTGGAGGGTTCTCACTCGCAGCAGCGCGACTAATCGCTGGATTATCGAAACTTTATCGTAACTTCCGTAATTACTGATACACTCGTAGCGTCGCGTGAACTCTGAAGTTATCTGATGACACAGGAGACCAACGGTATCCTATGCTACAAATGTATCATTACGGGCGACACTACGGCTTCAAATGTTGTTCAAGGAATGATTTCGTTAACTCTGGAACCTTCGGATCTCTAAACCAGCCGTGACCGCCGCCTTCCACCTTGTAAAACGTAACCGGTACACCCGCTTCTTCCAAGCTCTCCTTTAATAACACGCTCTGCTGGTAAGGCACAAGTTTGTCTTTATCCCCATGAATAATCAGAAAAGGCGAGTCATCTTTGGATACATAAGTGATTGGATTTGCTTTTGCCACGCGGTCCTGATGCTCCTGAATAGGCCCCCCTACCAATTGTGACTCTGGAGAGTCAGGTGTGTCATGCACTAATCCGTCTGGAAGGCTTTGCGCGTCCATCTGAAGGAAGTCCGTAGGGCCAAAGTAATCTACCACGGCTTGTACGCGGCTGGATACCTTCAGATTTTCACCGACCTCAAATTCTGCTACGTCTCCCGCCGTGCCGAGCATAGCGACAAGATGTCCCCCGGCGGACGAACCCCATGCCGCGAAACGATTTGGATCAAGGCGGTAGGTTTCTGCATTCATCCGCAGCCAACGCACAGCGGCTTTCACATCCTCGATTTGGGCAGGAAATACAGCGTGCTGGCTCAAGCGATAGTTGATACTCGCTCCGGCATAACCGGCTTTGAGGTATTCCATCCGGACGTAATGTGTCTTATCCCCACCACGCCAAG
Source organism: Candidatus Poribacteria bacterium (assembly GCA_007571305.1). Lineage (GTDB taxonomy): Bacteria > Poribacteria > WGA-4E > WGA-4E > WGA-3G > WGA-3G. The sequence goes on along the minus strand of RKRR01000108.1, from coordinate 12,053 downwards.
CCCCGCCGTGGACCCAGATAATCAGCGGTAGGTTTTCCTCCGTGTCCGGCACATACAGGTCGAGTTTCTGACGCTCGTGCCCATCTGTAACATAAGCCACGTCGCGATACACTGTTACACCTTCAGGGACTTTCGGAGCCTCAGCAGAACCTTGGCGTTGAGTCAGCACTGAAGTCGCTGCTACGAAAAATAGTATCAGGACAAGTGTGAATACAATTGGCATCATTGGTTTTCGCATTAACTTTCTCCTCGTTTATCGGGATTTCATCGGGCTTGACAGAAGGTTCTGCTTGAAGGCAGAGGATTTCAGGCAGATGGGTATGATGGGCGGCACACAAGGTCAACCCGTTGGCACCCAAGGGCAGTTGGATCGGGGGTAGTCAGCGGGTTGAAAGCTGCGATGAAGGCAGAAGGTTAGCGGCTATGAATTTTTTTATGGCATGTGCCGCAGACAGCGGTGAGATCCGTTGTGCGTTCACGATAAAGGCGCTTGTAGGTTTCATGATGCACTTGAGTCGCGCGGCGTTTCCTACAGACTCGACAGACACGACCGGACAACTGCATAATTTTCCTGCGTTTGCGTTTCCAGCTTTTCCCTTTCAGGTAATTTTCATAGTGCTTTTTTTGCTGACTTCGTTTGCGTTGTGCCATGATCTTTCCTTACTTTTTAGTCGTGGCCCCACTTACGGAGCCGTGTGGATGATTGCTCTTTCGGCAATCAGGTTCAGAGTGTAGATGAGCCGCCTGTTCACAGCAGACATGCTGATGAGTGTGGTCACGCCTATCCATGCGACACATGCGAGGTTCAGCAGTGCGAGGAGCACGAGGCGTTTCATAAGAGTGCCGTTTCAGATGCGATTTTCAGTTCGAGGGATATATCCTCTGCATCTGTATCGTAGTGTCGGATGAGTTCGGTGACGGATGCCAAAATCTTGTGGCAAGGTGTCCCGTGTTCCGTCAGGACAACGACAGTGTCTTCGGGGTGAAGTTCGGCTTCCGCGACCAAGAACGGCCTGTCGGGTATGGATGTCCAACTCTTGCGGATCCAATAAAGTCTGAGGAATTTCTTTTTTTTCATCAGTGAAATCCTTCCTGTTCATTTGCGTTCTGTACCCTATCCGTGGGGCACCTACATTTGGGTTTCAAGGAGCGCAAGGCTTTTCGGGTCCAATTTATTGTAGTTCTCAATCTCATAGCGGTTACCATCTGCGTCCTTAATCAGAATACGTCCGTTTTCAAGCGTGACAATATCGTACCGACTACGCAAACTGAACTGTACATCTCCTTGCGAAGTTTCAACGACCCATTGTGTAATTCCAAAGTGTCCTTCAAGCGCGTTGATTTTGGTAATCTTTGGCATAAAGTAACGTTTCTGTAACTCTTCAACGAGAACCTTGCGGGACTCCTGTGGCAGATGCTTTATATCCTCAATAATGCCGATCTCGTTAGATTCTTCGTCTCTTAGAGAAATATACCGGTTGGTTTCACTCACAGGAAAAGCGTAGGCGGGTTCGACCTTCGTCCGAATTGACCCATCTGGAAGCTGGATAATCAGTTCTCCAAACGCGTTCCGCTCAATCCTGATACCGCTGGTATCAAGGAACGTTAACCCATCAGTAACCTTAATCGCTTCCTTCATAAACATGTCCTCCCTTTAGACGCAGACTACCACGCCCGAATTTTTGACAGTTCAGTCTGTTTCTCACACAAACCTGCATAGGTCCCGGCTTTGGCAATCAGTTCCTCATGTGTTCCAATTTCGTCAACCGCGCCATCCTTCAACACAACAAGTCGGTTGGCGTACTTAAGGGTTGACAACCTGTGAGCAATAGCGAATACTGTTCTCCCTTGGATGAGTCGTTCCAATGCCTCTTGAATCCTGGATTCTGTTTCGGTATCGACGGAGGAGGTCGCTTCATCCAAGATAAGCACGCGCGGATTTTTTAAAATTGCGCGAGCGATAGAAATACGCTGCCGCTCACCCCCGGAAACCCGTGCCCCTCTTTCACCTACCATCGTGTCGTAACCATCAGGAAAGTTCATGATAAAATCGTGAGCATTTGCTGCTATCCCCGCAGCGATGATCTCCATCCGAGAGGCTCCCGGTTTTGAGTAGCCGATATTCTCCGCTATCGTCCCTTGGAAGAGGAATGGATCTTGTAAGACCACGCCGATCTGCTGCCGTAACGCTTTCACCTGAATATCGCGACTGTCGTAACCATCAATCCTGATTTCCCCATCATTCGGATCATAGAAACGGGTAATCAGGTTGATGAGTGTGCTTTTCCCTGCACCACTGTGTCCAACTAACCCTATCATCTCACCGGGCTCCACTGTAAAACTAACGCCATTGAGCGCGTTTTTTTGCCCGTCGTAAGAGAAATAGACGTTCCTAAATTCAATAGCACCCCGGATATTCCTAAGAGCTACCGCATCCCTTTTATCAGCAACGCTCGGCGGTGTATCCATAATTTCAAACACACGTTCGGCGGAGGTGCCTGCTCTAATAAATCTTTCGTTCATCTGGCAGAGCGTATAGACGGGTCTAAAAAACTGCATCATATAACTTTGGAACATGAATAACGTGCCAAGGGTTATCTCGTTTTGGAAGATCTGCCATCCTCCGACTAACCAAATCAAAATAGAACCTGAATAGGTGATAAACTCCATAATCGGGCGGTAAAGGGTCCCAAGTTTTGCAGCGTTCATCTCACCCGTGAATACCTGATGTGTCATATCACTAAACCGGTTTATCTCGTAGCGTTCGCGGGCAAACGCCTTGACAACGCGGACCCCAGGAATCGTGCTCGCGAGAATTGTGCTGATATTCGCATAACGTTTCCATAAAACATGGTACACCTTGCTCATTTTTTTTCCAAAAAAGATCGTGAAGAAGATAAGACACGGGATAGGTATCAACGTCCAGAGTGCCAGTTTCCAATTAAAATAAAACATGATTCCGCACATATAGAGGATCGTGAGAGAATCACCCGCGATTTCTTGTATCCCACTGGCGATGAAATCCCGGAGTCGTGAGACATCATGGGTGATCCTCGACATCAAGTTTCCGGTATCTCGTTGATGAAAAAAATCAATGGAGAGAGCGTTTAGATGTTCATAGGTCTCGTTCTGGAGCCGTCTCGTGATATTTTGGCCTACCCACGCCATCATATATCCCCGTATAGCCGAGGCTAACATCGAGAACACGCGAACATTCGCCATGAGGAAAACGATCCCTATCAGATGCCCGAAACTCCCACCGACTGGCATGCTGTCGAACCACCCACTTAGAAAATTCACCACGCCCTGAAGGTGTCCCCAATCTGTTTCCGGAATTGGTATTCCTGTAGTGACCGCATGGCCGACCGGTGTCAGAATCTTGTCAATTAGATCCCTGCTGAGTATCTGGGGGTAGAGTCCGACAAGACGGATCACCATCATGATGAGGAACGCCGGAATGATGATATGCAAAAGCGGAACGGCGTACTTCATGAGTCGAAAGATGAGCTTCCCCTTCTGAACGCAATTGACACAGACATCTGACCAACTCGGGATGGGCTGACCACATTTCTCGCAGCGTCCCGTGTCCGCTCCAGAGGGCGTTCTAACTGGCCCCTGTCCACGGCTACCGCGCGATCTACCGTCTGAATTCGTTTTCGTTTGTGAAATCAACTCTTCCAGTTCTGATACTGCACGACTGAATTTCGGAGTTAACCGCTTTGAGTAACGTGATAGTTCAAAAACGTTGTCCGCAGTCGTCACTTTGACAATATTATTTCCGTACATCTCCAGGATGTCGACATCTTCGACGGACGAGAGCGGTACCTCGCGCACGTGGTGTCCGAGAACACCATCCTGATTGAAAGCGATGAGCCGCCTATTCGTAATTAGCAGCCAATCTTTGCCATAGGTCCCATCAAAACGCAGATCTGTCGAAATAGAAACCTTGATCTCTTCGCCCGTTTCAAACAGTGCTTCTGCCTGTTCTTTCAGGAGTTCAGGTACATCTTCCGTTGTTGACAGTGGTTCATGGTCTAGCTTCCGGAAACGTGGCTTTCCGCCATGATGATGCATCCTCCGCCGAGATGACCTTCCACTGTCGAAACCTCGCATCGATCCGTGCATAAATCAATCCTCCATAGATTAAACGTACCGTTTATAGAACCTCTCTCATAAAAGGAAATGTATTCTAAACCCTGATAAGCAGATTTAGAAAGTTTCTTCCATGAGACATTCCTATTGGACGATATCTCAAACTATTTATGAGACCCCCTGTAGATACCTACGAAACTTTGGACAATTTTTAAGAATCTCCGTGTGATAGGCCAGAATATTAATCTCGGTTGCCTCCGGCGTTATCTGGTTCTTGATTAACAGTTTCGGACGGTTTTGTGTTTTCGGCAATCATCGCTTCAAGTTCCGCTCTCAACCCTTGGATCTGCGAAATCTTTTCTGCCATCTTGTCAAACATCTGTTGTTTGGATTTGATGCCTTCACTGATGAGAAACGCTGTTGCTTCGGAGCGGCTGTTGAATTGTCCCGAATCCACCAGCTCGTCAATCCGACTGAGATCGCCCTCATCAACTCTGACCATCACCACGTTATCTCTTTTTCCTTCACCTTTTCTGTGTCGCTGCCCCCTGCGTTTTCTACATCGACTTTTCCCTGGTTGTTTCTCGCCAAATTCTGACATTGAAAAACCCCTTTTTTAAATACAGGTAACTTAATTACATGTAATTACTGTATCCTATTTATATTCGTTTGTCAAATTAAATTTGCAATAAGTAGATATGGGATTTAGTTATCGTTTTGTCGTTTTTACGAATCGTTGACCCCTGATAGCTAAAGGTTCTCAGGAGGCATGGTTTCCTAACCGCACTCATAAATCCCAAAACTACTTATTCCGTTAAAAAAATGGGGGTAAGTGACTCCGATAAAATAAAGTTGATTTTTTCTAACCGATGTGTTAATATATTTTCGATGAATCAGCTGTACGGGCGGACCACGCGCCATCTGAGAGGAAAAGAACCTCATTGGCTACCGAAAATGTCGTTCCGTACGAAAAAATAGAAAGGATATGTTAATGAAACAGATTACGTGTATAGTTACAATTTTGTTTCTGTCCGTATGTCTCATCCCCGGCGTTTTCGCGCAAACCTTGATGAGCGATGAATTCAATGGGACCGGTCAAGATCTTCAGTCTTTCTGGCAGGTCAAGGATGGGGATAAGAGCCCTTGGGAACTCAAGGATGGACTGCTCGTTGCCGAGGCAGGCTTCGACCAGAATCTGTGGGGTGATGATACCACTACACGTTTCTATCAGGTCACGGATCAGGACCAATTTGACATCGAAACATCAATGGTTGTGGATTATGCCGATGCCTGCACTGTCGCTGGCATTGTCGTGTATTCCGCTACAACACAAGATCACCAGAACCGTGATGGTCAATGGGTGACCTTGAAGTTGTGGGGACGTGGTGCGGCGCAAAACAACAACGCTGTCCTTCAGTATCAGCGCCGTCAAAATGATGATGGTGCTCTCGGATATGTTGGGACACAACCCGACTACATACCAGATCAAGGGGTCATCCCAGTTGAATTACGCGTCAAGCGCGATGGCGATGAATACGAGTCATGGTTCAAGCCGAATGCGGAAGGCGATTGGGTTTCTGTGGGCACAGTGACCAACGAGCTCGAGGAACCGCTTGAAGTCGGCATTTATGTCGGCATTTGCGAAGGCCAAGGTGCTGGTAAGATGACCGTCACTTTTGACTACTTCCGAGAAGCATCAAGTCCGGCAACGCCGGTTGACCCGCGTGGCCGACTTGCTGTTACGTGGGGTGATCTGAAAGGACAACAATAGTCGCAAACGCTATTTTCAATTTCTACGAATCACTGGCGGCTATAATGCCGCCAGTTCCTTTAAGGATCTAAATTTGAAACAAGTCACTATTATCTTACTTATCGGCTTTGCAATGCTCTATGGCATAGCCTCCGCGCAAGCCGCGGACTCCCTTGGGGACCCGTTTGATGGAAACGCCTTGAAGAATCCGAATTGGAAATGGAAGACCGCAGACGAAGAAGGCATTGAACCGAAAGAGTGGGACATGGGCAAAACGAAAGCCGGATGGCTTCACATCAAAGGTGAACTGAACCGGAATCTCTGGCCCTCGGATACGACGAATCGGCTCTATCAGGAGCACGAAGGTGACTTCGATATAGAAACCCATCTCTTTATGGACTACGAAGACGCTTGTGTCGTTGCGGGCGTTGTTGCGTACTCCCCGACAACGAAGGATCATCAAGGGCGCGACGGCGAATGGGTGACGATTAAACTCTGGGGTCGAGGGCCCGCGCAAAACAACAATGCTGTCATCCAATACCAAAAACGGCAATTCGATGGCGGTGAAGGACTTGTCGGTGTTGTTCCGGGTTTCCAAGATCCAGTCGGTGAAATGTCCCTTTATATGCGCCTCCGCCGCGAGAAAGATACCTTTACGGCATGGTGGAAACGGGAAGCTAAGGATACATGGATCGATATTGGTGAAACCGAACAAGAGTTCGATGAACCGCTTGAAGTTGGCATCTACGTCGGTATCTGTGATGGTAAAGGTAAGCAGATCGCGCAGTTTGAGTACTTTGAAGACCGCCTTGTGCCATTTGATGTCTCACCTCGTGCGAAATTACCGATCGCCTGGGGCGACTTGAAACGCCGGCATCGTATATCACATCATCATTAACGTCAGCAAGTTGGGAAACCTTTTGTAATCAAACTGCGATACACCTTATTGTTCAAAAAAGGACGGTTTCCCCACTATTAAAATCGGGGTTTCCAGCCCCAAAACTTTTATGAATGTAACATCGAATTGGCTCAAAACCTACATCGATTTTGAATTTTCTCCAAGTGAACTCGCAGATCGATTAACAATGTTAGGGGTTGAGGTAGAATCTGTCAAACACCTCGGCACTGATATCGAAGGTGTAGTTGTCGGTAGCGTTTCCTCAATCCGACCGCACCCAAACGCAGATAAACTTGTTCTTTGTCAGGTAGATATCGGTGGAACTGAGGAACTGCAGATTGTCTGTGGTGCTCCGAACGTCAGAGAGGGGATGCTCGCGCCTGTTGCGACAATCGGCGTAACACTTCCTGTCGGTTTGACAATCAAACGCGCGAAACTGCGCGGCGAAACTTCGCAAGGGATGCTCTGCTCTGAAAAGGAGTTAGGGCTCTCCGATGATGCCGCCGGTTTGATGGAACTACCGACGGATACGCCCCTTGGAATACCGCTTTCAGAGGTTCTCCAATTGGACGATGTCCGGTTTGAATTGGAGATTACACCCAATCGTCCGGACTGCCTCAGCTTGATTGGTGTTGCTCGTGAAATTCGAGCAGAAACCGGAAATCCTTTAAAACTGCCTACTGTTGACCTGAGAGAAGGCAGCACCAACACCGAAGACTTAACATCCGTTACAATTGATGCGCCAGATCTCTGTCCGCGTTACGCCGCACGCGTCATTCAAGGCATTAAGGTGTCAGAATCCCCAGCATGGTTGCAACAGCGACTTGAGGCTGTTGGCATAGGCGTGATTAACAACGTTGTCGATGTTACTAACTTCGTTTTGATGGAATATGGACAACCGCTCCATGCCTTTGATTATGATAAACTGGCAGAGAACCGTATTGTCGTTCGTCGTGCAACTGACGGTGAACAAATCACAACTCTCGACGAAGTTGAACGCGAACTCACGCCTGATATGCTTGTCATCGCCGATGCTGAAAAACCTGTCGCACTCGCTGGGATTATGGGCGGCTACGATTCGGAAATTACGGAAACGACCTGTGATGTCCTACTGGAGAGTGCCTATTTCAATCCATCGAGTGTTCGGGCTACCGCAAAGGCATTGGGAATCAGTACGGAAGCCTCCTATAGATTTGAGCGCGGTGCCGATCCGGGCGTTGTCCTCGCTGCCCTCGACCGAGCGGCACAACTCATTGCTGAATTAGCAGGTGGTACCGTCTGTGAAGGGACCGTTGATGTCTATCCGGGGCAGCAGCCATTGACTCGGATTCAACTTCGTCCCGAACGCGTCAATTTCGTATTAGGGACGACACTCGAAGCAGGAGAGATGGTGCAAATTCTAAACCGTCTCGATTTCGACGTGGACACTACCGAAGAGACTTATCAAGTCGCTGTGCCGACGTTCAGATCCGATGTTACTCGCGAAATCGACCTCATTGAGGAAATCGCACGGGTCCACGGCTACGATAACATCCCTACGACACTACCCAAAGGCGATATTCCTGTACCGGTACCGAATTTAAAGACAGAAGTCCGCAGGTGTATTAAACGTTTTCTTCTCGCGGCTGGAATGATGGAGGCAGTGAACTATAGTTTCTGCGATCCCAATTGTTTTGATAAGATCCGGCTGGCTGCCAACGATCCGCTTCGTAACACGTTGCAACTCCGTAACCCATTGAGTCCAGAAATGTCAGTGCTACGCACAACACTAACGCCGGGACTGCTCGAAAACGCACAGCATAACCGCAATCACCAGATAGACACTATAGCACTTTTTGAAATCGGCGGTGTATTCGTCGATAATGGTGAAGTGAAAGAACCCGAATGTGTCGCCGGCGTTCTTGCTGGACAGGTCGGGGAAGGAGTCTACAGCGATCCATACCGCCCTCCAGATTTCTTTGACATCAAAGGATTGGTAGAGGGGATGCTTGAGGTATGCGGTATTGTTGATTGGACGCTACAGAATACAGACACTCCTACCTTTCATCCGGGTCGGAACGCGGAAGTGCTGGTGAATGATAAACGGATTGGTGTCTTTGGCGAGGTACATCCAGAAGTTCTCGAAAATTACGATTTACCGTATAAGGCGTATCTCTTTGAATTCGACCTTGAAGGTTTCGCGGATGCCGCCACATTTACCAAACGTTTTGAACCTATTTCCATCTATCCAAAGGTCGCGCGCGACCTCGCAATCGTTGTAGATAAGGAGATACTGTCAGATATGCCAACAGAACTTATCTATACGGCGGGTGGAGATTCTGTAGACTCGGTGCGCCTGTTTGATGTCTATGAAGGTGAACAGGTTCCAGAAGGTAAGAAGAGTCTCGCTTATACCATCACCTATCATTCTGCGACCGAAACCTTGACAGATAAAGCGGTCAATGCCCTTCACGACGAGGTTGTGAAACGTCTCAATCGGGAGTTAGGTGCAGAATTGCGAGTGTAAAATACTGCTGCAGATGTGACGTGTGGACTGGCTACTTGGATTTTTGATGACTGTTCATGTTCGGATTTCCGTTGGAATTACCGAAAACCATCGTGAAACGAAGTAGAACAATGGCCAGATTTATAGTAGATTCCGTAATTACTTGGACACTCATATCGTCGTGCGAACTCTGAAGTTATGTGTTCTGACTGGCACCGCCTAACAGGCTATGCTACCCGTGTGAACCTGTTTTCGGATTTTACTATAATAGCCTAAAAAATGCATTCTCATCGAATCAAAAATCTGTTTTCCGCCATCGCCCGCCACTATGATCTACTCAACGCCCTATTAAGTCTCAAACGCGACAGTGCTTGGCGACACGAAACGGTCAAAGCGAGCAGTGTTGAGTTAGGAAGTAAGGTGCTGGATGTCTGCACCGGGACGGGTGAACTCGCCCTCGCGTATGCTGACAAGATTGGAACAGAGGGTTTTGTGATTGCGTCAGACTTCTGTTTTGAGATGCTCGTCATCGGCGATGAAAAGGTAGAACGGAAGGAACGAGGGACAGACACCAGTTTTCTGGCAGCGGATACCCTTATCCTTCCCTTTTTGGACGATACTTTTGACGTTGTCTCTGTCGGTTTCGGTATCCGAAATGTTTCCGATCTGGAAACTGGGATACGCGAGATGGCGCGTGTTGCGGCTCCCGGAGGTAGGGTCGTTATTTTGGAGTTTACGCAGCCCGTGAATCCACTCTTTCGGAGCCTCTACTATTTCTACTTCACCAAGATCCTCCCCTTTGTTGGAAACTTTATCTCTCGGAGCAAGGACGATGCTTATGGGTATCTCCCCCGTTCCGTCATGAAATTCCCGAATTGCGATGCGTTGAAAGCCGTTATGGAACAGTGTGGACTAACAGATGTCCAGTTCCATCGAAAAACGTTCGGTATCGTTTCGATTCATGTCGGAAAGAAGCTTGACAAGGCATCATCTGAATCAGGATATACAGGATTATGGAAGCAGTGAATATGCGTTTACGGTGTCCGTGCTTTTCTTACGACCTCACCAACCGGCTGACATGTGCTACAACAGATTCTGATACCCCTTCCAAACTATAACCGCCCTCCAACGCAGAGACAACCCGCCCCGATGCGGTTTCCTCGGCAAACTCAAGAATTAGGTCTGTCAGTGTAGAGAATCCTTCTGCCGTGAGTTCAGTTCCGGCAAGTGGATCAAGGTAGTGTGCATCGAATCCTGCTGAAATTAAGATGACCTCCGGCGAGAAATCTTTTAAGGCGGGAATGAGAACATCCGTAAAGACCGCGGCGTATTCGTCATCCCCACTCCCTGCAGGCATGGGCGTGTTCAGCGTTGTGCCACGCGCTTTCCCGCCTCCACGTTCATAACTTGAACCCGTGCCGGGGTAGAGTGGCGATTGATGGATAGAAAAAAAGAAGACCGTCTCGTCTTCATAGAAAATATCTTGTGTACCGTTTCCGTGGTGGACATCCCAGTCCACAATAGCGACCTTTCCGATGCCGTGCTCCCGTTGAAGATAACGAGCGGCAATAGCGATATTGTTGAACAAGCAAAATCCCATGCTCCGGTTCTGTGTCGCGTGATGTCCGGGCGGGCGCACCATAGCAAAGGCGTTTTTCACTGCTCCTGTTACAACAGCATCTGCGATACGTAGCACACCACCTGTGGAAAGTTTTGCTATATCAAACGAAGCCTTTACGACGGTAGTGTCGTAGGTCAGGGGCATTTCTGCCTCACAGTATTGCTGGATGTGTTCAGGATAGGTTGGTTCATGCACGTAGCAGAGCTGCGCGACACTTGCGGAGGTTGGTTCGATGGGCTGCAATTGTTCCCAGACCTCGCTCTCCTGAAGTGCGGCTAAACTCGCGCGTAGCCGATCTGGTCGTTCTGGGTGGTTCGGACCGGTGTTGTGATTAAGGTAGTCTGGATGATAGGCGAACCCTGTTTGTTGTGTCATAATTGTGCTTGAGTTTGAAGCATTGTTAGGCAGAAACTATCGGGTATTACATGAGGCGTTATTTATCGTCCAAAGGATGAGTGTGGCTGAGGCACCTCATCGCCGTACCGTTTTGATGTTTCTATCCAACAGAACATCGCATCTTTCCCGTTGGTTATCGCTTCGTCAATTGTTTCTCCATCAGAGATACAACCTGGCAAGTCAGGAAATTCAATTAGATAACCGCCGCCTTCTTCAGATGGCAATATACTTATATTAAACGGATACTCAAGTTTTCTCATAATTCATCTTTCCAACTGATCAATCATCTGCACGAGCTGTTAAATATATTTTGGCTTTATTGGACGACGTGCCGGAACAGTTAGTTTCAATCCCGGATCGTGGCGTAGTGTGACATGGCTCCCCCACCGCCTGGTCGATTGAAAGACCATATCGGTTTGCTAGTGTTTCAACATGGTCAATCCGCCAATCATCGCGGGGATTGTTTCTCATTCTTTCCAGCAACTTATCTCGGCGCATGGAAAAGCACTCTCTACAGGATCATTTGCTATCGGTAGGATACTACTCCAATTATAATGTGTTCTATGTCTATTATCAAGTTAAAAATATAAAAAATCATGTGTAATATGTCCACCTCACACACCTATGCTTACGTATCACTCTCTATGTCTAGTTCTGCCACAAACGGAATTCCCCTAAGATTTATTTTCACGACAACAGTTAATTGGAATGTTCAAATATGGTAAAATGCATACCAATTGCAGGGTTCGGATACAATAAACTATCTGATCAGCGTAAAAAACGGGACATCGTGCATATTCGCGTAGGACCT
>RKRR01000184.1 GCA_007571305.1 Candidatus Poribacteria bacterium | reverse complement strand
ATTAAAGGTGTGTTCCCAGCTGCTTTTCTCGCGACTGTTGAAGATTCAATTGAAGATAATATAGCAGACTATTTCGACTTAATCGTCGGGACCTCAACAGGAGGGATTATTGCTCTGGGTCTGGGACTCGGGCTATCAGCGAAAGAACTCTTAGCATTTTACGAAGAACATGGACCTACTATCTTCAAAGGCAACCGAGTATTACGATGGCTTAGATGGTTTGGTGCTTCAAAGTATAGTAGTACTCCGCTTGAAAATGCACTGAGGAGTTGTTTCGGCGACAAGCGATTGGGTGATAGCAAAAAGAGGCTCGTCGTTCCATCATTAAATCTTGAAAATGGCGAAGTCTACGTCTACAAAACCGCCCATCATTCTCGATTAGAAAGAGACTATAAGGAAAAAGCAGTTGAAGTGGCCCTTAAAACAGCCTCCGCTCCAACTTACTTTCCTACTCGTCGTTCGTCTGCGGGGACTCCATTGCTAGATGGTGGCACGTGGGCGAACAATCCAGTAGGAATGTCTGTTGTTGAGGCAATCACACTTCTTGATTGGCCAAGAAGCTCGTTGAAAGTATTAAGTGTGGGGTGTACGTCTGAACCCTTAAACGTCAAGTGGGGACGAAATACTCCTCTGGGCAGATTATATTGGGCAACCAAGTTTGTTGATGTGTTTATGCACGCTCAATCTCACGCTTCTCTTGGAACATCGAAACTTCTGGCAGGCCATGAAAACATCATTAGGATTGATCCGGCTGTGGCCAGAGGAAAGTTTAGTTTAGACAAAACAAAGGAGATTGACTCGTTGAAGGGTCTAGGGGCTTCTGAAGCCCGACATGCCCTACCGAAGCTTCGCGAGGTTTTTCTCAGCGATCACGCGGAACAATTTGTTCCCTTCCATACATTGTAGAAATCGAGGCTTGTTCCTCAAATTTTCCAAAATTGGATCGTGTATTGAATTTTATATTTTTCCTTTAAAGGAGATTAGATCAATGAAGCACATAACTTATTTTCAGAATTTCCTATCGAACGAAGTCGATTTGAACAAAACGCGCCTTGATAGGTTAAACGACAGCTCTTCAGCTGTAAATACGTTTCTGAGTTCAAACCTGGATTCCTATGAAAAGACTGAACGCCAAGGGTCCTATGGTTTGAAAACAATCATCAAACCGGTTGGGACACGCGAGTACGACGCTGATATGCTCTTATACATGACATGCGATGAAGACAAAGAGTCGAAGGATTATATTAATGATGTCTACGACTGTTTGAGAGCAAACGACAATTATAAGGATAAGGTTCATAGAAGAACTCGGTGTATCTATATCGACTATGCGGGTGATTTTCACTTGGACCTTGTGCCGTGCCTCAGGCAGCAGGACCCGTTGACGCAAGAGGAAGAGTACTTCATCTGTAATAACAAGGAAAATAAATTTGAAGAGACTGATGGCACAGGCTATAGAGATTGGTTCAATGAGAAAACGAGAATTACCCACGGCAATCTAAAGCGGGTTACGCGGTTGTTGAAATTCCTTCGGGATCACAGAGGGGACTTTTCTGTAAAATCGATCCTGCTGACTACACTTATTGGGAACAATGTTTATACCAGTGATAAAGATAGCGAAAATTTTAAGGATATTCCGACTGCTTTAAAGACGATTTCAAACCGGATAAACAGTTTTTTACAGGCGAATGTCCTGATGCCTGAGATCTGCAATCCTGTTTTAGAGGGAGAATTCTTCACAAGACATTGGGACCAGGGTAAATATAGCAACTTCCGAGGGAAGTTTGATCTGTACAACAGTAAGATAAATGAAGCGTTTGATGCTACGGATCATAATACTAGCGTCAGGAAGTGGAGAGAGTTATTTGGTGACAATTTTGGGGAACTTAAGGACAGCAACGAGAACAAGATAATTACCCCTGGAAAGCCCTATGCACGGTAATTTTATCATGAAGATAACTGATAGTCACATTAAATGGTTGAGATCAAATTTTCCCAACCTATACTACGAGGCAAACTCCCAAAAGATTTTAGGTGAACTAGACTTTTGTGCAGTGTATAATAAGGAATCTGGCAAGATTGTGATTGCCAATCTTGCCGAAGAAACTGATTTCTTGATTCGCGATGTTTTTGAGGTTGAGATTTGCCTAGATGACCTAGATTGGAACGGATGGCCAAAAGTGTATGAAGTCAGTGGGAAATACCGTCGAATCGCGGAAAAATGTAAGGTTCCAATCATTGACTTGCACATTTATTCCCACAATCGCGCGTGTTGCTTAGGTCTCAAATACAGGGATAGTCAACGGTTTTGTATTGAGGACTTCCTTTATGAATTGGTAATTCCATTTTTTTATCGCCTATCTTATACAGATAAATTTGGCATTGATAGGGCTCGGAAGGACCTTTGGGGCGAATACTCACACGGTGCCAAAGGGGAAATAGAACACTCTTTGGAAATCATGCATATTGCGCGATACAACGCAGGTAGGAACGATCCGTGTCCCTGTGGAAGCGGCAAGAAGTACAAAAAATGTCATCTTGGTGAGGTTGAATCCCCGGAAAACCCGTTAAGGAGAACACCATTAGATGCCTCAACTCGGTTAAGGCATTGAACCAGACAACATCAGACTCATGATATAGATCCTTATTGACCGATTCAGTGCCTCAATGTCTTCCTCAGTGAGATGTGGAAAGAAAGCTCGCTCCTTTTTCAGAAAAAATAAGAACGTGACGCGTCCGAAGTTAGAGACGCAGGATTCCTAATTCCTTACAGATTTTCTGGGCAGTAATATTATTGATCTCGGTGTGTCTTGGTACCGAGGTGCCCGTGCGCAGTTCAGGATTCCACCATCGCGAGTGTCTTCTACCTTCTCGAAGAAGCTCGCAGCCGTGGTATCTAAGGTGCTTAATTAAATGTCTACGTTTCATACATCAATTTTCACTTCTTCAAAGCCACTTCCAGTTTGATGTGATGCACCATGGTCACCGAACTCTAAGATATCAGAAACTTTTACCTCCTCAGCTTCACTTTCGGTTCGGAGAGACTCTTCCGGGGTTTCATATTCTAATATTTCACGAAGTGTGATTTGCAGCGTATCTAACAATTCACTCCTCGTCCGTTCTTGACCTACAACCCCACAGACTTCCAATATCCATCCGATCCACCATCCCTCGCTTTGCCGGATAAAAGCCGTATAGGTTTGCGTCGTTGCTTCAGGAGTAAGTTCACAAGGCATTTTTTGGAGAACGCTGAATTCGACCTCAAGTTCCTGTCCTTCCGGAAGATCAATCCTATCCAAGGGTTCAATAACGCCGTTTCTGTATGTTGCTTTTATCTTTTTTCTTTTCATTGTTTGTAGACCTCCGTTTTCATTTTCTGATAATTAGCGATCCTTATTTCCGCCTCAAGTCGTTCATATAAAGAGTCGGGGTTACAAACCCCTCCCACAAGGTAATTCAGAAAAAATTTACGAGAAACTGGCGAAAACTAAATGCCCGTGCCAGAAAAGGTGTTTAACTATTTTGTCAATATCACGGATTTTCTCGTATTTTACAGATTCCGCGGATTGGGAAAGATTTTGCACAGGCTAACAGCCTATGCTACAGGGCCGCCCTTATAATAATCGCGCGTCAAAAACTTTACGCAGCGGTTTCAAACCGCAACTACCCTGAATAGTTCGCATAGGTCCTATCTCAAAAAGCGGTGATAAAACAGAGTTGTGAGGATCTTGTAGCCTGCTTTGAGGGTGCCAGTGAATGTGCCGGTGATTTTAGAGACCCCGATCCGCTTGCGGTAACGAACCGGAACTTCACATACGGAAATTCCCTGCTTTGCGGCTTTGAGTTGCATCTCGACTGTCCATCCGAAGGTTTTGTCCTGCATGTCCAGAGCGAGAAGTTGTGGGTACCGGATCGCTCGAAAGGGCCCCAAATCTGTATAGCGCACGTCATAGAAACACTTTATGAAAAAACAAGCGAGCCAATTGCCAAACCGTGCCTGTGGTAACAACGCATCGCGCGCACCGTCAGCACACCTCGAACCAACGACAAAGTCGGCTTTACCTTCAAGTATCGGGTGGAGGAGTTGTGGCATATCCGTCGGGTAGTCGCTATAGTCGCCGTCAAGAAAAACCACGATATCCGGCTCGGTCGTCGTCAGCGCGGCAATTCCGGCGAGACAGGCGGATCCATATCCCCGTCGCGGTTCTGTTATCACCCTTGCCCCGTTTCTACGTGCGATTGCAGCGGTATTATCGGTGCAGCCGTTGTCAACGACGATAATTCCCTGGACTCTGCCTTCAGTCTTCCCATCAAGTGTCCATACAGTCTTTGGTATATCCGTGATGACCTTGGCAACGGCGTTTTCCTCATTGAGGACTGGAATGACGACCGAAATTTTTTCTGATGACATCTACAACCTTGCAGCAGGTTCCTGCACTGTTTCAAGTAGACGTTGGATGACGGTGTCGGAGTCAACACCCTCAGCTTCGGCATGGAAATTCGTTAAGACACGATGCCGTAAAACCGAAGGGGCAACGGACTTCACGTCCTCGCACGAGGCGTTGTAGCGACCTCGTAGAATCGCACGGGCTTTCGCTCCCAAAATGAGATACTGCCCAGCACGAGGGCCCGCGCCCCATCGCACCCATTGCTGTATGAAATCGAGAGCGTTTTCCTCTTTCGGACGGGTTGCACGCGCTATCTTCACAGCATATTGCACGACGTTATCGGCAGCAGGCACCCGCCTAACGATTTTATGGAGTGCCACGATTGCGTCCCCAGAAAGTGCCGTTTCGAGTTCAGGCTCCTCGGCTCCGGTCGTTGCCGAAACGATATCTGTCTCCTCCACCTCTGTCGGGTAATCTATGACAATTTTGAACATGAACCGGTCTAACTGCGCCTCTGGCAATGGATATGTTCCCTCTTGCTCAATTGGGTTCTGTGTGGCAAGCACAAAGAAGGGTTGTTCCAACTGGAATTCGTTGCCACCCGCGGTAACGTGGTGTTCCTGCATCGCCTCTAAAAGTGCAGCTTGTGTCTTCGGAGGTGTCCGATTAATTTCATCAGCGAGGAGAATGTTTGCGAAAATTGGTCCCTGAATAAATCGGATCGTGCGGTGCCCAGTCGTTCGATCCTCTTCGAGCACATCGGTTCCGGTAATATCGGCTGGCATCAGATCTGGGGTGAACTGAATCCGTTTAAATCTGAGATTCAGGATGTCCGCCAAAGTCCGAATCATGAGGGTTTTGGCGAGCCCTGGCACCCCTTCTAATAAACAGTGACCTCCAGCAAAAAGTGCCATCAACATCTGATTGATAACTTCATCTTGCCCAACTATTACCTTTTTGAGTTGTTCTAAAATCAACTCTTGGCTTTTCATTAACTCTTCTATCGCTTGAACTTCTTCTGTTGCTGGCATCTTTATTACTCTTCGGTTAACAGTCTTCAGTTAAGAGGTATTTTGCTTGGGCACTTCCCTCGTTTAGCGAAGTCCTCTTGTAACTGATAACCGATAACTCCTTCATTTATTGTGTTAATATAAATCGTTTCGGCCCTCGGTTTGAGGCGATTCTGACGACATCTTTGAGTTGGGAAATGTTGTCCGGTGTAACCCTCGGCGTTAGGAAACGGATAATCTGATGCATCCCGGCTTTACGCTTAGATTGCGAGTAGCGGATCTGAATTTCCGATACCTCAGTCTCCAGTGTTTGTTCTTCAGGAACACTACCAATCCGAAAGGGTGCCTCCGTGCTGACGCTGATCTCGTCTTCAAGCGTTAGTGCTTTGCCAATGTCAGCGGGATACATACGGCGTTCCTCGCTCAATAACTCCGCATACGGATGTTTGACAATCGGCAATTCAAGGATAAATTGACTCCCGATCGCATACAGATACTCCTTACAGGTCCACGTAACTTCAACCTTCAATTCCTCCTCTAACTTCGATAGACCAGAGACCTCAACACCCGTCACTTTCGCACGTTCGTCTAATTCCAACGTTTTGTGGAAGAACTCTGCCTTCTCCTCGGAAGTCTGCAGGTGTGCGAGTTGACTCCGAAACTTCATGTTGAAAATCCCTGTCCCCCTCAACTCTTGATGAACAGAGACGCTCATATCGCTTTTTACCTCTATGTGGGTGCGCACCCGTTTCAGATTTGATGTCGCTTCTATAGAAGGACTCCTCCGAAAGAGGTAAAGCCGATTTTCCATATTCTCTACTGATGCAGTATCATCTGAATCCTCTACTTCAGATGCTCTATTTTCCCTTAGAAACCGCGGGTTGATGATAAGTGCCCATCTGTCTTGGTCACCGGCAGGGAAATCACCAAAGGCACACGTCTCTGCAGTCGGATCGAGCCAGATGAATTCACCATCTTTATTCCCCTCAACAGCAAGAATCATGTGATTGAAATAAGCAAGCGAAGGAACCGCCTCGACTTCCGAACCCCCATCGGGGAGGTGGGCGTTAACACCGCGTGTATCGCCAGCTGAAATGAGAACAGGATAGGAATTAATACCCGCAGATGAAAGCATCGTGGAGAGAAGTGTCGTTTTGTCCTTACAATCCCCTTTTCCTACCTTCAGAACGAAGTCCGCTGGGTAAGGCTTAATCGCCCAGATACCGAGTTCATAGCCGAGATACTGGATATTCGTGGCGACGTATTCATAAAGCCTCTTCACTTTCTCCTTTCGGGACCAGGCACCGCGGAGGATTTGCTCCGTCTTCTTTGTAATTTCTGGTGTAATGGTGTCCTGTTCCCGAATGAGTGTTGCGTACCACGTCACTAATTTATCCCAAGAATCAATAGAGGAGATGCTAATGCTATAAGCGAGATCCTGGGGAGCTGGCATCAGGTATTCTTCTCTTAACGGCGGTACATCACGCACTTCAAAGGTATAGGAGCGGATGTAGTTATTCTCGGTAATTGCGGGTTCAATATCAAGAAAGGTTTTTAATTCAGTGCCTCTGGGCTGCTCTGGCAAATCTGAAGTGTTGCCTACAGCCGATGCGCCCGAAACCTGATAATAGAGCTGCTTTTTCTTAGGGATATGTACGGTGAACCGGTAGTATCGCACCGGTTGTGAGCCTTGAAAATAGACTTTTCGCCAAAACTCGCCTCGCATGACGTGTCCAAGATTGTTCGTGGAATAGGCATAGTCTATGATGCAACCATCGGAGATTTCTGGAAGTGTGAAATACATCAAGCGTGCATCAACGTATAAACCCGCATCCACAGCACTCGGCGGTGGGACATTCATTACAATCTCATTCAAATCCAATTCAACTACCCTACCATCCGGAGTCAATGTACGAGCATGATGGATAGTGACATCGTCTTTTCCACGCATATAAGGGATGCTAATCTCGCCGAGAGCTGCGCCATCTTCATTGAGGATTTTGACGACGCGCCGTGTAGAATAGATATACCGACTTTTTTCATCGATGTCAACATCAACGCTCTCCCAGAGAACAACAGCACCGTCTTCGGGATAGTCCTTTTGAGAGGGGGCAGTGTCAATGGCTTTCTGGATGACCTCCTCGTCTGCCGCACTGATATAGTCGTAAGGCAGTGCCGACGAACGGTTCTCAGGGGTACGAGCGGCAGTCGAAGCAGGTAAGTTTCCATGTTCGTGATCTTCGGAAGGTTCAATTGGCGACCCGTCGGCATCGCTGAATACCTCTGGCTCAGGTTCAGATGCGGACGGGGTGCTCGGTAAAACGGAACGACGTTTTCCTAAGAAAGTCTTTTCGGCAAGTGCGCCATCGTCTGTTCGCTCTATAGGGGGAACCTCAGGGTCAATCGTTAGATTTCGAGTGGCGTTTCCATCACCGTTATCATCAAGGTGTGGATGTTCAGACTGAATCGTTCCGTCTTTCTCATACCATTCCTTTGTCAGTGCCTGCAGTGATAAGAACGCTTCCAACAGTGAAATATCACCATCACTGTTTATATCGTTACCTGCGGCAGAGAAAGCACCAACAAAGACATGTCCAAATCCTGCCTGTAGCGAATAGCCTTCATTTGCTGAACTCGAGGTAAGAATGATGCGTCCCGGTCCGCTCAGCGGCGGCACAAGCCTCGCACTATAGGGAAAACCGAAAATTAAAATCTGATTCTCCGCAGGAATACTCTTAATGAGCGTTACATATTCTGCTTCAGTAATATCTCTTCCCTGCAGATTAAATTTGGCACTGCCTCTACCGGTACGGGAGGCGTGCCCAAGCATAAACAATAGAAACCGATCCGAGGGTTGTACCGTCTTCGCGAGGTGATCAAACGCGGCTAAAACCTGTTCGCGAGTTGATCCCGCGTCAACCAATTCTAACGAGCCTTGACTACCGCGATCTCTATCCCCCATATCCTCAAAGAGAAAAGTAATCTGGTCAGGAGTGTAGCCGTATTCATCCGTGAGTAGATGATGGAATCGAGAAGTAGCACCCCAGAATGCATCGTAAAAGGATTTTTCACCAGCAACACCGCCAATGATCAGGACATGATCGACGGCAAAGGCAGTCGCGGAAATTAGACAAACCGCCAGGATTATGATGAGCATCTGATATATATTTTTTGTGATACTCACTACGTCTAAAGTCGTGTGCTTCTTTAGAAACACGCAACTCCTCCTTTGTGATACCTGCTTCCGTCTCTCGTGCCTCTCACTGAGGACTTACTTGGACTCCACAGGCGTTTTACCTCTCTGTCTATCCGACAGCGAGGGACCTGAGGTTTATTGCAGCATTGACATCGCGGTCTGCAGTGAAACCGCAGGCATCGCAATGGTATTCCCTCTCTGACAGGCGTAAATCTTGCTTTTTCTCTCCG
>RKRR01000085.1 GCA_007571305.1 Candidatus Poribacteria bacterium | reverse complement strand
CTTAACTGATAACTGAAAACTACCGGCTGACGACTAACACAGAGTAGATATGTTAAATAGAAGTTTTCATCTTGAAATTCGGACACCGGAACAGTTGGTTTACGAAGGCGATGTGACGAGCGTTAACGCACCGGGAGTTGAAGGGAATTTTCAAATTCTCGCCGGACACATTCCGTTTCTCACTGCCTTGGGGGTGGGTGAGATCCGCATTCGTGAATCGGAGACACCACAGTTAATGGCGACAAGCGGCGGTGTCTTTGAGGTGCTCCGCACAGGTGTCACCGTCTTAGTTGAAACGGCGGAGTGGGCATCGGAGATCGATGTGGAACGTGCTGAAAACGCGCTCGAACGCGCACAAGCACAACTCACAGCACACGCGCCGGATCTGAATCGTCCGCGGGCAGAAGCGGCACTCGCGCGGGCACAAAACCGAATTAATGTCGCAAGTAATTTGTAGTTGACAAATGCTTATGCAAATAAGCCACTGCTTGCTCACGTGAGACTGTCGGGAAATCGTCAAGGAATATATCAAGCGAGTCGCCTGCAATCAGGTGTTGAATCAGGCTTTCAACTGGCACGCGAGTGCCAGCGAAAACTAAGGTGCCGTGCATCACGCGTGGATCTTGGGAAACAATTTGTTCTTTCTTCATCGCCTCTTTCTCCTCCTTATATGTTGTCGTTTGTTTCTACCTATAACCAAATCTCTTGCATATTTATTGAAGTAACATGTTTTCGGGAAAATATCCTACTATAGTGCCATAGATCCCACCCAATACTGTGTATCATTTGATGTTAATTCGGCACTTTGTAGACACATCTGATCATCCTTAAACCGTCAGTGCAACCTCATCCTGCTTCACAATTTCCTTGGTATGACCATACGCCGCAGATTCTACCAATTCCAATGTCTCTGGAGATAATCTATCCAAAATAGGTTCCGGAAAGTTATGTCTACCAGTGTATTGAGGGAAATACCGTAGGACGAGAAACCTTCGATCCCGATCCTTCGGCTTCCATCGGAGGACACCGTGCGTTAGCAACTCCGAAATAATTACGATGTCGCCTGCTTTTGGTGTAATATTGATGAAAACAGGGTCGTCAAGTGGATCTATACCATCCTCTTCGTCAAGTATCAGTAGCTGCTCCGGTCGATTAAACTCGCTCTTATGCGAACCCGGAATTACGATAAGTCCACCATCTCCCGGATAGACATCCGTAAAATACGGGAAACAGACGAAGTTATCGCAGTAGATACGTCCGTTATCAATTTCATAGCGGGTGCTATACCACCCGTAATCGTCACGAGCACAATGCAATCCGCCCGGATTCACTTTTGCGCGTTCACCAGTCTCCCACAAATCGTGCTTGTCGTGCTTCAAGGAACCCCTACCGAATCGTGGCTGATTGTCTGTTAGTTCTTTGATAATCGGCCATATCGCCTTGTGCACCGTTAAACGTTCAAGTGATTTATCGAAAGCGAACCCGTGCTGATGGAGCCCCTGTATTTCAAAGCCCGGAGGCAGCTCATCAGGAGGGGTTATGATGTACCTATCAGCCGCCTCAGCGGCTTCCGCCAAAGCGTCGCCGGTAATAACATTTTCCAAATGAAGGTATCCAGTTACATCAAACAGATAGCGTTGTTTCGGTGTCATTTTTTTTAGTTTTCCTTGCGGTTCCGAGGCATTTCGTAGCGTAGGAGACTGTGGGTTTCCTGCGTG
Source organism: Candidatus Poribacteria bacterium (assembly GCA_007571305.1). Classification (GTDB taxonomy): domain Bacteria; phylum Poribacteria; class WGA-4E; order WGA-4E; family WGA-3G; genus WGA-3G. The sequence goes on along the minus strand of RKRR01000085.1, from coordinate 7,202 downwards.
CTTAAGCTACATAACCTAACAGGTTATGCGACACGGTGGCGACTTGGGTTATTTTAATTGAAAGGAGGGCGAACCCAACTCGCTCCTACAAATGACTGCTAACGGTTGTTCATAGTGCCATGTCAAATTTGGTGCCGGTTACGTTGCCCTTTACGTAAGCATCCCGGAAGAGGGTCTGGCGTTTCGGTGGCATTTCGTCAAGCTGTGCCTGTGGAGGCTTTGAAAGACTCCACCGTTTGTCTACCGAGTTGTAAGCGTTGAAAACTGCTACGCGATCGGTGTCGGGATTTTGCCACGGCTGTCCACTATGCGTAATTGCTTCTGTAAAGATGATGACAGATCCAGCTGGGCAGGAATAGGTGTCCCAGAACTCCCAACCTTGTGTATGAGCACCTTCTGGAGCCGTATAAGCAGCCTTGTGGCTTCCTGTGATGAACATCGTACCGCCGTCACCTTTCTCCACGGGATTAAGTTCCCAGACAACGCGCGTCAAACCACTGTAGGCTTGACCGGGAAGGCATGAATATTGATGGCAGTCTCCCGGCAGACGTAACATACCATTGCCGTTATGGGCATGGAATTTGAAAGGCGTTTCGTCCGTTGTGGAACGCAATGCCAAAAAACTCATCTCCATTCGAAACCCGTAACAGGTATCCGATGTGAGATAGGACGACGCGAGAAATTCGTTTCCGAATGCCACGACGACCGGATGGTCTGTTAACTTCTCCAAGGGACCCCCGTAAGTTGAGCGATGGTGTTGGGGGATTGTTTCGGGATCGTGTTTTAAACGGTAGCAGAAGTCGCTCATCTCCTCGATCTCGGATTCTGTCAGGATACCTGGAACCAAAAGCCATCCGTTCTTATCAAACAGATATTTCTGTTCCTGCGTTAGCGGAATAACCGGTTTGCCATCAGCGTTTGTTTGCGTGATATCCCCAGGTGCTGTTCCCAACGGACTGCCCAAGTCTTTGTTAAATTTACCTAACTGTGCCACCACAAATTCCTCCCTCTCTAACTGCCTGTGGGCCAGAATGCCCTGGCTGGTGCAAGACTAATGAATGCGTGCCCCTGTAAAATAGTCTGGATTTGCTCCCATTTTTTCTAAAAGCGGTGCCGTCACTGTGTCAAGGCTCTCAATGACATCAGCAGACGGGATGTATTCAACGACGTGCAGATTTTCCGTCAATTCATTTATATTTCGGGTGCCGACGAGCATACATGTGATACCGGGTCGGGCCATCGCCCACGCAATAGCCAACCGACTCATCGGGATCTGTTCGGATTCCGCGATGTGCCGAATAGCCTCTAAGGTCTCGAACATTTCTTGCTCGGCACCTTCTTCGCCGTGTGAAGCCTGAGCCCGGTCCTCTCGAAAATGACGGAATCGAGAATGCACCGGTGGTATCTCCTCCGCGCTTTTGTACTGCCCTGTCAAAATTCCCTGTAGTAGCGGCATATATCCCAAAATGCCGACGTTATGCTCTCGGCACAGCGGAAGCAATTCCGGCTCTATCGCCCGCGATAGAAGGTTGTAGCAGAGTTGATTCACAGCAATAGACGCACCCGTGTTGAGAGCCGCTGTGAGTTGCTCCACTCCGAAGTTACTTACGCCTATGGCACGGATAAGTCCGTCCTCCTGCAAACGTGTCAATTCCGCCATACTTTCATCAATGGCAATCTCATCGTCGGGCCAATGAACCATATAGATGTCAACATAATCCGTTTGCAATCGTTGAAGACTCGCCTCACAGTGTTCACGGATCGTAGCGGGGTCAGGTCTGCTGACCTTCGTGCCGATAATCGCCTCATGCCGTCTGTCTTTCAATGCGACTGCAAGTGCTTCCTCACTTCGCCCGTCGTTATATCCTTCCGCTGTATCGAAAAAATTGATGCCAGCATCCAATGCTGCATTGGCAACAGCGGTGACATCCGATTGTGCCTGTGGGCCCCAATAATCGCCACCACCGTATGACCAGCATCCAATGCCCATTGTTGAGATATCAATTCCAGATTTTCCACACGTTCGCATCTCCATTTTTCAGCCTCCATTTTTTAATTATACCTTGCGGATAAGTTTCATTATTTGAAACTGAAAAGTTTTCGTGTGCGAGTCGATTTCCATTTCACTTCTTGATGATACTTGATAGTTATTCTGCACAGAGTTCGGTGACCAACTGTGCGTTCTGACCGATCTGATCGCCGAATTGTTGATACATGCCGAGCAAAAGCGGATCAATAGGTTTGGTATTTTCTATTGCGAATTTCACCTCTTCACGAATCTGATTTGGATTTCCGATGACTCTGCCTGCTGCAAGTACCTTGAAGATGAGGCATGGCTTATCTGTACGCTGTATCGCTTTACACATGTCGTCGCGATCTTCCCGCGCGTAGATTTCGCCGAGGGGCGCGTAGCCGAATTTCTCCCTGAACTTGTCAGCACCTCCGTGAAGGTTGTAAAGTCCGGTCATGTAATAGTCTATATCCCAATCCTCGTCTTCAGCGATATGTAAGAGTCTCGGATCATGGACAGATAAGCCAACGAGAGCTCCGGTATCACGGACCCGTTTGAGAATATCTTGCAGGTGATCGAGTCTGTTTTCGCGTAAGCACCTCTGACCAACGCCTCCGCCGTGCGGTGCCATACCGAATGGATCATGCTTTGCGGCTTCAAAGACGGCATCCGGTTCATCATACCAGAGTCCGCCCGGACTGAGGCAAAACCAATTCATTGTGCCCCCCTCATTTCGGTACCGCTGCAGGTCAGAAAGCGAACGTTCCGTTAAGCTATTCTGCCACGCATTCAGTCCTGCTTCTTCTGCTCGTTTGAGTGTTGCCACCACCCGTTCGGGTGTATGATATTCCTGCTGGTGCTGCGAAAGGAGTTGGTTGAAGTGGGAATAGCCATAGATTGGATTATCCCCAATCACCAACTTACTGATTTGATGATTACAAAACGAGATTTTCGGTAAGGTTGCCATTACTTATCCTCCAATAATGAAGTGCGTGACTCTAAAACAAACATACAGCGGAACGAGCTGAATATCTAACCGAACAAAAATCCTTCCAGAGCAGACGCATCAATCTCCCGCACAAGGTGCATTGTCAAATCCAATGCGGCGTTGTAGTCATCAATGTTAATTATTGAGACGTGGCTGTGGATATAACGCGACGGCACACCAAGCACGACGGATGGCACACCTCTGCCGGATTGATGAATTGCACCACCATCCGTTCCACCCGACTGACGCACCCCAAGTTGATACGGTATCTCATGTCGCTTTGCTGTCTCAATTGCAAAATCTGCCAACTTTGGATTGACGATCATTGAAGAATCGATTATCCGAATTTGTACACCGCCGCCAAGTTTCCCTTGTGTCGCACCGACGCTTAATCCTGGGGTATCATCAGCAGGCGGTCCCTCAAGCACAATTGCAAGATCGGGTTCCACACTTGCGGCTACCGTCCTTGCACCTCGTAGTCCTACTTCTTCTTGAACGCTTCCTGATCCAATCACAGTATTCGGATGTTCATCAAGTCGCAAGAGTGCCTCAATTACAATTGCAACACCGACACGATTATCGAAGGCTTTGGCAGAGAACAATTTGTCATTTTTCAATGGCATAAAGGGTCCATAGGGTGCAATTGGGCATCCGGGTAACACACCAAATTCCTCTGCCGCCTGTTCTTCGCTTTCTGCGCCCATGTCGATAAAAAGGTCTTTCATGTCTAAAACCTTATCGCGCGATCCTGAGAGTAGGTGCGGTGGCGTTGAGCCGACCACTCCAGGCACTTTCCCCAATTTTGTTGTGATCGTGACACGTTGTGCTAAGAGCGTGTGTGCCCACCATCCACCGAGAGGCAGAAATTTGACGAACCCGTTATCTGTGACGCTTTGCACAACGAAGCCGATTTCGTCTAAATGTGAATCAAGTAGTATCCGTGGGTATTCAGCATTTCCAGGGCGCGTGCAGAAGATGCTCCCTAATCTGTCTGTTCCCATTGGACCAACGCCAGTAACAGTATCACGAAAAATCTCGCGGACTTCTGTTTCATAACCGGGGATTCCATCTGCTTGTGTCAGTGATTTGAGGAGTTCAATTGATGTTTCGTTCATTTTGGCATTCCTTTGGGGATTGTGCTGTTATTTGTGGGCATTATAGCACGGTTGATGTTTTGTGACAACTTTTAAGAGGTTGTGTCCAAGGATGTGAGATTGGTGTGCGGTTCTGATTTATGTTATAATTTTCCAAACGACATATTTAAAGCATTCAATTAAAAACACAAACTTCTAAATAGGACTTTAATCATGAAAAACTACAAGTTCATTCTCATACTATTACTTGCCATCACTGCCTATGCAAGTGCCGAAGATTATAGCGGCGACGAAATCCGGACCTTACTGCCCTTCGATGCAATTCCTGCTATCATCGATCCGCAATTCGTTGCTGCCGGTGCGGCGAAATTAAACCCAAATGCCCCCATCATCGGCGTGACCTTCAATGGTGAAAGCCATGCCTATTCGCTTTACTTGCTAAACGGACACGAGATCGTCAACGATGTTGTAGGCGGAATGAGCATCGCTACCACATGGTGACCGCTCTGCAATACGGCTATCGTGTATAGTCGGGATATTGACGGTAAGACGTATACATTTGGTGTTAGCGGTAAATTGTGGCGGGACGCGTTGGTGATGTATGACTATCAGACCCGTTCCCTTTGGTCGCATATCACCGGGGAGGCGATACAGGGTCCGCTCACCGGTAAGCAATTGAAACCCCTCGCTTCTATGCCACAGATCGCGTGGAAAACATGGCAGCTAAACTATCCAGAGACCCAGGTATTGTCTGTACCTACCAGGGATGGCATGCGCGAAAGCATAAACCAAGATGTCTATGCTGACTACCATGCCAGCCAACGTGCTGGTGTCAGCGGGATGAATTACACCGATAATAGACTGCTGAGTAAATCCCTTGTGATCGGTGTTCAAGCACCAGCGAAAGGGGACGATATGCAGTTTCGCGCATATCCACTGATACACTTTACGGAAACCGCTATCATCAATGATATACTCGCTGGGGTGTCCCTGCTCATTTTTCACGATAAAACGTCGTTCGCAACGGCAGTCTTCAAGCGGGACGTGGCAGGGAAAATCCGCACCTTTCGCCAGAAAGACGGACACTTTGCAGAAGACGATACCGCAACACGTTGGAATCTCATTACAGGTGAGGCGGTATCAGGTAAGGGTAGAGGCTCGCGCTTAGAGCGGCTCCCTGCTGTCAATATCTATTGGTTCGCATGGGCACGGTACTATCCGCAAACAACAATCTATAATCAATAATCAATCATCCAATTCCACGATTTCACCTGTCATGTTGCGATGCATCGTCGGACGAATGACTAACTCCGGGATATTGCTCCGCTGTGGTAATGTTGCAATCAAGAGGATCGCCGCTGAAGTCTCGTCGACATCTACCATTGTCTCTCGTGCTGCAGCGTCCGGTGGAATCGGGCGTTTGTCCAGAATTGGTGTTGCGACCTCACCCGGGACAACAACGCTTGCTCGGATACCTGTATTCCGTAAATCGGCGTTGAGAAATTCAGTGAAATTGATAACCGCCGCCTTCGCTGCGCCGTAGGCAAAGCCGCTGAACGGCCCTGGGGTGACCGCCGCAAGCGACGAGATATTAATAATCGTCCCCGATTTCGCTGCCAGCATCGCTGGCACAACCGCTTTCGTACAGAAAAATGTCCCCATTAGATTTGAATCAATAACCGAACGCATCTCCTCAGGGGGCGTGTTGAGGAGGCGTCGATGCTGTGAACTGTGTCCGGCATTGTTCACAAGCACATCGATCCGCCCAAACTTATCAAGAACATCGGCAGCCATCTGTTCAACAGCATTATAGTCAGCGACATCAAGGGCGTAACTTACCGCCGTCCCACCCGCTGCCGCAACTTCCTCTTTTACGGATTCTAACTTCGATTCTGTTCTACCAATAATGACAACTGTTGCGCCCTCTTGCGCCATTCCAAGGGCGGCACCACGCCCGATACCGCTGCCACCCCCAGTAATAATACAGATATTTCCTTCTAAACGCATTCTGCACCTCCATTCGGTAAAACGGGTTTTACCGCCGCTTTTACCTCTTTTGATAACGATTCTAATTCATACTGTGCATCCGAAATTTTATCGCGATGTTCGTCAAACGGATATCCACCCTTTCCTGTTTCATTGAAGTAAACACTTAATTGATAGCGTTGAAAGATGTTCATCCGCGGATAATCCTCTGTCCAAGGACTCGCATCATGGAGCAGATTTGTTGAGAAGATCGCCACATCACCCGCTTCCATCGGTAACGTAATTGAGGTGGGCGGGTCGTGCTTCACGGGCAGGTTTTCTGGTGTCTGGAACAGAGATTTATGACTGCCAGGGACGAGGCAAAAACCGGTGCCGGGGGGGACATCTATGAGTGCGACCCACGTGGCAATATGGCTGCAATAGATATGACCAGCGGCGGCTTGGTAATCGTTGTGTGGGTTGCGAAACCCTGGCGGGAATTTGAACCCGCTGTCGTCCCGATGAAAGTGTTGGAGGGCATCGTGCTTCGTCATCATCGTGAAATTGCAGTGAAACAGACGCGGGGCATTCATTGTTAATCCCGCTACAACTCGCATGATGTCAGGATTCATGGCAAGGTCTTCAAAGAGACGGTGCCCATACTGGATATGTCCGATGTGTGTCTTGCAAGGCTCCTGTCGTCCGCGATGGAGCGGGGGCGGAATATCGACTTCATCAATTGTCAGCCAATGTTGAAGCACCTTTAGCATCTCTTTAATGCTGTCCTTTGGGATAACGTTCCGTAAAACGAGAAATCCGTGTAAATCGAAATACCACTTCTCCTCTTCTGTCAAAGTGGAATGGATTGTATGCATTAATTCTACTCCACAGTTTTTATGGTGAATTATGAAAATACATTGACATTTGCGTCCCTCTTCTATAGGAGGGGACCCGAACATCCGCCGCATAAATATCAGGGGCTCCATCCTGATGAGAGCCGAACAAACTCCTCCTAATTGTTATAGTAGATTCCATAATTACTTGGACATTTGTAGCGGAGTGTGGACTCTGAAGTTATATGTATCTGATGGCACAGCCTAACAGGCTATGCTACAAGTGTAAATTTATTTTCGGATTCTACTAT
>RKRR01000001.1 GCA_007571305.1 Candidatus Poribacteria bacterium | reverse complement strand
GTATCATAAAGTGTTGCCGGTTTCCATTTCTCATACAGAAGAAAAAAGTCGTCTCTTTTACAGAAAAGTGTTAGGATACGCATCAGCGAACTCCTTTGGGGTGAACATTATTGAAAACTTCATTATACCAAAGGGGTTCTCTTTTTACAAAAATAGACTTTTATTTATCAAACTCACATGGTTTTATTATAAAAAGTCGTCACAAATCGTATGAACTGCTACAATAGTCAAGTCCGTGGAGGGCTCCCTTTGTTTTTTGGGATAGAAACATTCTAAAGGAGTGCCCATGGATTTACAACTTATTATTTACTGGCAACTTGGGTTAACAGTAAAGAGTAAATGTTCTGACTTCAGAATACTGACACGCCTTAATTTCAACTATAGGAGTGGGCATTCCTCCCTTGCCTAAGAGCGAGGAGGCCCCTGCCCAAAGATTGATGAACTTAGGTAGACAAAAATTTTTCTTAGTCACTATTGGTTTGTTGTTTTGCATGCTTGGATGTACCCGAGATAGCGGTCATATCCTAACGCCCGATCGTATATCACACGCCACGGAAGTTATGAAATCTACCGACACTGAGGCCTCCTTTGAACAGAACATTCTGCCTATTCTCACTGCGAGATGTGCGCTTGCGGGGTGTCACGTTGCCGATGGACCTCACGGTTTAGATCTCAGGACATACGAATCGTTTATAGCAGGAGGTGCGCACGGTCCCGTTTTCATTCCAGGAGATGCTGCGGAGAGTGAGATTGTCGAAAAAGTCGTTGAAGGCAAAATGCCTCCACCTCCTCGTGATCCGCTATCTGATGCCCAACTTCAAACCATCATCAATTGGATTAATCAGCAGGATCCCCCAGACGATATCGTCCCGCACCATCACGATCATCACGATCATCACGAGGAAGATGAACATGACGACAGGGATGATGACCACGACGATCACCACGACGATATCGTTCCGCATGATGGCGATCATGACGAAGAAGATGAACACGACGACAGGGATGACGATCACGATAAAGACGACGATCATGATGAACACGATGATCACTAACGCTCGTTCCATGTCTCTGTTATTTTTAGTGTTGTAGAGGTTGGTCTGGTAACCAGCCTCTATGCTAAGCCCACCTTACTTTTACCCTATAAAAAGCAGCCCCAAACCCATTTGCATTCGGCAGATAGATTCTGATATACTATTTTCACTGCTTCCACCTTTAACAGACCAACCTAAGCGTATGCAATTTATCAAACACTTTTCAGAAATCGATGATACTGACTTGCCCCGCGTCGGCGGAAAAGGATTGAATCTCGGAAAACTGACGCGGTCGGGGTTTCGAGTGCCAAACGGTTTTTGTGTCACCACGGATGCCTATCGACTGTCCGTTCAAGGTTTATCCGAGCAGAACGAAAGGAACGTTAAAAATATTGAACTGTTGCCAAAACTCATCACAGCAATCCACGCGGCACGAGGAAAATTGCAGACAACTACGTTTGCAGTGCGTTCCAGTGCCACAGCGGAGGATCTGGCAGAGGCGAGTTTCGCGGGGCAACAGGATACGTTTCTGCATGTAACCCCTGATGAACTTTTAAATACGCTCAAAGCATGCTGGGCATCACTCTGGTCGGAACGAGCCATCGCTTATCGGCAGACGCAGAAGATCTCCGATAAAGGGCTGGCGATGGCAGTCATCATTCAAGAAATGTGCGAGGCAGATGTCTCTGGTGTCCTTTTTACCGTTGCTCCTTTCAATGCGAATGCCTCTATTATTGAATCGAACTGGGGGTTGGGTGAGTCGGTTGTATCGGGTGCTATCACGCCTGATAGTTTTCAAGTGTCGCGGGAAACAGGCGAAATTTTGGAAAGAAACGTCGCCACGAAGTGCGAAATGGTAACTGCCGTTGGCGTAAGCGAGGTACCCTCTACGCAGCAAGATGTTCCGAGCCTAACGGACGCGCAACTCAAGGAACTCGCGCAGCTTGGCATGCAGGTTGAAACCCACTATGGACAACCGATGGATATTGAATGGGCACTTGCAAACGGGCAATTTGTCCTGTTGCAATCCCGCTACATCACCACATCCCCCAAATCCACGATGCCTCTTGAGCAGGCACATTCCGGATCAGAAATTGATAATGAAGTCGTTGAAGAAATCCGTCAAGAGGAGATTCAGATACTGAAAGCATGTGTCGAAGGACACGAGACTGTTTGGTGTCACCACAACATCGCGGAGGTACTACCGGCTCCACTCCCGATAACATGGGAGATTATGAAGAAATTTATGTCGGGTGCCGGTGGGTTAGGTAAAGCGTATCGAGATTTGGGGTTTTATCCGAGTGAGCGGGTCAATAATGAGGGAATTCTCGACCTCATTTGTGGACGGATTTATGTTAATTTGAACCGTGAGGCGGAACTCCATTTCGACGGTTTTCCCTTCGCTCACGATTTTAACGCCTTGAAGCAAAATCCACAAGAGGCGATGTATGCGCAGGCACAAACTGATATTACGCGGAGTAACGCCTCATTTTGGTTGAAACTACCGCTCCACATCATTCGTATGATCAGAGCAGAAATGCGTCTACGTAAGTACCGTTCCAACTTTGCTCTATTGTTAACTGAAGAGGTGTTCCCGGCGTTTCAGGAGGAAGTAGAAGCAGAACGAGATATTCCATATTCGGATCTAACAGATGTGGAATTAGTGGAGAAGTTTGAAGAATGGCGCGTGAAAACACTGGATGACTTTGCACCGAAAGCCCTTATCGCTACACTCCTTGCGGGGTTTTCACTTCAACGATTGGAGGCGGCTCTTCAGAAGTGCTTCAGTGAAACAGAAACTAAAATCCGTGTGAACAGACTTATTAGCGAGGTTTCTGGCAATCTCAAGGTTGAAACTATTGTTCCCCAAGCCCACCCGCGGCTTGCGTCGAAATTGTGGAAAGTGGCAACAGGAGACATGACCCTTACCGATTTCCTAAAAGATTACGGACATCGCGCCGTCGATGAGTTTGAATTAGCGCAGCCCCGTTGGCGCGAAGATACTACCTATATTGAACAGATGATTGCCTCTTTCCAGCAAGAAAACGCTGGAGTCTCTCCTTCCGAGGGCGATAATGCTCAACAGATAGAGCAACGTGAATCTGGAGAAAAGGAACTCGCCACACGTCTCGGAAATAAAACGGGTTTAAGAAAACAGATTGAGAGTGAACTGGACTTCGCGAGAATTTACATGCCTTTCAGGGAGACTGCGAAATTTTACCTAATGCTCGGTTATGAACAGATCCGACGTTCTCTGCTTGAACTGGATCGCCGTTATCAACTCGAGAGCGGCATCTTTTATCTCGTGCCTGATGAATTACGACAACTCATAAACGGCGAGGCACTCAGTGATATCATCACCACACGCAAAATGAGACGTGAACTGGTCCTACAGATTGAGGTGCCAGATGTCATTTTCAGCGATTCGTTGGATCAGATTGGTACATCAATGTCAATTGATTCGGTGGGTACATATACAGGAGTGGGTGTCTCGGCGGGTGTTGCGACAGGAAAAGCCCGTGTGCTTCTGACCCCGTCAGATGTGTGCCCATCCGACAGAGATTACATTTTGGTATGTCCCTCAACCGATCCTGCATGGACACCGCTTTTTTTTCATGCAGCGGGATTGGTGATGGAGCGCGGTGGGATCTTGTCACACGGTGCAGTCGTTGCGAGAGAGTATGGTGTGCCCGCAGTCGCGAACATCCCGAACGCAACTCGCCGTATCGCTGATGGACAGATGCTTCGGATTGATGGGAATCAAGGGACGATCTCAACTGTTTAGACTATCTCGTAGCGGGGAAACGGAATATGCTGCTCGATACCTATTCAGATAAATTCCAGCACTTTAGATACCATAGGCGTAGGAAGACTCGGCGTGCCTTTCTGGTTTCGTTGGTTCTACATGCCATTGCGATAGGACTTATAGGTCTCAGTTATATTCAGTGGTATCGACAGATGCAACCTTCGGAACCGCTTACTTCGGAAGCCATCTCAGTAGCATCTCTCCAACGTTTTCACGTAAGTAGTACTCGCAAACGTTCTATGCCAACGACGCGGCGGTCAACACCTGCGCGTTCCAAAACCTCACCCGCCGTTAACCAAGACATTGCAAAGCGAATGCATTCGGTCCCGCCAACCCCGTCCAGTGCCTCTATTCCCGTGCTGAGGACAGATGCCAGGCTACCGTTGGCTGAAACATCTCTCCGCGAACATACTACAGAGACCCCTGCATGGAAAACGATTGCGACTGCAAATACACAGGCACCTACAATCACTCCCAAACCCAAAACCGTCCAAGGAGAGACTGCGCTGAATACAACGACGGATAATAACCCTGCACCACCAATTGATAGAGACGCACGGATGGGAGAAGCGTTAGAGGGGATCGCGGAGAGTGTCGCTGACAGCAAAACCGAAACAGCTGTTGATCTCGTTTTTCTGCTTGACATTAGTGGGAGCATGATAGATAATATCCGGGCAGTCGGCAGGCAGCTCAATCGGATGGTATCGGTGTTTGAGGAAAAAGGGGTTGACTTTACGCTCGGCATCGTTATCTTTAGGTATCTTGAAGGCGATACGGTTATCCATCCGCAAACGCGAGACAGTGAGAGATATAAACGGCTCTTGACCTCACACGTTGTTGCCGCTGCGGGTGATGAACGGGCACACAACGCGATCATAAAGACGATCCGCCGCGTCAATTTCCGAGAAGGCGTGAACCGTCGGTTCATTCTTGTCACCGATGAAGCAAGCAAAGGATCTTACACACTACCAGAAGTGTTAGCACAGTGCTTTCAGAACAACATCACCGTAGATGTTATCGGTATTAATCATACGACGCATAGAGCACTAACGGCAAAAACTGGAGGGATCTGGTTTCCCATTCCAATACAGGAGTAGCAATCAGTAGCCAGTAATCAGAAGAATAGTCTTCAGTCGAGAGATTCACCTTTATAGTAAAATCCGAAATAACTTCACATTTGTAGCATAGGAGACCGTTGGTTTCCTGTGCCATTAGATAACTTCATAACTCACACGACGATACGAGTGTATCGGTAATTACGGAATCCACTATAACGAAAACTTAGCCCGTAACTGAAGTGGAGGACAACTCTACGGAAAGGTGCTTCAAATACGCATCTCACGTCATTGAACTGCAAGGAAAATAAAAAAATGAAATGGTCATTGAATACCTATCAAACCTGTCAAGAGTGGGAATTCGGACGTATACTTGACACCGCTGCCGCTACAGGCTATCACGGTGTAGAATTGTTGATGGATTACAAGCAGAAACACGGATTCGAGTGGGATACGCCAAGAGAGGCTTGGGACGGACTCAAGGCACAGGTCGACGCAAGTGATGTTGTGATTTCCTCACTCACGAGCTGCCAAAATTTTCACTCTGAAAACGCCGGTGCCCGTGAGGAGACCGTCCGACGCGTTACACGCGTAATTGATATGGCGGAATTTATGGGTTGTGATCACGTCCGAGTGCTCGGCGACCGCTATACCGAGGAGAATCGCGACGCTGTCGTCGGTTACGTCACTGATGGACTAAAGGCTCTCGGTGCTTACGCGGCTGAAAAAGATATTACTGTCTCTATTGAAATGCACGGCTCATTCACAGATCCAGATTCGGCGATGGAAGTCATAGAAGGCGTGAATCTCCCGAACGTCGGTTTTGTTTTTAATTCGCAATTCGTCGGTTGCGATGCGGGAAGTATCGATCCCCTGTTTTCGCGTGTAGGTTCGCACATTACTGCAGTTCATACGCACCGAGTGGAAGAGCCAGGAACGTTCGACCTCTACCGACAGATGTTCCAATGGCTCGACCGTACCGGTTTCTCAGGCTATATATCCAATGAATGTGCCTATACGGGTCCCGATCCAGAGAAAGTCCTCGCCCTCTATGTTGGGATTTTCAAGGCATTTGTTTAAAGATGGATACTCCACAATCAGCACAGCTTTACAAGCGGGTCGCAATTCCAGATGCATTTCTGAACGAAACAGATGGAAACTCATGGGGTGGCGATATTCGAATCGGCGATCTGACTGGCGACGGAACAGTCGATTTTCTGGTATACAAATCGCTCGGTGGCATTCATCCGTGTTTCCTCGGTGCGTTCACACTGGAAGGCGAACCTTTATGGTCTGTCGGTGACAAGCATCTCGAAATCAGCGATGCAGACGCGAAGGGTACCACTTTAACTACCCATTCACCCGACCGCCCCGGTCCTGTCGCTATTCACGATATAGATGCCGACGGCCGTGCAGAGATCATCTGTTTCTGGGTAGATACGGATGCTCCAGAAGTGAGTAAATGGGATCTATCCACAATTCGTCTAATGATTTTAGACGGTGCTACAGGTGCAATCAAACATACCTCAGCACCGGATGCGTTACGTCAATGTAATGCATACGCTGAAGGTGAACTTCATATCTCCAACTACGTCCACCAGCGATTGATGATTGCCAACCTCTGTGGAAATGCACAGCCACAAGATTTTGTCGTGAAGGTGGGGGTAAATCTGCTTGCCTTTAACCACAAATTGGAACTGCTCTGGCAGTATACCGATGAGTGGTTCCGCTATCCGAAGCACTCCGCATATATCCCAGCAGTCGGTGACTTTAATGGAGACGGAGTTGATGAAATCAACGGCGGCAATTTTGGACTCGCCGCCGACGGCACGGTTCTCTGGAATCACTTTTTTGGCGACAATATGGACTCAGTTTTGGTTTCCGAATGGAATGGCAAGAATCGGGCTATCGTCTCCGGTGGTGGACAGGTACTTGATGCCGAGGGCAACCCAATTCTTTCACTCGGTTTTGACGTTGTGCCGCATGGACAAGAAATCCGATGTGGTAGATTATTACCAGATACCTTTGAGAACGCCCTGGTCGTCCGTTATAACGGACATCACACGGACCTAATGGTGGTAGACAACAACGGTAAAATTAAAAACAGGTTTAATGTCGATGAAACGCCAAACAACACAGGATTGGAAGTTATCCGCTGGCATGGAGACGAAACTCACGAATTGATTTACAGCCCGGCTGCACTTTACAATAGCACAGGAGACAAGGTAGTGAAGTTCCCTGAACTGCCGCCCCCCAGCGGTGGAAAGATGGGATGGTATCACTGTTTTCCTGCGAACGTCTGCGGAGATGCATGTGAAGAGGTCATCCTTTACGATCCCTATAGCGATGCCGTCTACATCTATACATCTACCCCTTTTCAACCCGATCTGTTCAGTGGGTACCAGCACACCGAGCGGCAATATAACACCCGTTTAATGGATTAAAGTACGCTGGAAATTTCAAAGTGCTTTTTTTAAAAAATTAATACGAAAACCAAGCTCGCAACAACGACGCAGGTGACTCTACAGAAAAACGCGTCAAATACCTCACTCACGCCACTGAACCGCAAGGTAGAAATAAAAATGAACACGAATGTTGTCAATAAATTTTTACTCATCTCAATTGATTGTTGGAGATTCGACGCTCTCAGTCGGACGAATTCGCTCTTCAATACACCAAAGTTCGATCTACTGACGCAGGACTTCTCGCTTGCAGAAAAGTTTTTCGTGCCAGCACCCGCGACCCGTCCGTCCCATACCTCCTATTTTACTGGACTTTACCCGTTTGAACACGGGGTCTACGGACAAACCTATCTCAAGATGTTTGAGGGTATCCCGAACCTGTTTCAGATATTTCATGACGCAGGTTATCATATTACGGGACGTTCCGAACGTCCGGACGTGTTCCGTTTTCTTGATTTTGAGCCGTTCATCACATCGGTAGACCCGAAGTCGGAGGCGCAACACCTCGGTTCGCTTGAGGACTTGATTGCACAACTCAAGCAGCCCTCAGATATGCCCCAGTTCTGCTTTCTGCACTTCTGGTATACACACGGCGGTTACGGTATGAGCGGGATCCCGGGGGCACCGAGTCTCAAATCACTTGTTGATCGCGGTAGGATAGATGAGGCATTGCGGTTCTATTACGCCGCTGCGATGCATATACTTGAATTCAAGTTAGTTGAAATTTTGAAGCAACTTCGGCTCTCAGACTGGGCGGTTTTCATCTTCGGAGATCACGGCGAAGGTATCTGTGAGGAAATTACCGACCACGGCGGCACACTCAATCAGAACGTGCTACATGTACCATTGTTGGCGCATATCCCTGGTGTGACAAATCTGGACTTTCCGAATCCACCAATTTCAGCGATCGATCTGTTCCCAACGATTACAAATCTGGCGGGCATTGATGTGGACTACCATGGATACGGACGAGACCTATTGTCTCCATCGGAAATTGATGCGAACCGATTGGTATTATCAGAGTTGGATAGTCTCTTCGGGATTGGGTTCCTCAGTCGGGACAACTTGGAAATGCCGCACCATCGCGTGACATCTCGAACGACAGTTGACAACGTGGAGATTAACAGGTATTCGGAAGGCGTGCGCCTCTGGTCGCTGACAGATGGCGAGTCCCTCTACCGTGAAGATGAACAAACAGGTGAGTTCGTGTATCGGCATGTACTGAGCGGCGGGGATCTCGTTTGTGAGGACCCAGATCGTTTTCGCGACGCTTACGATGAAATTTTGATGAATTCTAATTATCAGCACCTCTTGGCACAAGAAGCCACAGATGAGGAAACGGAGATTTTGGAAGGTCGGCTGCGGGATTTAGGGTATGTTGAATGAATAAGTCTACATTACTTTAGAAATCCGTTAGACTCAAAGCCTTATGAGATATTCAGATGTATAAGGAATTCCACAACCTACCATAGCTTGTAAAATAACATCCAACGTAAGTATCGAAAGAAATTACATAGGACTTACGCATGCTGCTCTTCTGTAGCATAACCTGTTAGGTTGTGTCAGGAAACCTTGTGTGCCTTTTGGGCTTCTCCCTGTCACAAAGCGGCCT
>RKRR01000149.1 GCA_007571305.1 Candidatus Poribacteria bacterium | reverse complement strand
CTATAGATATAGATATTTTTAATTTAACTGTAGGGCAAATTCTACCACAAAATCATTTTTCTATGCAAGCATTTTATAGTAGATTCCGTAATTACTTGGACATTCATGGTGTCGTGCGAACTCTGAAGTTATCTGTTCTGACTGGCACCGCCTAACAGGCACTGCTACACGTGTGAACCTGTTTTCGGATTTTACTATAACTGCAAAAAAATCCGTTAACTTTTTCACATAAACATTTGACATCTCCCATAGAATGTGGTATCATAATATTAAGGAGAAGTAAGTCTATGCCAAGTCTGGCAGGGCTTATAACGACATTACACATTGTTCAAACGAGGCATGGACAGGGAAATGCTTACGACACCGGCATTGCAATATAAGGAACTTATGCGCTACAGTGCCCTACATCGAGACAACCTTCGTGTTGTAACGGGTTCGCGCGCCATATCCATTATTATTGCTATTCGTCGTGCTGTGGTGGGCTAATCACGAGCAGATAAGAAGTTTTTATTATAGTGCCCATCACTGGAACAGACGATTTCAGTGATGGTGTTTTTTTTTAACGAGTCGTCAGTTATCAGGACTCGGTTTTCAGTTAAGACGGTGAACGTAACAATTCTCCCTTTCTTGAAGACTCCAGGCAGGGTTGTATTGTTAAGAGAGTTCTCATTGTCCCATAACTGATAACGACTAAACCGAAAACCATTAAACGAGGAATTTCCTATGTTTAAAGAGGTATCACCACAATTCACGTTTGCTGAGAGGGAAAAACATATCTTAGAATTCTGGCGTGAAAACGACATCTTTCAGAAGAGTATGGAGATGTACAAAGACGCACCCCCCTTTGTTTTTCTCGAAGGTCCCCCGTTTGCGAATGCACCGCCCGGTGTGCATCACGTTCTTGCACGTATCATGAAAGATGCCGTCTGCCGTTACAAGACGATGACGGGGCATTACGTCCACCGCAAAGCAGGATGGGACACGCACGGGCTTCCCGTTGAATATCAAGTAGAAAAGCAACTCAATATTACAAACAAAGCCGAACTGGAGGCTTACGGCGTTCAGAACTTTATCGAAAAATGTAAAGAGAACGTTTTCCAATACGAGCAGGATTGGCGGCAGATGACAGAACGCATCGGATTCTGGGTTAATCTTGATGAAGCCTACATCACGTTGTCGAACGATTACATTGAAAGCGTCTGGTGGGTCCTCCGGCAAGCGTGGGACAAAGAACTCCTGTATCAGGGACATAAGGTACAACCCTATTGCTATCGGTGCGGTACAACCTTAGCGAGCCACGAAGTCGCTCTCGGTTACCAAGAGGTTGCCGATCCATCTATCTTTGTTCGCTTCCCGCTGAAAAACAGGAAGAATACCTATCTACTCGTCTGGACGACGACCCCGTGGACGTTACCTTCTAACGTCGCTGTCGCTGTCGGTGAAGATTACGATTACGTTTCTGTTGAAGAAAGCGACGGACGGCACCTCATTCTCGCAAAAGAGTGTCTACCCAGTTTATTCGGAGATGTCCGCCCGCAAATCATCGAAAAGTATAAGGGCAGTGATCTCCACGAGTGGGAATACGAACCCTTGTTTGATGGTGGACAGCATCCTGAAAAATCCCACTACATCGTCGCCGGTGATTTTGTGACGACGACAGAGGGAAGCGGGTTGGTGCATATTGCCCCCGCTTTCGGACAGGATGACTATGATATCGGACAGAAATACGGTCTGCCGCTTGTGCAATTGGTCGGTCCCGACGGTAGATTTGTCCCAGAGGTTAAAGACACATGGGTGGGCGAATACGTCAAAGACGCTGATCCGAGAATCATCGAAAACTTGGACGGACGCGGACTGTTATTTAAAGCTGCCGAGTATACCCACCAATATCCGTTCTGTTGGCGGTGTGATACTCCGTTGCTCTATTATGCCCGCGAATCCTGGTTTATACGGACGACTGCTATCCGAGATCAGATGCATCAGCACAATCAGCAAATCAACTGGTACCCGGAGCATATCAAGGATGGACGCTTCGGCAATTGGTTGGAAAACAATATCGACTGGGGGTTGAGTCGTGAACGTTATTGGGGCACCCCTTTGCCAGTCTGGGTATGTGACGACTGCGGACACCAGCACTGTGTTGGCAGTATCGCTGAATTGCAGGAACTCGGAACCGATGTGCCTGATGATATTGAGCTCCATCGTCCTTATGTAGACGAAGTTGCCCTCACGTGCAAGAAGTGCAATGGCACGATGCATCGCGTGCAAGATGTTATTGATTGCTGGTTTGACTCCGGTTGTGCCCACACGGCACAGTGGCACTATCCCTTTGAGAACAAGGATATGCTGGAGCAGGCATATCCTGCCGATTTCATCTCCGAAGCCATTGATCAGACCCGTGGGTGGTTCTATAGTCTCTTGGCGACCGGGACACTTCTCTATGACAAACCGGCTTACAAAAACTGCCTCTGCCTTGAGTTAATTATGGGACCCGACGGTCAAAAGATGAGTAAGAGCCGAGGCAACACGATAGATCCATGGACAATTCTGAACGAACAAGGCGCAGATGCAATGCGCTGGTATATGTTCACGGCAACCACCCCGTGGACACCGCGCGCTTTCAAACCGGAGGGCATTGATGAAGCGTTAAAGAAGTTTATGGGAACGCTCCAGAACGTCTATAGTTTCTTCGTCATGTACGCCAATCTGGAACAGGTCGATGTCCTGCGAAATGTGCCACCTGTATCAGAACGCGCAACGGTAGATCGGTGGATATTGTCTCGTCTTCACACCCTCATTGACAAGGCTCGCGACGAGATGGAAAACTATCATCTCACAAATGCCCCGCGCGCCATTGAGACATTTGTAGACGATCTCAGCAACTGGTATGTCCGCCGCTCTCGCGATCGCTTCTGGGGCGCGGAGACCGGACCTGACAAGCACGCAGCCTACGCCACGCTTTATGAAATCCTCGTAACCGTTGCGAAACTCGCGGCACCCTTCGTCCCATTTTTTGCGGATGAACTTTATCGTAACTTGGTCTGTTCGTTAGATGCTGAGGCACCCCTAAGTGTCCATCTCGCGGAATATCCGGTTTCGGATGCCGCACTCAAAGATGCCCAGTTAGAAGCAGATATGGATTTCACACGCGAGGTGATTAGCATGGGACATGCCGCTCGCAACCGTTCTGGTATTAAGACGCGTCAACCCTTGGCAGAGATCACCCTCGGCGGACTTTCTGACACAGAGAAAGCAGCCGTGAATCGTTTGGCAGACCTCATCTATGATGAACTCAATGTCAAAGCGATGGGATTTACAGAGGAATTGGATGCTTTCGCACAAGTGACACTCAAACCCAACTTCAGGGTATTGGGACCCAAATACGGCAAAGGCGTGCAAGCCATCGCCAAAACACTCACCTCTGCAGACGCAGTCGCGTTAAAAGCGGAGTTAGAAGCCACGGGAAGTCTACAAGTTGAGGCATCGGGAGAGACATACACCCTTGGGCAGTCCGACATTGATGTGCAGACTCAGAATCGGGAGGGTTTCTTTGTGGAAGCGGACGCGAAGAAATTCGTCGCATTGTCAACGGAATTGACGCACGAATTGACGCTGGAGGGTTTGGCACGTGAGTTCGTCAATAAGATCCAGAATATGCGGAAGGAGGCGGATTTTAACGTCTCCGATCGGATTAAGCTCAGCCTCAATACCACTTCTTCGCTTGTAGATGAGGCATTTCGGATGCATCGGGAGTATATCCTCCGCGAGACCCTTACGACTGCAGTCGTGGACACTCCGAGTGAAAGTGCTTTCACCGTCGCACAAAGACTGAATGGCGAGCCTGCAACCTTGAGCGTTGAACAGGTTTAGTCGGTCCGTTTCTCCGCTTATACCTCGCCCTGCCAATCAGCGGATCACTATCCGCAGGTTTAGATTGTCGCTACAGGGTCATTAACGCTTGGTACCAGTGTTATACTCGGGTCATTTAGTTTTAGTGATTATTTTTCAGTAATTTCAGTGCGTGCTGAGGATGCAAAATATCGCAATGTTTTGGTGAGTGCTTGGTGTCCTGCCAATCGCAATAGAGAGGACAGCTGACAGCAAGTGCGGTATCTGGGCAGCTTGTTTCTGACTCCGCCGTAAGGTCTTGCCATCTATAGCGACAGTTGTTAGACCGCTTTGACCGGTTGGGAGAAGTCTTCAAGTGCAGCGACTGCCTAATCCCTAAGCGGTGCCACTAAGGCCTCAAGGTCTCGGCGATGAAAAAGATTATACACGGTCGCAGCACAAGGGGTTGCTGATGCCGAAAGCCGAGGCTTTTCTCAGATGCTTATAGGTACGTCCGTATTCAGTGATAGCAGCATACTTGCGATATCCAGACATCATCGCGATGATAGCAAGGGCGCGGATCGCCTTCAGGGGGTGGCGTTTGCCTTTTTCTTGCGGGGGGCTGGCAATATTGCTAACATATCGAGCAAGTGACGAGAGGGTTTTCTCGTCATGATCTTCACCTCAAAGTTGTAGTGAACGTTTAAGGTGAAGCATAGCATGTATGACGTGAAAACTCACCTCATATATGCATACCGAAAAAAATAACTCACCCAAAAAACTGAAAACTAAATCGCCCTGCCTGCGACCCTATATGCACTTGACATTTTTCTAATTGTGTGATACTGTTATAGGTAGAATATTTTTAGAAACGCAACGTGTCATAGCACACGGTTGCATTCGGTACGCATTCCTAAAAAACGATTTTCAGAAGGGAAAGAGAACATAATGAAAAGGGTTGTGATTATTCCACTGGTTGTTCTACTGCTTGCGGGTGTTGGTTGTGAGACAAAGCAGAAAGGTCCGACCAACCTATCCGTGGGCAGAAGTAAATTGATTGACAGTGGTAACGCTTTGGAAGCCGTTGATCACCTCGAAAAAGCCGAACAGGAAGAAGTCAACAAACTGGAACCGCGTGCTCTACTCGTTATCGCTTACTCTCATGGACTTTCCACGGGAAGTGCAAGTAGCCACGGTGTTGAAGCCAAATTCAAAAACCAACGAAAACAGCGGATACAAGAACTTACCGAGCCTGAGATAAAGCAAATCCTACAAATTCTCAGCACACCGTCGCGGGTACAGAAAGATGGCTTACAGGCACTTGTAGATAAAGGACCTGAAGTATCGGTAATTATTCTCGACAGTCTCATCAAAGGGAGATATCCGGCACTTCACGCAAATTTCACAGAAATGCTGATTCAGATAGGTCCCGGCGGTCTTGATTTGGTTTTAGCAAAACTGACTGATGAAACGACACCATCTGCTGTCAAAGTTAAACTCGTTCAGGTCCTCGCTGGAATTGGCGACGCGAAAGCCATAGATGCGTTGAAAACGGTTCACAGTGGAACGAGTGAAGTTGATTTGGCGATGGAAATTAACACAACACTCTATCAGCTCGGTGAGGAATCGTATAAACAGGACATCATCAATGGCTTAAGTCATAGTGATGTTGCTGTCCGACGCGCCGCTGCGAAAGCCATGGTCAATATCAGCGATGTACCATCCAAAACACTCATTGCGGGGTTAAAAGATACTGACTCTGAAGTCGTCGCATCGCTTGTAAAGGCACTCGAAGTGCATCGGGATGCTGACGCTGTTGATGAACTCGTAAATATTCTTATTGGTGGATTGAGCAAAGATCCGAAGCAGGCGGCAATTGATACGCTCGACGTTTATGGACAAAACAAACTTGCGAGAGGCTTGGCAAAGCGCATTACAATGCTGCTCACTGGTGGAACCGTTGGCGACGCAGACAATCGGCTCCATCTTGTGCAACTTCTGAAGAGGGAACCGTTTGTGAAGCAGATTCAGGTAACGGAATTGTACGACAATCTTGAGTTTAAGCTCTACGAATATCACAAGGAAAAGGAAGAGAGCGAGCTCGTCAAAACGTCTATTAAGCAGCTCCTTGATGCACTTCAGTAACCCTACAGGCCGTCTCACGTCTGTTTTTTCTGCAAAATGCCTTCGTTTTATAACGTGAGTTTGAAAAATTTTAGAAGTTAGAAAGGATATGTAAATCTTTACCTCTCGACGATTGGAGGATGCTCGTTCCTACAAAAGGATGAACGCGGTTTTCATGGGAAACGGAACCGCTTTGTTGGTGGCACCTTAAATTGTTGACATAAAAATGTATTTATTTTAGAATATTCTTTACATCAGTACTTGCCCAGACGTGTAATTCCTGTTTGGTGGGTGTCAAATACGTCGCGATATGCAAAATCTGTGGTTTTTCTTGCTAAACTCTACTGAAACGTATTGGATCGACACTTTTCTGGCTGCTTGCAAGTTGTGCTCTATCTAATCGCGCGCTGTTTTAATGAAGGATGCGCGCGACAAGCGGCACCGACGGGTGAGTCTAATCGAGATTCCAGGAGGAAAAATAAACGGAACATGAAAAAGCTTTTGCTGATATTACTACTGATAGGAGCCGTGAGTTTCGGCTGCCAGCAGGAACAGGTCATCACCCAACTTGAAGTCGGAAGGGGTAAGTTGTATGCAGGACTCTCGCTGGAGGCCGTCCAACACCTTGAACGTGCTGTACAGGAAGAGGAAAACAAAGTTGAACCTCGTGCACTCTTAGTTCTTGCTTATAGTAACGCCATTTCAACGGGCGCGGCAAGAATGCATAATATAGAAGCCAGTTACAGCACTGAACGTGAACGCCGAGTCGGCGAATTGGGCGAGTATGAGATGAAGAGGATTCTGCGTGTCCTTGAGGAACGCCATAGGATCCAGAAAGATGCCATACAGGTCCTCATTGATAAAGGGGCCCCCGCTGTGCCTTTCATTTTGGAAGATCTTGCGAAAAGCCGGTATCGCGCCGTCCACGGAGACTTCGTTCAAATCTTGATGGGAATCGGAAGCCAAGGTATTAACGAAATCCTGAAGGCAGTTGGCGACAGTAAGACTCCAACTGCTATGAAGATTCAACTCGTCCGTATCATAGGAGATGTAGGAGACCCATCCGCAGTTCCTGAGTTAGAGGCACTCCATACTGCAACCACTGATGAAGGGTTGAAGATGGAAATTAACACCGCACTCTATCACCTCGGAAACGAAGAGGCCGAAGCAAAGATCGTTGAGGGTTTGACCGACGCGAATCCTGTCGTACGAAGAGCCGCCGCAAAATCTATGATGTTTCTCAAAGAACATCCAACCGACAAGCTGATTGATGCACTTGACGATTCCGATGATACCGTGCGTATGGACGTTGCGAAAGCACTGCAGAAATATCCTGATGCGGGTGCTGTTGATGGGCTCGTCGCAATCCTCACAAACGGCTCAAGTCTTACCACGAAGCAAGCTGCTATTGATACGTTGAACCATTACGCCGAAAACGGACTCGCGGACGGATTAGCTGGGCGTTTGATCGTTTTGTTAGCCAATCCTGATGTCGTTAATCATGAAGACAGACTCCGTATTGTTCAACTTCTCAAGAAACCTGCTTTGGTAAAACAGATTCAGGATGCTGACCAGTACGATAACTTGCCCCATAAGCTTGACGTTTACTTCAGGGAGACCGAAACCAACGATATGGTGAAAGACGCACTCAATGAGCTGCTTCTTGTACTTGAGTAGATACTTTTAATTATTCGCAAGGCGTTAAATGAGGGGGCTTTGTCTATTTAATGTTTTCTTTTCCATCCGCCTGCGCCGTTGTTGCAGGCTGCTGTCTTAAAATAATTTTCCTAACTGTAGACTTTAGCTCGTAATGAAATGGAGAACGGATTTGGGAAAGTAACCTTAAAG
Organism: Candidatus Poribacteria bacterium; assembly: GCA_007571305.1. GTDB lineage: Bacteria > Poribacteria > WGA-4E > WGA-4E > WGA-3G > WGA-3G. The sequence continues at coordinate 61,610 of RKRR01000149.1, read as the reverse complement.
TGCTAACTCACGTCGTTTAACCGCAAGGTAAAATTAAAATATGCAAAGTTATCCAACGGGTATCAAGATTACCAGAGTTGAACAGGTTACGGTCGAAATTGATCAGCCTGCTATTGGTTGTAACTCCCGCGCAACCGAGATTCACCAGCCTGACCCGAACGGGAAGTGGAACGAACGTATTATTCTCATCCATACCAACGATGGGACGCTCGGTTGGGGTGCTGGCAGTTGGGGGGCAACAACTCCTGAAAATGCCGAAGGCGTGCTCAGCCAAAACCCGTTTGACCTCTTAAACCCTGAGGACGGCGTTGTTGAAGAATTTCGCGGGCTTGAAAACGCCCTCTGGGACACGATCGGCAAAATCCTCGAAAAGCCTGCTTATCAGCTCATCGGTAGTGATGTTTTTTCAAACGGATTACCTGCTTACGACAGCACCATCTATTTCAACGATCTCCTATATGAGACGAAAGCCGAGGGACTAGAACGAATCGAGAATGATGTCAAAAACAGTCTGGCGAATGGGTTCACCGCATGCAAAATGAAAATCGGACGCGGTAGTTATCTCATGGAACGCAAGGCAGGACTGCAACGAGACATAGAACTTGTCCAACTTGCCCGTAGCACAGCCGGGGAAGGCTTCAATATTCTCGTTGATGCAAATAACGGCTATACCTACGATGAAGTCATCACCTTTTTGAACGAGACGAGCGACTGTGATGTCTTTTGGATAGAAGAGATGTTTGAGGAAGATGTAGAATTGTACCGTAACCTCAAAGCCTTCATCCAAGAAAAGGGATTGAAAACCTTCATTGCCGATGGTGAAACCCGAACGCGCGACCCGCTTGAATTCTATGATCCTTTCTTTGAGGCCGGTGTTATTGATGTCATTCAGCACGACATGAAGGGGCTCGGCGTTACCGGTTGGCGACGGCTCGCTGATATGGCTGCCGCACACGATGTCCAGTGCGCACCTCATAACTGGGGGTCTCTGCTCGGTTTCTACCTCAGCCTCCAATTCGGCAAAACGATTCCCCATTTCCTCTATGGCGAAGTCGCAACCCTTACGAGCGATGTAATTGATGCATCTGGCTACGATTTCACCGGTGGCACGTTCACGGTGCCAGATACCCCCGGACTTGGGCTGGAACTCAATGAAGATGTGTACAATGACCGCTACGCCGGAAAAGAGGACTGGCAAATCTCCTAATTCGTCGTCTTCGAGAGAGCTGAGGAGCAGTATCATCTGAAGTCAGACGTGATGTCACAGTGAGCATCCATGTAACAGGAAGGAAATCGCTGAAACTCAACACTTCATTCTGCAAGTTATAGATGTCCTATACTTTGCCAAACCTGATATTCCCGTGAAAAAAATTCTTGTCGCAATGAGCGGAGGCGTAGACAGTTCCGTCACCGCTGCCATGATGGTAGACGCAGGCTATGATGTCACCGGCATCACTATGCGCCTCGGTGCGCCTGATACTATTGAGGTGGAACCGGAACGGCCCAACTGTTGTTCGCTTGAAGGCATTGAGGATGCACGCCGCGTCGCCACGCAACTCGGCATCCCGTTCTACGGTGTGAATTACGAGGACGCTTTTCGCGAACAGATTATCGACTATTTCGTGGAGGAATACCTCGTCGGCAGAACACCCAGTCCTTGTATGGTATGTAACCGTGAACTGAAGTTTGGTAGACTCCTCGATCTTGCCAAGACATTGGAATGCGATGTTATTGCTACAGGACACTATGCTCGCGTTGAACAGCATCCAGAGACAGGACGCTATCTCTTACGCAAAGCACGTGATGTCAGCAAAGACCAATCCTATTTCCTCGCCGGGCTCACGCAGGAACAATTACGTTGTGCGATGATGCCACTCGGTGAATACACAAAAGCCGAAGTTCGGGGCCTCGCCCGAAAGTATCAATTGCGAACCGCTGAAAAGATTGAGAGCCAAGAACTCTGCTTCGTTGCTGATACCAACTATCGCCGCTTCCTTCAAGACAGGGTCCCAGAAAAAATTCAGGAGGGGGACATTATAGATGAAGAAGGCAATGTCCTCGGTAAGCATGACGGTGTCCCGTTTTATACCGTCGGACAGCGTCGAGGCTTAGGTATCGCAGTCGGGAAACCGCTATATGTCACGCAACTCAATGCCTCAGAGAATACCGTTGTTGTCGGTGAATCCGATGCTCTTCTTGAGGATACAATGCATGTTGAACGGATCAATCTCATCGCTATTGAGAAATTGACAGAGCCGATCCGTGCGCACGTCAAAATCCGATCCCGTGATGACGGTGGACCCGCGACCATCTCACCTATCGGCGACACAGAGGCAGTGGTACGGTTTGATGAACCGCGCCGCGCCATTACACCCGGTCAAGCTACGGTCTTCTATGATGGGGAGTATGTCCTCGGCGGTGGTTGGATTATAGATGCTCGCGATACCACTGTAGGAGGGGTTTGTAACCCCGAATAATGAAAACGAGACTCCTTTGCCTTCTCGGTCCCACAGCAGTTGGCAAAACAGAGATAGCAATTCAACTTGCACAGTGCCTCGATGCCGAGATTATCTCCGTCGATTCCCGCCAAATCTATCGACAGATGGAGATTGGCACTGCTAAACCCACCGCTGAAGAACAGCAGTCCGCACGGCATCACCTCATAGACTGCGTTGATATTTCCCAACCCTTTTCCGTTGCCGACTATCAGTCCCTTGCAGACGCAGCGATTGCCGACATCCAAAACAGAGGCAAGCAGGTGCTGCTTGTTGGTGGTGCAGGTCTCTACTTTCGAGCCATCGTTGACGGTTTGTTTGAGGGGCCCGGAGCAGATCCCGCACTCCGAAAGCGACTTGAAACGGAATCGACACGGTTTGGCGTTGATGCGCTCCATAAGCGACTCCAAATCTGTGACCCAGAATCTGCCGAGCGAATCCATCCCAACAACGTCGTCCGCGTCATCCGTGCTTTAGAGGTCTATGAGTTGACAGGCACGCCGATGTCTGAACTCCAGCAGCAATGGCATCCGGAAAAACAGCGGTATCCGTTCGTTGCCTTCGGACTGACGATGCCGCGTGCGCTGCTCTACCGTCGTATCGAACAACGCGTAGACGTGATGCTTGCCAATGGATTGATAGTGGAGGTTGAATCTTTATTAGCAGCGGGGTATCCGCGTGCTTCGGTCGCGCTCCAAAGTTTCGGTTATAGGGAGTTGATTGCGTATCTGGATGGGGACTGCACGTATACGGAAGCGATATCGCAATTGAAACAGAACACCCGGCGTTTTTCCAAGCGGCAGTTAACATGGTTCCGCAAAGATACACGCATTGAATGGATAGATACGGAGACAACACCGGACGTTGTTACAACCCTTTTAGAACGACTGGATCTTCATCAGCAGATATGATTTCCAAGGCCCAACGGGATCCAAACCGCCTCCAATAGGCGAAGTTCGAACCTCGCCAATAACTGCCGCAAATAGTTCTAGGTTTTCCTTGACATTTTTTGAAAAATTTGTTATGCTATAGTTGTTACGGACACGATTTTAACTATGAGGTTCCTATGTTTTGCATCGTAAACGTATTCGTTTGCGGCGCAGAAGCACAGCCTAACAGGCTATGCTACAATCGGCGAGATAAACTACAACTATGAAGGACCGAGCTGTAGACACATTTAACACCGTTTTTAACCAACACGCGTTTGAAACAGTTGGACACGCTTGGCGTTTCAGTGCTGTTATCTCTCTGCTAATCGCGATTCCCCCCCCCCTACTCAACACATATTAAGTAGGTTTACTTCACAATGCAGCCTTAGCAATTTCGTCCGTGCTGCTGTGTTTCGCCTGCACGCGCTTTGTACGCGTTGCAGGCTTTTTGTGTTCTTGTTCAGGTGCCTATTAGTCCTGATAAACTTGTGGGCTAAATGAGAGGGGTGCTACTGTACTTAAAAATTGAAATAGTAATTGAGAGTATGCCAATAAGGAGTGGTTAATGAATGAAGCATACGCACGAGTTCGTATAAATGCAATGATTGAATCCGCTGGGTTTAAAACATATAACTATCAGATTTCTGATCCATCCGTTGGCTATGAACATGATGTTCGTAACATTATAATGCGTGAACGGCTGAATCGGGCGGGTAAAGTCCCTGACTACCATTTCTATGCACCGAATTCTGCAACACCCATGGCGTTTTTAGAGGCAAAACGATTTCAAGGCATCAAATTGGACGATGCTCTTAAGCAAGCACTTGACTATGCAAGGATCGCTTGTGATAGTGATGAGCCGCCTATGTTAGTATTTGCTTCAGATAGCATACAAGTTCGCTCTCAACATGCCGATGGAAGCGAATTATCCCTCAATAACTACCCTATTGACTATATTCCTTCGCCTACTCTTATGTGTGAATTAGTAGCTGCTCCAGCAGCTGCACAAGGGCAAGCGATTAACAGTGTTAAAAATATCATAAAGTTGTTTGAAAAAGTATCGGGTTTTATGCGATCTGATGGCATGGATGCAGGAATGGAACGACTTAGAGAATTCTGTGCGTTACTTTTTATTAAAATTATGAGTGAAAGAGGAAATATATCTGCTCGTGAAAATTGGCAGCGTCTTTTGTCTATCACTGGACAGAATTTGATAAGTGAATACAAAGATATTCACCAAAACTACCGAGACACTTACGGTGATATTTTCTCGGCAACACAACTGAATAATCCGTCTACTCTTGAGCAGATCATTTCAAGCCTCACACCGATTAATTTCACAAATTCTGCAATAGACATAAAAGGCGAAGCTTTTGAGTATTTTCTTGCTGAATATAACGCAGGTGCGAAAAGCGAACTTGGTCAACATTTCACACCGCGCCATATTACCGCTATGATGGCTGCTTTGTTGGCACCACAAACGGGTGAAAAAATTCTTGATCCTTTTTGTGGAACTGGTGGAATGCTTATCTCTATGTATCAGCACATAAGAATGGGACTTGATTCTGAAAAACCAGATTTCAAGGACAAGTTGCACGAATTACAGAACGAAATCCTGTATGGAAACGATATTAGTGGTGGTGCTTCCAGTCTTGCCAAAATGAATATGATAATTTTGGGAGATGGGCAAAGTAATATACAGCAGGCAGATAGTTTTGATACTTTAGAACAGCATGCATACGACAAAGTTATCACAAATATCCCATTCAATCTGAAAGGCACGATTAACCGTCAACAAATTCTTCCGTTCCTTCAGGCAAGTGGAATACAGATAACAGATTACAATAGTCTCTGTGTTGTCAAATGTATTGAATCTCTAAAGAGAGGCGGGAAAGCAGCCATCATTCTCCCGCTTACATTCTGTCATTCACCTGACTATAAACATATTAGAGATTATATCGCAAGAAAAGGTAGGATACGTGCATGTATACGATTGCCTAGCAAGACTTTCGTTTTTTATACCACTGCTCAGACTGCAATTATCATTATTGATAATGTACATGTGCAGCAAACCGACGAATTCACATATATTCATTTAAAATCTGATGGCATGTCACAAGATAAAAAGCGAGAACCTGTCCGTGAAAATGATATGTGTGATCTGTTAGAATACATATCAGAAAACCGGGTATATGAAGCACCTAACGCAGTTAGAATGCAGTATCGTAGTGGTGGAAGTTTCCTTGAATTTCAACAAATGTTTGGAACACCCGAAAATGTTTGGAAATTAGAGGAACTCATTACGATCAAAAACAGCAAATCTATGCTTAATCCTGATAGCTTGTATGCAGAACCAGGGCTTAACAGTCAATCTAATCTCATTTGTGTAAAAGGAAATTTGCGTTTAGGAAGAAATATTAACGCGGAGAAAGTAATAGCAAATGAGGGGGATTTAATTATCGGCACGCTACATACAAACAATGGAAATGGCTTGTTTGGAATAGCAAATCGTGAATATATCTGTACTTCACAAATCGTAGCCACAATTCGAGAGGATAGAGTTCCACCTGAATATCTAATAAAAGCACTCCGTAGAGAGTTTCCAAGACAACTTATTCCTACAGATTTGGTCGGGCGCGAAAATTTTACGAAACAACAAATTCTAAATGTGCTAATTCCAAGGCCGAGTCCAGAGGAATTGTCCGATATATTTCAGGAGCAAAAACGTCTGGAAAATCTGAGGTTACGGGTAAAGCAAAGCCAGCAAAAATTCGACCAACTTTTGAGCAAAATATCGTGAACTCCAATTTAACCTATCCGAAAACTACTTATTGTCTAGAAAAATGATATTTATTTTCTGTAGGCATAAGTAAATTGCTCCAAAACACGGTACATGCTATCACAAATTCTGATAATGCCAAGTTTTCGCAACAGTTAGCGTATTAGTAGAAATTTTAGACTAAATCGCACCTATCAGAAATCGATTTCTACCTGTAAGTTTTCTGGCGAGGTTTTTGGAAGTGCTTTAGGTGGCCAGAAAACTCCAATTACAATCCATGTATTGTAAGGGAATGCCGTTCCCATAAAAAATAGAGTATCCTTACTCGGATGGCAGAGTTCATTAAGAAATTTATTTTTTACACTTTCAGCAGCTTGCTGTTTACTTCCCAATCGATCAACTTCCTTCAGGTACAATACGCCAAGTTCCCAATCTGTAATCATTGCATTGTGTGGCTTACTGCTATCCTCACATTCAAAAACGTAACTAAATTTGAAAGGAATCTTAGCTAGGTGTTTGGGTTGTGGATCAAAGAGTTTTAACTGACTAAGTGCTTGCTGCTGTGCAGGCTTCCAATCTGGATCTAATTCTTCAATTTTCAAATCAAGTACGCGGGTTGGACGAACAACACCAAGGGAAGTTTTATCTTCATCGTAGAGATCTTTTAATTCTTTTACCGTGTGCAGAGGCAGTTTATCTATAATTTTACGCCGATCTTGCCAATTGTTTTTGGGCTTCAATGGTTCGCCCAGGAGCCTTATGGCATCGAGGGAAGGCCTGTGACTTTCTTTCCTTTGATCGTTTTCTGATCCCTGCTCAGCAAGTTCTACCTCAATCCACTGATATTTCCGAAATTTTTGATGAGATGGACGATAACGGTAATCTATTGGATAAAGACGTACCCATTTTCCATCTTCAGTAACGCCTGCCGTACAGACTAATTCTTGATACTCTTGTGATGGATGTGGATATGTCATGACGGTAATGAGAATTTTGGTTTTGGTATAGGCTGTTTGCATGTATCTTTCCTTAAGTGATGGATATCAAGTTTCGTAAGGTTTTTGATTTCCTCTGCAAGGTGAGAACGGTGACAGCAATGAGGATCTGCCTCCATACATACTAAGACTGATGGTTGGGATGCTACCCACCTCGATATCCTTTTTATAACCTCTTGTTGAACAGTTAATACTTTCTTTTTGTAGTTTTGGAAAAGTTTGATATAATCAGATGGTTGGCGAAGGTTGGCTCTCGATTCTGAGGGAATGCCCACTTCGGGCACATGTCTATATTTGATTTCCAATCCTTTGCATAGCCGTGACAATGTGGATTTATGGAAACCGTAACGCCTTGAGACTGGATTGCATCGAACATCAATGACTTGCTGAATACCTGCTTTTAAGAGAATATTCAGAAACCCATCAATATGTAAACCTTCGTAGCCAGCTGTATAAACAGCGCATTCACCTATAGGGCGCTTGTCTTTTCGGCTGCCTAACTTTTTAGCATTAATTGTAAACCATGGATAACGAGAATATACAAAATCTATTAACTCTTCCATTGATAGCGAGTGGTACTTTCTTGAAAAATCATTAATTTCATTTTTAAGTACAGGGGTGATTGGAGGTACTGCAATATCAATGTTTCGTTGAATGCTATCTTTAGGGGACTCTATAATATAACTGTTCCGAATCAGCCCCTCTAATTCATGATAAAGTGTGAACGAAAATGGTCCATAGTGATAGGGGACGAATTGGTAAAAGGTTTTCATTTTTCTTTCGTTTTCAAGCAAAAATGCCCATTTAACCAACTGTAAACGAGAGACCTTTCCGTGATTACCACTAGGGCTTTGATTACCCATTTGGTCAATTAATGACAATATAACCTTCTGACGAATAAGCATAGACACTCCCCTGGGATACATATCTGGATATAATAAATATTAACAAATATAAAGTATATCTTATTTTTTTTATAATGTCAAGTCCTTCTGTGTTAAAAGTCGGATCCCTTCAATTCTCTGGGAAAACCACCAGATCCCGAATCGATTTCGGATAACAAATATCTAAAAATCCGCATCATCTGTCTAATCCACGATTCAGACAAGTGACAAAATATTTACGCTCCTTTCAAAATACCTTTGTCCTTTTTTTTAACGTGTGTTATATTGTGCTAAGTGAAAATCGAATTTTCTGAACTTCAATTTCCGCAGCCTCACGCCCAATATGAAGAACTATAGCGTCAGAATGATTCGCGAGAACATGGAGAATATCCCGCAATTCCCGATTCCAGACGGATTTGCAATCCGAAATTATCGTCAGAATGAGGGACATATCTGGACGCGGATTCTGAAAGCCGCAGAACCTTACATTGACATTGACGACGGACTTTTTGATCGCGAGTTTAAACACCATCTTTCAGTAATGGAGAATAGAAGTTTTTACCTAACGACAGACACAGGTGAGGAAATAGGCACAATCACGGCATGGTGGCAAGATATAGATGGAGAAGTGTGGGGCCAGATCCACTGGGTCGTGATTCATCCTGACTATCAAGGACATGGGCTTTCCAAACCGATGATGACCGTAGCGATGGAGCGTCTGAAGCAATCCCACGAATGCTGTTTTCTCGGTACGTCAACCGGACGTATGGCAGCGATCAAAGTTTATCTTGATTTCGGATTCACCCCAGACCTTTCAGTTGAGAATAGCCAACAGGCCTGGACAGAAGTCGCATCCGTTTTGGATCATCCTATTTTGGAGAAATTTGTGAGTTAAAGCTTCGTGTAAAAAGTGGAGGAGTTTGCATGATGGACAGTACAATAACCTCAACCCTCAGCGAGCAGCAGATCGCCGACTACCATGAGGATGGCTACGTAATCGTGCGCAATGCCTTGTCCGTGAAGGAAGCGGATGAACTTCGAAGTGTCGTCCAAGAACAGGTAAAACGCGATGCCTATCCGTCGACGCTTAAATATCCTGAGCCAGCGAAATATACGGTGAGCGGCAACCGTCTGTCCGATCCCGGACTTACCGAGATTGCTGAACATCCGACGGTTATCGGGGTCGTGGAATCTGTACTCGATCGACCCGCACATCTCACTGCCTATGTTGCGTATCTTCGGACTCCAGGCGATAAAGGAGGTAGAGCGCATTGCGACTACAAACGTTGGAGACCTGTGGGTTCATCGATGAACTGGGTATTTGCCATCATCCCACTGACTGATTTTGATGCGGAATACGGTCCTTTTCTCGTGTCTCCGAAATCACACAAGTTGACGCAGGTGATTGATCCGGACGCACACATCTTAGACCTCACGCGTCCTGATCCTGAACAATTGCCCCCTTTCATTGATCCAGAACTCAAGGCAGGGGATCTGCTTGTCGTCAACGAGCACGTCTGGCACGAAGCACCCCCTGGTACTGCCACTGAAGACCGATGCGGGATTTTCAATAAATATTGTGCAATAGACGCGCCTCCCGCCGCGGGATATTATCCTTACAATTCCACCGCATTGGACGCATTGAGTGACGATGGAAAGCGTCTCATTCCTGTCTGTTTTGACAAGCCGATTGCAACGACACGTCTGCTTATTGAGGATTCATCAGGTCAGGAATCGAGATTCTTGCTCCGCCGCGATACGGAAACAGAACGTGGGGAGTTGCCAGGAGGTGAAGGTTGGGAGGAAGAGAACCTCGTTGGTTGGGATATCGGCGCACGGATCGGTTCACTTCAAGATATCATCCAAACACAACTCGGTTTAGATGTCTCTTGGATGTCGTATATTGAGGATATTGAAGAGGAAGATGGGATCTGTCGAGTCTACGGCTTCTCTGATGGAGACTTAGACCTTGATGTCCTCGCCAATAACGGTTATGAATGGTTCACAAAATCTGAACTAAAACAACGTTTCGGTGAGAGTGATGCTATTTGCGGGACTGTTGATACGTGGCAGCACGCGGATATGATTAGAGGTAAAGGCACAGCGTGTCATCAGAGCCGACACCAGTTTGATGCCTAAACTATAGATGTAGATGCGGTTTCCAATGGCACCGATGCACTCAATTTGATGTAAACTGTAGAAAGAGGTATCTCGTTACCAGTAACTGAGAACTATGGTGAATTACCAAAATATATAGACCTCTTTACCTGCACAATCAGTACATCATTAGAAAGAGTACTTCGTGAACCTACGAAAAGGAGGTTGGAAAATGAACCGCGTTTTCACAGCAAACTCATTTGTGTTCTTCGGATGGCTGACCTGTCTTTTCCTCATCAGTTGTGCACCCCTAAGTCAGACATTTCCAAAACGGATAGAAGCGAGGCACCTTTCCTGTGAGGCGTATCCGCAGCTTGTTGATGGCAACCTCGCCACGACGGGTATCCTCAAGGTAAAAGGTATGATTGAAAAGGATTACATTGGTGGAGGTAGCGCGAGGCGAAGTGGTGTTATTCCGAGACGGTATGGCGATTGGTTGGAAGGTAGGACTAAGGCTGAAGCGTGGATTCAACTTGATATGCTAAGTCCTGTTGCCTACATTGAGGTGCATCCCGTTTCAAATATTTATCGTCTTTTGGTACACACAGCGACCTCCGAAGTTGAACCCGGAAAACTGAAATCTCTCCAAGAATCTCTCTTTGAGCCTGTCAGCAGCCATAAAATCGCGAGATCCGAGAATGGAGCGGTCATCCGCATTGATATCGACAGACCTGTGCGTTGGCTTCGACTCACTATCCATGCAAATCGGGATTTAGCACATGCCGAGCGAGAACCTCTGACTCAGAAAATTAAAGTGCCCTTTGAGGACATTGTGATCCGAGAAGTCAGATTTTATGGGCAACACGAGGGGCCTGCACATTGAGAATCGCGCCGTCTGTTCATCAACTATTGGCATCGGCTTCGAGTCGCTTCTTCTGATCTTCGAGCATCTTCTGTTGACGCTTGACACGTTCTGGGACTAAACGTTCCCGCGGTGCTGTCGGTTTGAAGTCAAATCGGTCTTTCCCTAATCCGTGCAGCACCGCTAACTCCACGGGTGAGAAATCATCTGGGTTTTCACGATTGAAATTCATCGGTTCCTTGAGGGAAACTGGTGGATTCGTGATGAAACGGGCGCGTCCCGAAGGATTCTGCGAAGCGGCGTGCAAGATGAACGGGTGCAGTAGCACAACATCGCCTGCATTCCCAGTAATTTCCACAAAATCTTCGCATTTGTCAATGAGTTGACCAAAACCGCCAGGCAATAACCCTTCTGGATGTTCATACAACCTTTGTGCGACATGTTGAACTGAATCGCAGGCCACAAACGTCCCGCCGCTTTCTGGGTAGATATCCGACCAGACGACGATTGTGAGCAAACCCTGTTCTGGGCTATCTAAGAAATGACGGAAGAAATCGCCATCTTTATGCCATCCACCGACCTCTGCGGAAGGCGGTTGCCAAGGGGTCTCTGCGCCTAACGAGAAGTTGATAATGAAACCGTCACCCCATCCCGGCTTTGAGTCTCCCCGAAAATTGACAATCCGGTCTTCACCGCCGAGCAGATCACAAATGGCCTCCCACGCCCTCGGTGCAACATCTTCGATCAGTACTCTGTTCATAGAAGGCAGATGAATGCGGGGTTCCTCCCAAGTTGTCGGATCGTCTGGCTCATAGCCGAGTCTTTTAAAAGCGAAAGCTCGCCATTCTTCTGCCAACCCGCGCGGAAAGCAGTCTTTCAGGATAACATGCCCCTTCTCAATGAAGTGGTTAATATCTTCTTGGGTAAGGGTCCTATAGGTTCTTGCCATTTACCAATTCCTTATACTAACCCAAGTTGCCAGTTTGTAGCATAACCTGTTAGGTTGTGCATCTTAAACACACAGACTTACGGTCTCCTACGCTACGGAATACCTCCGAATCATGAAACCTTTTCAGTGAAAATGGGACGGGATGCCGAAAATCTTGTGAGTAGCAACTTAGGTTATACGAAAGTTTGAACGGTTTTGATTAAGATAGAAACAGGCATTCTTATGATTAACCTACAATTGTCCAGTTTTTTCACGTTACTCGATGCTGTTCAACAACGTCTCTGCGAGTTTTGTTGCGAATTCGTCGTCATTGATGTGAGCGTCCATCTCAATAACCCTAACATTATCTCCGATGTTCGCCTTCAGATTCTCGATCCATGCCGCTCGTGCTTCGGGAGAGTCAAAAGGTTCTCCTGTTTTGTCAATCGCCGATACACCTTGAGTCGGAATAATAACTGTTGTAGGTCCTTGGGCTTCGCTGAGTTTACGAGCCATGATACGTCCGAGTTCGGCGGTTTCTTCAGCGGTCGTTCGCATGAGTGTCACTGTCGGGTTATGCTGATAGAACAACCGGTCGCTGAACTGCTCTGGCACTGTGTCAGGCGGACCGAAATTCACCATGTCCAGCGCACCCGGAGCGACAACTTGAGGCAGTCCAGATTCTCCCGCGGCTTCCAACCGATCGGGACCGGCACTCAGGACCCCACCGACCAATTCGTCGGCAAGTTCGGTGGTTGTCGCATCTAACACCCCAGCGAGGAAACCTCCTTTGACAAGATCTTCCATCGCTTGCCCACCCGTGCCAGTTGCGTGAAAGACGAGTACTTCATAGCCGGAGGCTTCAAGGATCTCCCGCGCCTTTGTGACGCATGGGGTTGTCACACCGAACATTGTCGCTGCGATGAGAGGCTTATCTGCTGTCGTCTCTGGCATTTCCGCATTGACCATTCCAACGATCGCGCCAGCGGCGTTGGCGAGAATCTGTCGGGACAATCGGTTGATACCAGCGATGTCTACAACAGAGTACATCATACATATATCTTTGGATTGGACATACGGACTCGTATCGCCTGATGCTAAAGTCGACACCATAATTTTCGGGACACCTACTGGGACTGCCTGCATCGCCGTGGTGCCGATAGTAGTCCCTGCGGAGCCACCGAGTGAGATGATCCCGTCTATTTCGCCTGCTGCCTGTTTCTCAGCAACGAGTATCGCGGCACCCTGCGCCATCACAGCAACGCTGTTACCTCGGTCGCCTTCATCTCTCAAAGCCTGAAGGGATGAACCTCCTGCTTGTGCGACTTCATCCGCGGAAACGTCGGGTGTTAATTGGGGGTCTCCCAATATACCCGTATTGATAACACATGTTGAGGTGCCGGTTGATTCTATTTGCGCTTTGATAAATGAAAATTCCAAACCCTTCGTGTCCATTGTGCCGACAATGCAAACCGTTTTCGACATGCCCGAATTCCTCCACTGTCTCATAGATTCCATTATATCGTGATGCCACTCAGAAATGGGCAGTAGCACTCCCAAACCAAAGGTTGCATCCACCGCCATGATGTATTATAGATATACCCTATTTTTAAAAGAAAGTCAAATTTATTCCGTGGTCAGGACTGTCAAGGGTTTTTAAAATTGACAAAATTCGATAGATGTGATACACTGAAAAATGGCTGTCAGCAGTCGACTTTCGGTTATCGGCAAAGCAGTTTTTTGGATGACCGTCAATTTACTGCTTGATTCGAGCGTTTTAGAAAACCGAAAAGGTATAAAATCCGATAGCCAATTTGCTATATCAGATTCAGGGGGAAATGTGTGAAATCAATCGATTCTAAACAAGCAGGATTAACATCAATACAAATTTTAGTTGTCGTCATCGTTCTCGGGATTATTGCGGCTGTCCTTTTGGCACCTCGATTGCTCGGGCAGGCTGGTCGTGCCTTGCAGGCACAAGCCGCCGAGGATATCGAAACGCTTGGTATCGCTCTTGATAGGTACGCCAAAGATAACGGTGATTATCCGTCGACTGAACAGGGATTGAAGGCACTTTGGGAAATGCCTGAAGCACCACCAAGACCAATAAATTGGATAGAACCCTATATTCAAATTCCGATTACGAAAGACCCTTGGGGAAATTCTTATGTCTATGTTCGTCCGGGGAACCACGACCGGTACGGATACGATCTTATCTCTTTCGGGAGCGATGGCGTTGAGGGCGGTACAGGTGAAGCGGAGGATGTCGTGAGTTGGATCCGGCGTGATGAGTGATTTAATTTTACCTTGCGGGGAAGACGTAGGTTTGAGTCGTTGACGTGCCTTCCTGAACATCCGCTTTTCATTTCACTATGGGTTACGGATCCGATTTAAAAAAGCACCCATAGAATAACCGAAAACCTGCGCGTAATAGAATGGGGCGCAGTCCATGATCCCATCATTAAAAATATGAAAATTACTCAAATAGACGTTATCAAAGTGAGGGTGCCGTATCATGAGGGCATTTATGAACTCATGACGCGTCGCAATCTTTATCAGATTGATTATGTCTACAAGGTGCACACCGATGTAGGACTTGTCGGGATTGGCGATGGGGCGTTTCAGGCGGCAGAGGTCGTTGAGCGTTACGTCGGTAGAAATCCATTTGAATTTATAAATGGTTGGGCGCCGACACCTCTCCAGCAGGCTTTTTACGACATCATGGGGAAAGCACTTGGTGTGCCGGTGCATCAACTCTTAGGTGAAAAGGTTCATGACAAAACGCAATTCGGCTACTGGTCGATTGACATGACCCCCCAGGAATGGGCGGCAGAGGCACAGCACGCTTATGCTCTCGGCTATCGGCTCCACAAAATCAAAGCCCGTCCCTGGTTTGAAGTACTTGAGCAGGTGGAAGCAATTGCAAGCGTCGTGCCAGATGATTATCGACTCCGCGTCGATGCAAATGACTCTTTTGAGACCCCGGCACACACCCTTGAAGTCGTACGTCAGCTCCAAGATTACAATATAGAGTCGTTTGAAACGCCGATCCCACAAGCCGATATTGTCGGATACAAAGAGATTAAGCGACACACTGACATGCCGATAACCATCCACTTCGGCAACCCGGACCCGATCGAAGCAATACGGGCAAATATGAATGATTCGTTTATTATCGCTTACCCTGACTCACGCGCTGCCAATGCTGTACGGGAGGCGGTTATTTCAAACGCTGCCCATCTTCCAGTCTGGATACAGATTGTTGGGCTCGGTATTACGACCTGTTATGTTATGCATCTCGCTGCGGTGATGCCGAATGCAACTATGCCAGCGATTACGCTAAATGCTTTGCGCGCCTTCGACCTTGTTACACCTTCAACGATTCCGCTTGTTGATGGATACGCAACTATTCCGGATAAACCAGGGTTAGGGGTTGAATTGGACGAGGATGCACTTGATAATTGTCGCGTATAGGGAGATAAATAGAATGAAGGTGTCTACTGTCTACCGAATGCTGGTTTTGGCGGTGATTGTAAGTTTGCTAATCCTCATGATCGGATTCGGAACTTCTGTACATGCGGCGAAACTCGGTTTGGCGAGTGCTTGGCTGTTTGAGGAGAATGGCGGGAAAATTGTCAAGGATGTTGTCAGTGGGCATGATGGTGAGATCAAGGGCACGCTTGAATGGACGAATAAAGGTAAATTCGGCGGTGCTTTGAAATTTTCGGGCAAAGGTGATAGTTACGTCCGCGTCGATCACGACGATGTTTTTAATTCTGATCCTTATACATTTGTGGCGTGGGTTCAGTTAGAAGCCGCCTCATGGCAATACGTAGTCTGGAGAAATGGGGATGTTTGGCCGGAACCAGAAAATGTCCGTCACCTCGATATATGGATCCACAAAGATCATTATCCGGTTTTTATGTGGCATGTCAAAGGCAACGTCGGGCGGATTGATGGCAAAACCATCGTTGCTGATGGTAAGTGGCACCATATCGCCAAAATTTATGATGGCAAAAACGTTCAAATGTTCGTTGATGGGAAATTGGATGGGGAGGAACCGAGCGGTGGTACGTTGGATACGAGTGAATCGCCCATCTGGATAGGAGCGCGGCCGGGCAATGTTGCTGCAACAGGACTCTTTGACGAGGTAGGCTTCTTTACGGAAGCCCTCTCTGAAGATGAACTCAACGATGTTATGGAGAATGGGTTAGCCGGTTATGCCGCTGTTGATGCGACTGGAAAATTGGCAACAACTTGGGCTTTACTAAAACGGGAATATAAATAATAGGCACATCCGTGTGCTGAAGCAGAAATGGAGAAAATGCATTATGCAAATGCACGTAGGTGGAGAATGGGTTGATAAATCCGATAAAATTGATGTACTTAGTCCCTTTGACGGTTCGGTTGTTGACACCGTTCCCAGAGGGGATACAGGCGACGTTGAAACCGCTATTCAGACAGCAGAACGCGGCGCAAAAATCATGGCAGGGATGACCGGCTATGAACGCTACGAGATCCTGCATAAAGTTGCAGATTTGATGGTGGAGAGATCGGATGAACTTGCTGAGGTTATCACCCGCGAGGAAGGGAAAATCCTCGCCGAGGCGACAATTGAAGCGACGCGCGCTTCCGAGATTATCGCTCTCTCTGCAGAAGAAGCAAAGCGATTGACCGGTGAAACGATTCCCCTTGAAGGGGCACCCGGTGTCAAAGACAAACTCGGTTTTACAGTGCGCATGCCTTGCGGTATCGTTGCAGGTATTAGTCCGTTCAACTTCCCATTACACCTTGTCTGCCACAAAGCGGGGCCCGCGATTGCCGGTGGAAACGCCATTATCGTCAAACCTGCGACAGACACACCACTCTCCGCACTGAAACTGGTGGAACTCTTTTTAGAAGCAGGGACACCGCCTGAGGCGATTCAGTGTGTGACGGGCCCCGGCGGCGAAATCGGTGATACGCTCTGTGCGGATCGGCGCGTCCGAAAAATTACCTTTACCGGTAGTCGTGATGTCGGCGAGCATATCTGTAAGGTCGCAGGGTTAAAACGTGTCACAATGGAACTCGGCTCAAATTCGCCGCTCATTGTCATGCCAGATGCGGATCCCGAAAAGGTCGCTCGTGCAGCGGCGGCATCTGGTTATTCTAATGCAGGACAGGTATGTATCTCAACGCAGCGTGTCATTGCCCATGAAAAAATCTACGGTGATTTCTTAGATGCGTTCCAAGCGGAAGTCGCTCAAATCAGCACCGGCGACCCGCTCACAGAAGGAACACGGATGGGACCGATGATTCGGGAAGATGATGCCACTCGTGTCGCCGAATGGATTCAGGAGGCTGTCGCGGATGGGGCGGAGCTCCTTACCGGTGGGGACAAGCAAGATCAATTTGTTACACCTGCTATCCTTGCTGATGTCAAGCCGGAGATGAAAATCTCTTGCGACGAGGTCTTCGGACCAGCTGTCGGTGTGACACGCGTCAACGATATCGACGAAGCAATCGCCCTTGCCAACGATACGAATTACGGGCTGAGTGCCGCGATCTTCACACAGAACGTCGATTGGGCAATGAAGTTTGTCCGTGAGGTCGAATCTGGTAACCTGATGGTGAACTGGGGGACGCAGTGGCGCGCGGATCTGATGCCGTATGGCGGTGTCAAAGAAAGCGGGATGGGCAAAGAAGGTCCGAAATACGCCATAGAAGAGATGACCGAATTGAAAATGGCGATCTTCCATTTGGATGGTTAAGCATAGACCTTAGATGTCCTAATTTTTATACACAAACCCATTGTTGGTTGATAGTAAAATCCGAAAACAGGTTGGCACTTGTAGCATAGGAAACTGTTGGGCTCCTGTGCCTGAAGATGCACAACCTAACAGGTTATGCTACAGAACTGGCAGCTTGGATTACCATAGTAACTATTTGCCTCTCCAAGTTAAACAGAAAAGGCGCGGTTTTTAACCGCGCCTACATAAGAAAGATATAAGGTTGAAACCCCACCAGCAGTAAAACTGCTACTCTTCCTCTTCACTTTTCGACTCACCGATTACTTTCTGTGCAACATCGTCAGGCGTGATCTCGTAATGCGAGAATTCCATTGTGAAGGTGCCACGTGCACTTGTCATCGACTTGAGGTCGATCGAATACCGGAGCATCTCCGAGAGGGGAACGTGTGCCTGAATTACCTGCTTTCTCCCCATCTGTTCAACACCCATTACTTGTCCACGTCGTCCATTCAGATCGCCAATAATGCTTCCCATAAACTGTTCAGGCACCGTGATATCGACGCTCATCACTGGTTCAAGCAAACACGGATCGGATTCTTCAGCGGCAGCAGCAAAGGCGATAGAGCCAGCGATCTGGAACGCCATATCCGAAGAATCGACAGGGTGATACTTGCCGTCATAGAGGTCAATTTGGATATCAACGACAGGGAAGCCCGCGAGTAAGCCTCTATCCATTCTCTCACGGATGCCTTTTTCGACAGCCGGGATATAGTTGCGCGGGATCGCACCACCGACGATGTTGTTAATGAACTCAAAGCCCTCACCGCGCTGTAAGGGAGCGAGATTAATCGTGACATCGCCGAACTGTCCTCTTCCACCGGATTGACGTTTATGTCTACCTTGGACGCTCCGAACATTGCGACGAATCGTTTCCCGGTATGGCACTTTCGGCGGTGAGACTTCCGTTTCGACCCCGAATTTGTTTGCCATTCGTTCCCGATTGATGTTGATGTGCAAGTCTCCGAGCCCAGAAATGAGAAGTTGTTTGGTGACTTCGTTACGTTCAATCCTGAACGTAGGATCTTCTTCAGACATCCGTGTGAGTGATGTCATCAGCTTTTCATCGTCGCCTTCGCGCGTCGGATGAATGGCATAAGAGATGGTGGAATTCGGGAACTCGATCCCTTGAAGTTGAATAGGTGCATCTCTGTCGCAGAGCGTATCCCCCGTTTGAGTCGCTGCGAGTTTCGTGAGTGCGCCGATGTCTCCTGCAGCCACATGTGGCGTACTGATCGAATCCTTACCGTTCATGAACGCCGTTTTTCCGAGGCGTTCGACTTGTCCTCGCGCCGAGTTGCTGACTTGGGTATCCCCTTCCAGCGTCCCGGAATAAACACGGAAGAAACTCAACTGCCCGGCAAATGGGTCGGCAATCGATTTGAATACGACAGCGGACATGGGGGCATCTGGTGAGGGTTCGCGACTGTCCTCTTCATTTTCTGCGGACGTAACTGCTCCTACATTGACGGGGGATGGACAGCCAGTCAGTAATGTGTCCATCAACTGTTGCACACCGATATTGTTCAAGGCAGCACCGCAAAGCACTGGGGTAAACTGATTCTCGAAAATCCCAAGTTGCAAACCGTTCTGAATCTCTTCATCCGATAATTCGTCTTCAAAAAACTTCTCAATGAGTTCATCGTCGCTTTCTGCAGCGACTTCAACGAGTGCTTCGCGAGTTTCTTCAGCCTCTGTCTCCAAGTCTGCAGGTATTTCGGATTTCGCTGCGCGCTTACTTCCATCGGGTTGCAGATAAGCCGCCATCTGTATGACATCGACAACGCCGGCGAACTGATCCTCTTTACCGATCGGGAGTTGGATAGGGACCGCCCGGGTTTCTAAGATATCTTCAACGCTTACGAGTGCGTTTTCAAAACTGGCGTTCTCTTTATCCATTTTGTTAATAAAGATGAGGCGTGGCAGTTCATATTTGTCTGCGACTTCCCATACCTTTTCTGTTCCACCCTCGACACCGGTTGTTGCATCAACAACGACGATGACGGCATCGACGACGCGAAGTACACTGTAGAGGTCACCATAAAAATCTTCTGCGCCCGGGGTATCAATCAGATTTAGTTTATGTCCTTCCCATTCTGCAATACAGACTGAACAGTTGAGGGTCGTTTTGCGTTCAATCTCATCAGCGGCATAGTCAGCTACAGAATTTCCACCATCGACAGCCCCCATTCGCTCAATAGCACCACCATTGTAAAGCATCGCTTCAATGAGTGATGTTTTGCCTGCTCCTGAATGCGCGATAATTGCAATGTTTCGGATCTGATCTGTCCTGTACTGTTTCATACGTCCAAAAATTTCTCCTTTTACTGTTAACCACACGGAATAGAGCGAACTACGCCGTTTAAGATTAAATGTTAGCACAATATGTTAAAAATGTCAAGAAATATTTAAGCAATGTCATTCTGCCACGAAAACATCTGTCGTGAGATGTTTGCTTTAAGTTATAATGAAGGGGTTCGTAAATCACAGTGGAAACCCAAAAAGTACAGCATATCAGTTATCAAAGTATTGCTGGTAGAGGTTAGTTCATGTTGATTGCTGACTGAAATTAAAAAGGAGGCATCTATGCAAAATCTTTTCTTTGCGCTCGGTTCAGGTTTGAGTCTGCTCGGTGTTGTCTTTGGGGCATTTGGGGCGCATGCATTGCGATCAAAACTCTCACCAGAGATGCTTGAGACATTTGAGGTAGCGGTTCGATATCAGATGTACCACAGTCTCGGACTGATTGCTGCAGCATGGGCGGTATCGCAGTGGCAGAACCAACTCACAACTCTATCGGGATGGTGTTTTTTCGCAGGTATCTTGATTTTTTCGGGGAGTCTTTATGTGCTGAGTCTTACGGGTATCCGATGGCTCGGTGCTATTACACCAATCGGTGGGTTAGCATTTATTGTGGGATGGGGTTGTTTGACGCTCGCAGCGATTCGTGGATAACCGTTCTGAGTTTGAGCCTGTTTAAGGTTGACAACTGCAACCTTTTCGTATAAAATAATTGAACTTAGGAAACACATCTATTCACTTGGTGCCGACCGAGAGCATCCTACATCTACTTGGCGCGAAGGCAGCGACTCGATGCTCTGGTATATATCTGAGGAGAATCTCTCATGAGAAAATTGAATATCCGATGGATGTGCGTGTGCATTTGCTTGGGCTTTCTGTTGATTGGGCACACCGCACAGGCGATTCGTTATGAGTTTGATAGTGACAAAGAAATTGCGGATTGGGAACTGGGACCGCAAGCAACCGCGAAGGTGAAAGATGGTATGCTTGAACTGACCGTTGCCGGCGGGCAGAATTCAGGTATCTACTTCGGAGAAGAAAACTGGACGGATTACCGAATGGAAGTCAAAGCACGGAAACTTGCTGGACCCTATTTCCATCTTTTTGTTCGGACACAGGAACCAGCAGTCGATTTCTATTTCATGGAAATCAGTTACAACTCACATACCACCTCACTGTTCATGTTTCAAGGTGGTGGGGCAAATGAGATTACCGGCGGCCCGCGCCCGAAACGTCCAGATTCAAAAGATACCAAAGGGGGCGATGCGTATACTATAGTCTTTGAAGTAGAAGGGGAAACCTTCAGAACCTACATTGATGGAAAATTGATGGTTGAAAACGAAGATAAGACCTACGATAAGGGGCGTCCCGGCTTAGGCGGTAGAGATTCAACTGTTGCGTATGAATATGTTGAAATTAATGGTGAAGGCATCCCGCCAACGGCAGTTGAACCTGCAGACAAATTAGCTACGCTATGGGGTGAATTGAAAAGCAAATAAAGGTGAGGCAGGTCCACTGTCCCGCCTACAATAGATGGGAGGAAGACATTGAAAAAACTGGCTATTCTTTTTTTCACGGTTTTAATTTCTGCTCAGGTTGAAGCCAATTTCAATTTTGCGCTTCATACCGACTCGCACCCTTGGGCGCGTGAAGATCTAAAAGGTGCTCAAGAGGAAATTGATGCCTTAATTAAGATTATTGATAATAAGGTAAATCTGACAGCTTTTGACCCCAAGGATATTAAGGGATTAGCAGATTGGGTCAAGGCACACACAGCAGGTGGTGGCAATACGTTAATTCTGACAGGTATCACCCCTTCAACGATTTATCCGATCGCCAATGCAAAGCCTGATGGCTCGATTCTCGAAGAATTCCTTGATGCCGGCAACACGGTTTTCAGTACGGGTGAATACACTTTCTACACGTCGGAAGGCCCCTCAGAAACGAACGGACAAGAAGGATTACCCAATATCATTGACGTTCCAGAAGCTTACGTGTGGCAGGGCAGAGGTCCGGATGCTTGGCAAGCCAATCCCGTTGAAATGACTCCAACACAGGAGGGCAAAGATCTCATACCGAGTCTGAAGAAATATAACACGTCTTATCCGTTCCACGCCGAAGATTATGAAAAATCGCCGTGGGAAGTAGAGATCGCGCTGGCTGAAAATAAGGATGACGATTTACGGGTTGAGCCGGCTGTGATATTTAACGAAGAGACTGGGGGGCGCCTTGGTATCTTCGTACAGACCTATGTGGGTGATGTGCCGCATCCGGGTGTCTCGTGGGGGGCGATTATGGGTGAATTCATCGTTAACTATTACCTACCAGAGGTCTTATCGGTTGAACCTGCCGGTAAATTAACAACGACTTGGGGAAACCTGAAGTCCCCGCAATAGCAATCAGCAGTCAGTCGTTACCAGAAATTCTCTTGGTTTCCAACTGCTGATGACTATTAAAAAATTGGAGGGAAGCATGAAGGTAGCACATGTCTGTGTGGTGCTTTCACACGAATCAAAGATGAAAAAATTAGCATATCTTTTCATGGCTGTAGCCTTTTTGACGGGTTGTGTCCTCGCTCATGCGGTCGATCCAGATAAGGATTTACTTATCTACTTACCTTTTGATGAAGGTAAAGGTAACACGGCGGAAGATGTGTCGCCGAATGGATTTGTTGGAGATATAAAGAACGCGAAATGGGTAGAGGGTGTCGCAGGTCAGGCACTCCATTTCAATGGTGGAAGTGTTAACTTCGATCCACTTAAAATTGATCAACCGGAAGAGATGACAATTGAGTTTTGGTTCAAACCGGACGAGAAAATTGACAGTGGTGGCCGCATTGATCTGCTCTATCGTTTGCAAGGTGGCGGACGGCCTCATGTTACGTTCAACCGTGGTGGAGTATTATTCGGGTACTACTTTGCGACGCAGGGCGTTGAATTACCGATACACACGAATTATAAAGCGTTTGAACCGGAATGGTACTACTTCGTCGGGACCCAGAGTAAAAAGACTGGGTGGATGTATATTAACGGGGAGCTTGATAACGAAACGGAAGCCGGTGGGGATGCCCGCATGGATTTCGGTACTCAAGGTATGTGCATCGCAGCGAGTCAGGGCAACGCCAACTTCTTCAATGGTATGATTGACGAATTTAAGATGTGGAGTGTCGCTTTCACCGCTGAGGACGTAAAAGCCAGTATGGAGGCAACCCTTGCTGTAGAAGCAGATGGTAAACTCACAACAACATGGGGTAGACTTAAGTCCAATTCTCGTTTTTAATTGGTTGTCGGTTAAGAGGCATTCCCTAACAATTGACGCTGCTTTGGAATATTCCAGACTCAGGTGGATTGTTACGAAAGACTCTTTAACTGAAAACAGATAACTGAAAAGGATTGCGTAGCAATCCGCACTGATAACTATTCAATAGTTTAAAATATGCAGCGGACGGGTTGCTGAGCGACCCTCCGCATCCACACAAGTTAACACGTGTTTCCCTCTGGAAGGTGTAAGCCAGTATTGCTCTCCCGCGTTCCCTTGAAAAATTAACTCACCATCCAAAAACCAAAACAGATCCTGTGTCCGACTTGAAGCCGAGGCAGCCAATCGAATCTTTTGGTTTTCCAGCGGTATCCCTGCCCGAATGTAATAGATAGTATCTGCTGCTGGAGATAAAATGACCGGAACGTTCCCTGCAATTGTTCCGGTGCACAGAGGGTTATGCTCCGGTAGGACAGACACAGCAAAGCCGTTCTCTGCCAACCAAGTCGCCGCATCGGCGGGCCACTCTTCAAATATTCGTGCTTGTGCATCATTTGTTGGAAAATTCCGACAATGGGAGCAGAGACTGTGCCCTGTTACTTCGTCAATATAGATGCGTTTGTGTATTGTGCAGGCCTCGACAGACGAGATACCCGGGATATACATATCTTCCTTATAGGCCGGACAGTGTAATGAAACTGGCGCACCACTCAGGGCACATACGTGTCGTGTTTTCAGTTGCTCTGGGTTGGTGAACCAACGGTGTGTATCCTGTCCTGTCAAGGCAGTGAAGAGCGCGAATAGGATAGGAGTTGCGGCATCTGTACCGCTCAACATCGGAGCACCTTTCCCATCGAAATTACCGAGCCATACACCAATTGTTAATTTCGGTGAATATCCGATGCACCATGCATCCCTGTGCCCATAAGAAGTCCCGGTCTTCCACGCAATTTTCGGTAGGTTCATTGTCCTTTCAAAGGCTTCTGGGTTTTTAACGGTGTTGGTCGGCAATTGTGAGTTTGTTAGCATCTCAGTTATGATGAAGCTTGTCTCTTTTCGGAGTAGACGTTGTGCCCTACTTTTGTTGTAGGAGCGAGCTCCTGCTCGCGATCCTTCCGCCAGGTCCGGAGGAGTCTGGCGAAAAATAGGTCCAGAGAGTGTCAATTGATAAGATCCAAATTCTCCCATATTTGCCAGTCCAGCGTAAAGTGTTGTTAATTCAAGCAGATTCACTTCGCATCCACCGAGAACCATGGACAGTCCGTACTTTTGAGCGGGTGCGAGTGTAGAGATACCAGCCTGTTTGAGGAAGGCGTGCAGTGTGGTGTTTTTTAAGCTGGCATTAAGATTAACAGCAGGGATGTTGAGAGAACTTGCGAGGGCTTGGCGAGCGGTGACATAACCCTTATATTTCCCATCATAGTTCACTGGTTCATATCCAGCGTAGGTGACAGGGACATCGAATAATAAGGTCTCTGGTGTAATCAAGCCCTTTTCCATCGCCAGGGCATAGACGAAAGGCTTGAGGGCAGAGCCGGGAGAACGCGGGGCGAGCGTTCCATTTATCTGTCCTAATGCACGCCGATCGAAAAAGTCGTGAGAACCTACCATTGCTAAGACGTGGCGACTTTGGGTATCCAGGACGACAATCGCACCCGTGCTGGTGCTATGAGACCCGCGCAAACTGGGTTTACGCTCTGCGTCCAAGTATTCACGAAGGATGCGGACTCCAGTCTCCTGAACCTTCGCGTCTATTGTCGTATATATCCTGCCATTTGTTGTTGTCGATTTTGCGTGTTTCACCAACATACGTGAGAGATGTGGGGCTTTGAATGGAAGTGGATGGCGTTTCTGGGGAATCGGTTCTTGTACTGCCTCCTGCCACTGCTGTTCGGAAATTTGTCGGCGGGCGAGGAGACGGTTCAGGACTTTTTTGCGTGCCTTTCGCGCGTTTTCTGGGAACCTGTCAGGTCGTAAACGTTCTGGGGCGTTCGGAATGGCGGCGAGGAGTGCGGCTTCACTAAGACTAAGCGCATGTTGAGGTTTCTTGAAGTAGAATCTCGAAGCTGCTGCTGTCCCGACTATATTCCCTCCATACGGGAGCATGTTAAAGTAGAACGTTAAAATCTCTGATTTGGAATAATTATGTTCAAGTTGAAGTGCGCGGAACATCTCAATCAGTTTATTCGGAATGGTACGCGCTTTGGGTTCCATCAGTCGAGCGAGTTGCATAGTGATGGTTGAACCACCACGCACTACTTCACCCGCTTTCCAGTTGTCATAAAAGGCTGTTGCAATCGATACAGGGTTGATACCGTAGTGATAGTAAAACCATTTGTCCTCTGATGTGAGTATCGCTTGGTGTAAGAACGGGGAGTAATTGTCGGCTATTCGTTGTCTATTTTCAGTTGAAGGGCTGTCTGGTTTATCGAAAACTTCTTGGGACTGAGGACGAAATCGCCACATGCCATCGTCAGCTAAAAATGTTCGAAGCCATTCGCCGTTTCTGTCCAATACAATCTGAGATACCGGTGGATGGAGACGTGTTTTGGGTAGCGGGAAACACCAGTTTGAGAGCGCAAAGAGGATGATAATCAACAAGAAAGGTAACATGAGAATTATCAGTCTTCGGGGGAATAGGTGTCGGGTGTTAATTAAAGAAGGGACTAATTTAACCAACATTGCTCTTAACCGATGACCATTCTTCCGATAACCATTTCTCATCATTCTGTCACCACTGCAATACGCCTGCTACCCGTTACAGCAGATTTTGTTGTATCGTACATCGCCTCAGCGACAATAGGCGGTAAGGTAAATTCGCCTTGTGTGACAGCCCGTAGCGTATAATAAAATTTACGTTCGCGCTGGCGTGGGAACGTGCCGAAGAAGATGAACCTGTCGTCGCGAATATCAATATAATCCGGTTTGAAACCCCGTGCTTTCAACCATGGAATACCTTCTCGGGATTCTAACCGTGGGTTCTCAATTTCGAATCCTGTAGGTAACATATCGACGACGACAACGTTTTCGAGATTGGCAGTGAGGGCTTTGACGTTTACCTCAGCGATGAGGAGTTCCCCGTGTACGAAGGTGTCCGTACGTTCTTCACCCTCTTTGTTAAAATAGCGTCTGCGCACTTGTAGTTCGCGTTCGTATTCTTCTATGAAGGAATCGCGTTGGATGCCAAACGCGCTCCAATAGTAGTAGCAACTTCCTTCACCTTTGACAGAGAGCTGGACCCGCGCCCCATCCCATGCTTTATCGGCGTAACGAGTCTCCGTTGCGTCGAAGTCAGCGAAATGTTCACCGTTGAGCCTCAGGATACCGGTGTAGTTTCTATCCATCTGTTTCTTCAGGATCTTGCCGAGTGCCAGAAATGCAAAGGCATTTTCTTGGGTTGTTGCCCATCGGTTCCCTTCAGATGCTGCCTCACTTAAATTTTGAACGAGCATCGGGATTGATGGATGGTTTTTGTTAACTTCAGCAAGAACATCTAACATAATGGCTTGGGCTCGAATGGGAGTATCGAATGTTCCACCTGTCTCGCGTTGTCCGTTACCCTTATTAAAATTGGGCGATATTGACACTGGTAGTATTGATAGAGCGGTTTCCAGTTCGCCGCTGAGAGCGAACGCTCCCGCGAGTTGGAAATGGCTGTAATGGTTGAGTCCGCTCAAGCCCCTGTTTTTCAGATAGTTCATCGTTCCTCGATCGGGGTGTCCCGCAGCGGCTAAAACATAGGCGGCATAGGTTGCTAATGAAAACTTATCTCTTATCGCTTTTGCTTCATTTTCGTCTCCCTTATTTGGCGAGAATTTCGCCTGTGCTTTTAAACCTCTCAACATTGCATCGTAGACTCGGTCGGCTACCTCGTAGCCTGCCTTTCGCGCCTCGACGAGGAAGTGAGACGCATAGATACTGCTCCATGGGCTCACGTAATAGCCGCCGGGCCAGTAAGCAAAACGATCCTCTGACTGCAACATACTTTCAATTTTCGTGATACCTGACGTAATATAATAGTCCACCGAGTCTTCTGCTGCCAGCATCGGTTCGACGCTTCTCGCCAAGTCGCTAAAATAGAGCAAAGGGAAAACCCTGCTCGTTGTTTGTTCCAGACAGCCGTGTGGGTAACGTATAAGATAACGGAGGCTATCCGCAAACCTGATACTCGGGAACGGCGATAACGTGAGATTAAACTCTGACGAATTGGGTATTAAATTCGACGGAAAAATGAAATCAACAGGTTCACCCGCGCGCACTACTCCCTGTCCTGTTTTCGTGATAGGCGGTGCGACGGAACGCATTGGGATTTCTACCTCCTGTTGTGTTGTTTGGGTATTACCGTGCGCGGAAAGATTGAAGGTGGCTTTCCCTATTGCATCCTGAACAAGAATCTCAAAAAAGACTTGTGCTTCTGCGCCTACGTTAACCCTCTTGGCTACGGTGAGTTTGTCTACTTTGTTCTCAGTTTCTAAGGTTTGTAAAGGACTCCCCGAATCCTCCTGAGGTGACGCTTGGAGCGGGTTGACCTCGCTTGCTGAAAGGAGTCGTACGTCGCCTGATGCTTGCAATTCGACCTTAAATACCCCTTCCTCCTCTGTGCCGTTAAAAAGAGTAACAGGGACGCGAACTTTATCACCACCTGCAAGGAATCGTGGGAATGTCGGCGTTAAGACAATAGGTTCTCGGACGGTCAGATACGCTTCCGTGCCCCCGTAATCTCCACCTGCAAATGCGACTGCCATTAACCGCAATGTCCCATTGAACTGTGGAATCTTGAATTGAACAGTACCGCGACCGTTTCCATCGGTTTCCACGAATCCCGACCAGAGTGAAATCGGTTTTACTCGCCGGATGCTACCTGTACTCAATCGTTTGCGCCGTTCCGCCTGCCGTGTTGTGGGCGCATCACCCCCTGTACTTGAACTGTCGGTGACATTTGCGATTTCAGGAAGGATCCCCCCGTACAGATCATAGGAGCGCGTCTTAAGCCCGCGCTGTCGATAGAAATAGTCGTATGGATTGGGTGTTTTGAAGTGGGTTAACGCCAGGATCCCTTCATCAACAGCTGCGATACAAACATTATATTTTTGCCAAGAACGTCTACCGTGGACTCGGAACGCTATCGTCACTTCGTTATTCGGTAGGACTGTCACTTCACTACCTTCAGACTGAGAAACTTCTGCAGACTCTATGTTCCTTCCCTGACTGGTAAGTGGAATCTTCTGCGTATCCCCGGCATCGTTTGTCTGATGAAGCGACATCTCTATTGAAAGCCGCCTCCGTGTTTCATCTATCTTTAATGGAATTACTCCAAACGCGCGCGCCGGGAGAGGCGACTTATTGTTAGTCATAGGCCCTTCCATTGGGATAGCGCGGACCAGTGTGGCAGAGAGATATACATTTGGTCTATAGGCGGACCGGACTGGGATTGATAAGGTTGTCGTGTTGGTTTTCATTATTATCGTCCGGTAACTCAACACCTTTTCCCGTTCGACAGTCAGCAGAAGTTTGCCCGGGAACGGTGCCTTAATATATAGTTCTGCTGTTTGACCCGGACGGTAAGCAGGCTTATTAAGCGTCAGTTCCAGTCGAGTCGGATGTTTCATAGAAACTGGGATATTTTTCCGTCCACCTACATAAAATCTGAGTTCTACAGTCGCTGTTGATACGATGTCCTCAAGACGAACGCGATATTCACCATAATCTGACGGTGTTAAGGTCACCGTCTGCACTGTCTCTGCCGAAGTTAATGATACGGTTTCCACTTCTGTTGTTTGAGGCTCGGAGATATACTCGTAACGCCCCGCACTGTTCTGACGAAGTATCGTGTTCCAGCGGACTTTGTAGAGGCTTAGTTTTAGGTCTCTTCCCGATGCAATTGTCATTGCATCGTTAACAGCAATGTAGTCGAATCGAAGCGGTTGGTTAATTACGGCTGCTGTTGTTGTTCGTCGGAGCCCAACATAGTGTGAGTACGGATGGATCACGACTCGGTGGGAAGCGGTGACGGATCTGCCACCGGCTTCGCTGACGGTCGCTGTCAGGCTGCCGTTTAGTAGAGAAGGTGCTTTCAGTGTTTCAGGAACCGTGAATTGATAGTACGCCTTGCCCTCTGTGTTGGTTTTGGCTTCTCCCAGTCCGATTCTCTGTTTTTCAAAATTGGAGCGATCGTTTCCAAAGACAAACGAATCCCATTGTGTCGCGCCTGCGTTGAGTGCTGTATCCTTCTTTACAAGTGGAGTTGCTTCCAATTCACAGAAAACTTCCACCTTGCGACCTACTGCTGGAGGACCGAATAGATTGGTAGCGGACACCTCAATCCCAAGTTCCTCTCCAAGTTTGTAAGTAGATTTATCGGCTGTTACAGCAACTTTCATCCGATCGGGCATAAATTCTTCAACCTGAAATTGGACTCTTCCAACGACCCGGTCAGCGATCCGCATCTTAGCAATATAATTGCCAGTCAGGGCGTAGTCAGGAATGAGAATTTGCACATCGCAGGCACCGTTTTTGTTTGTTTGTAGTCTTAACTCTCGCATGATTCTGCCATTCGGGGAGAGCACTTCAATCCGAGCAGGGAGCGGTTGAGGGGTTACCTGCTTTGGTCCTCGAACAATTCCAGCAAGTTGGACGGTTTCACCGGGACGATAAACGCCTCTGCTCGTGTAGAGAAACGCCTCATAACCTTTTTGCAGGTAGGCAGAGCCAGCAATGTTGAAATCTGCTGTCCCAATTCTGTGCCGATTGAGTTGAATGAAAGCAAGGTCGTCCCGTTTCGAGACGGTAATCATAAAGGGTGTGAAGTCTTCTGTCTTCTGCGTAACATCTGTGAACTCGGCATATCCTGCCCAGTTAGTTGTTCCGTCGAGCAGTGTTTGGTTGTTATCGCTGATAAGTTTGACGCGCGCGCGTGGAACCGGCGAGCCAGTAGCGAGCGATTTCACCCAAACGTATAGGTTGTCTCCTGTCCATTTGGCACTAATACCCAAATCTGTGATAAGCACCCATTGATATGCAGTATCCCAACGCCTCTGTGTGTTTTGTGCCACAACTTTGAAGATACCGACATGTTCGTCTGATAGGTATTCTTCCAAGGAGATAGGGGTTGTTACTTCTTCGTTCAATTGAGAGGAGATATCAAGTTCCTCTGCCTGAATAAATTTGCCTAAGTTTCTGCTCGAGCGACTCCATCGGTCTAATTTCGATGCATAGATAAGATTGTTCGCGAAAACTTTTTCGATATTGAGTTTCACGCCTTTAACGTTAATTGTTGCGAGACCTAAGTTCAGTTGTCCCTTTCTCGCGAGGAAGAAACCGTCTCCGAGGAACCGAAGTTGAGGTGGGATGTTCGGAATTCTTAGGTGATTCATGTAATCTTGTTTTAAGACGGCACCGTTCCGAGTTGTTAGACCTTGGAGAATCTTCAACGTGTAGTTAGTGCCTCGCTTGAAGTTGCCGTGGATATTCACGTTTCGATAGTTAGAACTCACCTGATATGCTACCGTTGGTGTGAGCTCTATATACGGCTCAATAGCGTCACTGAGCACCGGAGCACTGAAAGTGACCGAGATATAAGGGGTGCCACCACTATTCCTAACGTTCGAATATGTTACGCCAAGTGTTCCTCGCCCTTGGAGTATTACTTCTATAATACTTGCTTTTTCTACACCGATTTTCCCGCCTGTACATTTGAACCCTTTTTCAATCTTAATCTTTATCTTTTGGTCTGCAGTGCCGCGTTTTATACGTTCCGTCTCGAATCTTACCCTCCTCGCCATTACTGTGTGGGTTTCAATTTGATATGGAATTTCTGTTTTGTCATCCAGTTTGATAGAGAGATGTGCCTTTAAATCAACAATGGTCACGGGATAGTTGAATACTATCGTGCCCAAACCTGTTGTGTGTTCATGGGCATCATCAGGGGTAAATTCCATCCATGCTTGCTGCACCGCGAAGGGATCGGTAGCAAATTTAAACTCTTTTTGTCCGGTGAGTTGAAATGTTTCAGATGGGTTGAGTTTTGGTGTGAGTTGAACGGTATATTGTGCGGAGGGTGCTAAAGGTGCATCTAAAAAGAAATCGACTCTATCGCGTGCAATCCAGCGGGCAGTGCCTTGGACCGCTGGGGTAAACCGAAGTGCCTCTGCTGGAACTTCGGTTCCGACCTGTGATTTATCTATAACCATCTCCGAGAACGTAATCGAAAAATCTACCCGTTGTGGCACTTCACCTTGTGGAGTGAAGTTTTTGACACTGTATCGTGTCCGATCATGCATATCTATCTGTACAATGTAGAAGATACAGGCACCCAGGAGTAGGAACATCAGCCCACTCACACCGATTAAACTTTTTAAGAGCAAGTTTTGGTTTCCAAACTTCGCCGAAAAATTTTTGAGGGGTTTGGTTGCCATTTTTAATTTTACCTTCCTGAAATCCGCTTTCCACTTCGTTACGGACTCGCGGATGGGTTTTATTTTTAATTTCAATAGGACTTACGTGTGCTGCTCTTTTATAGCATAACCTGTTAGGTTGTGCCCCAAGAACATCTGTGTTTTTTGCGGTTTCTCCCTCTCACAAAACATCTTATGGTCAAAATTGCGTGAGTCCTGTTCAGTTAGAGATGGCAGCCTGCAGCAACGGCGCAGACAACTCCTAAGCGCAAACTCTTAGAGAACCCGTCGCTTGATTTAACACTTTGCGAATCGTTAAAAATTCGCAAGTTAACCAAAATCCGGTTAACTAACCCAAGTTGCTATTTTTTATTGGAAAACGCTCAGGATCCGCACATTTCGTAGCGTAGGAGACCGTTTGCCTGCGCACAACCTAACAGGTTATGCTACATCACTGGTAACTAAGGTTAACTAATATTAAAGGAGCAAAGATGCTTACGAAATTTTAAGCAATTTTCATGCCAATCGATCCTGAGTTATTATGTTAAACGACAGTCAACTCTAATCGTTACTGGAAAGGACGAAAAAGATGGTTTTAGGTGACGTTATGTGTAAATATAAACACATAAGGACGGATCTCCATATCCGTCCTGATACGTGAAGTTTTTTCATGTGGTATTTGAGCCAAAACGTTTTCTAATTAGAAATGAACACCTTACTGTCGGCTTGAAAGCTTTTAGAACCAGAATCGTGACATCAGGATAATCTGATCCGTACCTTGAAGTTGGCGTAATGTGCCTTTGTCTTTGGTCGTATCATCGGCACTGTGATCAATATTGGCAAGGTTTGCCCAATAAAAGAGAGAAATTGCCCCGTTTTCGATGAAATTGTACTCAGCACTGAGTGTGACCCGTTGGCTTGCATCTCCCTTAACCATTCGATCTGGATCAAACAGACCATAGCGACCCGCAACGGTGAGTTGGGGGAAAATACGATATTTTGCACCGACGTAGTACCCCTTTGAGTCAACAGCATCCGGTGTGAAAGAGGCTACCTTGCCACTATTTCCAAGATTGAATTCACCTTCGATACTTACACCGGCGTAGGAGGCAGTGAAAAATGCACCGATGAGTCGTTCCCAGTCTTCGCTTGGTTTTTCAAGTATTGCAGATACGCCTGCTCGGATCGGTCCGAGTTGGGCACCAAGGGTCCCGAGGCCACCTTTCGCTGCGGTGTTGTTGGTATTAAAGAAGGCGGCATTATAGAAAATTTTTCCGGCATTTCCACCGATTTCAACACCGACATCTCGTTTATTAGAGCCGAGTCCATATCCTTCCCGAACAAGGATGTTATGGTCCTTTTGTTTAATAGCGAATGGCAGTCGAAATTGTCCGACTTTCACATAGAGATGTTTTGGGATAGCATCTACCGTTGCAAATGCATTCATTGTTGTCCCAGCGTTGTTGGAAAGGGTAAGTCGAACGTGTTCAGAGGCTTCTGCGTTGAACGTTACCTCTGCCTGCATGAGCAGGAATCTATCAATCGAAGAGTGACATGAATTACACCCAGCGATCGCATTCTCCGTTTCGTCGACCTGTGTTGTTTTGATAAAAGCGGTCTGGAAATCAAGAGAAGTTGTGAGTCGTTTGACAATCTCCTTAACTTCTTCAGTCACGGCTTCCATGTCGAAATCTTCGGGAAATTCGAAATAGTTCTCCTCAAAAATCTCGCCGACCCGATTTCGGGGGCCGCCACCAGCCGGATCGAGATGACAAAAACTACACTCTTTCTCCAGTTCGGTTGCAAACTCAGGTCGTGCCTCCACAACGCTCGGAAAAAAAAGACTGAGTGAGATACTGGAAATCATGAGCACGAGCCATGGAAGCAATGATATACCGATGGATATATCCAACGGTCTTGGCGGTGAAGTGCTACTACTCAGATATCTCGCCCAACCTTTGTAGTGTGAATTCAAAAGATGCTCCTTATCTTTTAGTCAAGTTCCGTGAAAACATAATCGATGTCTTTAACTTGGGCATGGCATCCCCAACAGATCCGATCTTGCGCGATGATGCTAAATTCAGCATCTGCCGCGTTTCGGACGTATTCAATGAATTTCCAATCGTTCTGATCGGGGTCCGTGCCTGCTTTTTTTCGCATAATCGCGATAAGTCCGATATAATCCTTACCCGGACGAGTCGCTTCTTTTATGACAATACTGCCCTCCGGGTATGGGAACTCCTGGGTCCCGTTCGGTGCGATGGTGTCACGTGTTTGATTAACGTAAACGTTTTTTGTCCCATTGTGCGGGTCACCGCCACCCAGCGGAGGGATAGGCTCTGCGTTCAATTTAAGCCACTGTGTATAACCTGCCACATCATCGGGCAAACCCGGAAGTGCTCCTACCGGTTCTTCGGCGGGGGTAGATTCTTCTAAACTCGCGGTTTCTTCTTCAGATTGTTGAATGATTTCTTCCAATTGCTGTTCGCTGGCACAAGCGGTGAAGAGTAGAATTATCGCCAGGACAGCCAGCAGGTTCCGTGTGTACGCTTTCATGATGAATACCTCATCTTTTGATTTAAGAGTTAGATGAGTTCTTATATTTCGGTGGTGAGGTTCTTTAGAAAATGCCCCTCAAAAACACCCCATCTATTTCCAACTTAATTTGTCAAGGTGATATTCTAACAGTGTCATATATAACGAAGGAAGATTGTATTTTGATGATACAATTTAGTATACAACAAAACAGTAAAGATTTCAAAGATATCTACACGCCTCTATTTTCGTTTGCCTTTTTGCGGGTTGTTCCTGTATGATATGAAGGGAACCGACAAGGGGACTGTTGAAAGTGATGGACAAAAAATAAGGAGAGAAAAGGAAAATAATGCTCAGGAATCTATTTAAAGGTAATGATAAAACCCACGATGAATCTACCACTGTGGACAAGCGAGGAAACTGGTTTAATCGGCTCAAGTCCGGTTTGACGAAGACTCGCGACCAGTTTCTATCTCAATTGTCAGCACTCCTTAGGGTTGGAAGAAGAATTGACGAGGATTTGATGGAAGAAATTGAGGAGCTTCTAATCCAGTCAGATGTAGGAGTTGATACAACCTTGACCTTAATGGATAATGTTAGGGAAAGGGTAAAGTCTGAAGGGTTGAGCGATTCTTCAGAATTGGCATCTGTCCTAAAATCCGAGATTCTAAATTTGCTGGGAGAGGATGTCCCGCTGCAAATTAAGGGGGAGAAACCCTATACGATTTTAGTTTTGGGTGTGAATGGTGCAGGAAAAACAACAACTATCGGTAAACTCGCAAGCCGCTTTACTACAAGCGGACACCGCGTGCTTGTTGCCGCGGGTGATACGTTCCGCGCGGCAGCGGAGGATCAGCTCAGTATTTGGTGTGAACGTGCTGGAGCAGAACTCATTCGAGGCGGTGAAAATGCTGAGCCCGCCTCCGTCGTTTTCGATGCGATTCACGCGGCGAAGCATCGCGATGCGGATGTTCTCATTATAGACACTGCCGGCAGGCTGCATACCAAAAAACCGCTGATGGATGAATTATCGAAGATTGGACGTGTGATGGAACGAGCTCACACCGACGCGCCACATGAGGTACTGCTTGTCATTGATGGAACTGTTGGTCAAAACGCCCTGATGCAGGCAAAGATTTTCAACGATGCAGTGCCGATTACGGGAGTAGCAGTTACAAAACTTGATGGGACTGCTAAGGGGGGTATTGTCATCGCGGTGAATGCTGAAATCGGCGCACCTGTCAAGCTTATCGGTATTGGTGAGAAACTCGACGATTTGCGAGATTTCGCAGGGACAGACTTCGTTGAAGCACTCTTTGCAGATGAGGCAGCAGACGCTTAAGAAACGCCGAGTGCTGTGGTCTACATCTGAGGTGCTTGAAATCTGATGCCTTCTAAGCTACATCGTGGGGTATGCGAGCTGAGCAAGCCCGCATACAACAGCTCTTAGAAATCTGTTTCTCGCAGGTAAGATCGGAGGTGTTTGCGGAGGTTACGATGCGCATGGAGCAGGTGAGCTTTGACTGTTCCATCGGATCGCCCAACGGTAGCCGCGATATCTTTAAGGGATAATCCGTCCCAGTGTCGTAAAACGAAGATCTGTCGTTGCTTTGGGGGCAACCGACGAACTGCTTTCCGGATATGGGATCTCAATTCCTTATTTTCCATTGCTTTTGTTGGTGACTCTGAACGGAGGTCCGGAATATTGAATATCGGTGGTTCCTCGGATTCGTCGGTGTCGTACAAGAGTACTTCCGATCTCGCTTTTTTTCGTAGGAAATCGATACAGAGATTCACCGTGATTCGGTAAAGCCAACTGTAAAACTGACACTGACTCTTGAAATCGCCTAATCCTTGATATGCACGTATGAAAGCGTCTTGTGTCAGATCCGATGCATCTTCTGGGTTTGGGACGAAACGTTGTACTAAACGGTAGGTACGTTTTTGGTATCGGGTAAAGAGCATATCAAATGCGGCGGTGTCGCCTTGTTGAAATCGCTCAATGAGTTCAACATCCTCGTTACATTCTGGAGGAATGCTGTCTGGGCTTTGGGACTGCATGTTCTCCTCTTAAACGTCATTGACCGGGAAAGGGGTTTCTGACTTTCAGCGAAGTTTGCTATACAAACGTCGCGAAACCGTCATGGAAACTCAAGTGGTCATTGACAAGATAGAAGTCACTGATTCGTTTGTTTGTGGACACTGTGAAACCAACGTTTATATCTTTCGCTGTCTTGAACTATTTGTTGTAGGACGATTAATTTCTCATCTTTTTCGGCATGCGGATTCATCTCAAGCAACGATAACAACTCCTCATAGACCAAAGAATCTTCGTAGACGAGTGATGAGAGGAGGCTGGCGAAATTCTCACCATGTCCGAGCATTCCCAACAGTTGATTCGTATGGCGTATCTCCTCAGAAGCAGCTTGGTTCAAGTACGCCGCAAGTTCATGTTCATTGCGTTTTTCGGCGATTTGTGCAAGAATCAAGCGCATCCCGACAAGTTTGAGTTTTGCTTGTGCAAGTTCGTCCAGTTCCGCTTCAAACCGTTTTTGTAGATGGTCTGCGTCACGTGGATGTAACTGTGCGTAACTTGGCCACACCGGCTTCTCCATCACCTGTTTCAGTCGTTTTAGACTTGCAATCAGGTTTTCCTGCTCTTGTGTGGATAACTGCCCAAAGGTGTTTTCCCAAAAGTTTGTCGCGTGTTTTACGCTCTCTCGGAAAAGTTGTTCGGCCTGTGGCGTGAGTTGAATCCGCGCACGTCTCCGATCTTGATCACATTTGCGACGGATGACCCAACCGTGCCGTTCAAGGCGGCTGACTAAAGCCGATGTTGTATTGTGGGCAAGACCCAAATGCTCGCCGAGTTCACTCACTGACATACCAGCCTCACGTCCATACCAATGCAGGTGTTGAAGGGCGTTGAACTGGACAATCGTCAGACGATTGGGGACGACTTCTTGAATAAACCTGGATTTGACAGCCGCTTGCGCATGGCGCATCACACGCATCACGACATCAATTTCGTTGTGGAGTTCCTTGTCTTTGGACATTTTTTTGTGATACTTACAAGCCAAACTTCCTGTTGAATGAAAGTCGGCGGTGTCGGGTGCTGTTTTTAAGTTCCGTATCGAACCATCAAGAGAATATATCCTATATAGGATATATTTTCCGTCGTATGCGATACAATAATTATACACCGACTTTATCTGTATGTCAAATTAAACTGAAAAAAATAGTAAATTTTCAGCGTTTTTTTCATCCCAACTCGGTATTTTTCACAAAATTAGCACTTACGCATGCTGCCCTTTTGTAGCATAACCTGTTAGGTTGTGTCCCGAGAACATCTGTGTTTTTTTGGAGTTCTCCCGCTCACAAAGCGTCAGATGGTCAAAATTGCGTAAGCCCTGAAAATTAGCACTTTGTTAGTTGCTACCGACAAGACGCTGTGCCTTCATTTTTCGCTTTCGCTTAGATTTCGACTTAGATCTCAATGAGTTAGTTTGGACATTTTGGATTTCTTGGTTGTTTTCACGCGGTTGATTTGCTTGAAGTGCTTGCTGTTGCTGTGCGAGATATTCAGCATAGTTGCCTTCGAAAAGTTCAGCAGTCCCTTCAGGTTTGCCGTCAAAGATTAGCAATTTTGTTGCAAGATTGTTGAGCAAGTACCGGTCGTGAGAAATAATAAAAAGTGTTGCTGGATATTCCCCCAGTGCTGCTTCCAATGCTTCACGCGCTGGAATGTCGAGATGGTTCGTTGGCTCATCAAGGAGTAAGACGTTCGCGTTTGTTAAGAGCAACTTCGCGAGTAACACACGACTCTGCTCTCCACCACTTAAGTTCCCTATGCGTTTGAAAACATCATCACCCAAAAATAGAAACTTGCTCAAGAAACTGCGTATTTCACCGTGTGTATGCTTTGGGCGAAGTGTCCAGATTTCGTCGATAATTTCGTTGTCCGGGTTGAGTCCTTCCAATTCTTGTGCATAGCATCCAAACTTTAACGTGGGACCTACCCACATTTCACCATCGGTTGGTGCTTCGTCGCCTAAAATCATTCGGAAGAGCGTTGTTTTTCCAGTGCCGTTCGCCCCGATAATCCCGATAACATCACGGCGATATACCTCAAAATTCATATCCCTAAAAATGACCTTGTCCCCGAATGCTTTGCCAACATTTTGGCATCGAAGGATATCATTTCCACCACGAGTTTCAGGTGTAAAACTGAGGTTGAGGGTAGGAGCATCAGATTTCGGTTTTTCGACTCTCTCCAAACGCTCCAGTTTTTTTCGCCTACCTTGTGCCTCTCGTGTACGTTGTCCCGCAATATTGCGGCGAATGAAGTCCTCTTCGTGTTCAACAAACGCCTGTTGCTTTTTGAATGCTCGTTCTGTGACTAATTGTTCGACTTTTTTGGTTTCAACGTACTTGGAGTAATTTCCCCGATAGATTTTTATTTTCTGCTCTTCTAGTTCCCAGACCTTCCGTACAACCTTGTCTAAGAAATACCGATCGTGAGAAACGACGAGGACTGCGCCGTCGTATTCAGTGTTGAGGTAGTTTTCGAGCCACTCAATCCCTTTGATGTCGAGATGATTCGTCGGTTCATCGAAAAGCAGTAGATCTGGCTTTTCAAGGAGTAATTTCGCGAGTGTCGCTCGGCTTTTCTGTCCACCGCTCAGGACACGGATCGGGAGATTGAAGTCCAGTTCGCTGAAACCTAAGCCGCCGAGAATGCGATTAATCTCGTGTTCATAATCGTAACCCCCAAGTTGTTCGTGCTGTTCTTGAATTCGAGCGTACGCTGCTAAGAGGTTTGGTGCTTCTTCTGTCTCCATTTCCTCGGCGAGTAAGAGCATCTTATCTTCAAGCGCGCGCCGTTTTTCGAAAACCTTGAGCATCTCTTGCCTTAGGGTACAATCGCGGGCAAGTTCGGGTTCTTGACTGAGGTATCCGATTCGCAATCCTTTCGCGGCGACTACTTTCCCTTTAAAATTGGAAAGTAGACCATTTACAATTTTAAGTAACGTTGTTTTTCCAGTTCCGTTACGGCCAATTAATCCAAGTCGGTCGCCGTGCTCAATTGAGACCGAAATATCGTCGAGAATCAGGTCCGGATCGTACAATTTCGTGACATGTTCTAATCGTATTAAAGACATATTTTAATTAAGGTCTGTCCTTACTTGGCTTCCAAGCGATTTCTGTTCTATCAGAAGGTCGTTCTTGTGATGCCTAAATTGGGCACTGCGGGTAATCATTTCCTGATATGTGTTGGCGCGGTGTCTGTCTGGGTGCCGGATGTTAAATTGCCTGAATCGCCAGAACGCTATGGAAAGGGCGGCATAGTCGACAAAACAGCCTAAGCAATGCCACTCACTTTCTGTCAAAGGACGCAATGCGTTGTAAGTGTCTAAAAATCGCCGGACGGCCTCAAGATTTAGCCGATTCTCCGGTGTATAACAACAACCAATAAGTGTCATTCCAACGTCGATTAACAGTGTATCATAACATCCCTCCTCAAAATCAAGGATCGCGACCATCTCATCGCCATTGAAAAGGGTGTTATCCAAGAAGAGATCTCCATGTAAAAGTCCCATCGGAAGTGAAGCATTGAGTTGTGGTTCCATCGCTTCTAATTGCGATTTCAACGATTCAACGAAAGGATGCGTGGCGAATTGTGTGCCTTGGACCTCCTCGAAAAACGGTGTCATCTGTGAAATTCCCATTGCAAAACGAGGCAGTCCCGCGATTGGTGGAATGCAGTGCAATTTTGCCAATGCTTCACCGAGTTGTGCCAGCGTCCCTGGTGAGGATCGTGGTTGTTCCCCTTGCAGAAATGGATAGAGCATCACGCTGCCAAAAGTTTCGTGTATGAGTTGTTTCTGGTCTGTCGTTGGGATAGGATATACCGTTGGGTAAGTATGTCGCTGGAGATGTTGTAAGAGTGCGATTTGCGTGTTAAGTTCTGCTGAGTCTTTCTCATCGCAAATTTTGAGCAGAAACTCTCCGCCTGTCGTCGTCAGTTTAAAGTTGCTGTTCCCAAATCCACCAGCAATTTCTTCAAATTTCAGCGGTGTACCGATCGAGTATTGCGCGACAACGTGCGCCAGTTCTGTAGGTGAAAGGGTTGTATAACGGGCCATATTTCGCCGCTGAGGCTTTACTCATCTGATTCAGTGCTTTTTTTTAATTCTTGGAACTCCGGAGAATTACGAATGTTGTCAAATGCGGGTTCCGTTTTCGCAGCGGAAAATGCCGCACTGTCTACGCGAATTGCCTCACGTAACGCGGCAATTGAGAGCCCCTTCTCCGCTTTGTGTGAATAGGCGACCGCGAGGTTGTAATGTGCTCTTGCGAAGCCAGCATCTAACTGAGTGGCGCGCTCCCAGGCTTGGATGGCTTTGTCGAGTTCCCCCAAATTTCCGTAGACAACGCCTAATGTAAAAAATGGCATTACCCATCCCGGTTCATTCTCGATTGCCAAGCCGAGTTCCATAATGGCTTGTCCAAAATTCCCATCGTTGGCGTACGCCATACCCCAATTGTAGTGTGCGACAGCAACGGCATTCGGTTCAGGCACATCCGTGCTTTGTGAATACGGGATCGCTTTCGGACCACATGCAGTGAAACAAAGCATCAAACCTGTAATTAATATTAACCCGCCAGGGTATAGTTTGTTCAGTCCGTGTAGAAAAGCCATAATTTTCCTCTATCTTTCCGTAGGACTTACGCCTGCTGCTCTTTTGTAGCATAACCTGTGAGGGTGTGTCAGGGCCCCGTGTGTTTTTTGTCGGTGGGTTTCCCTCTCAGAGACCGTGTTATTGTCAAAATTGCGTAAGTTCTGTTTCCCTTAAATATTAGCAGAAGATAGGATTGAAGTCAAGATACCCCTGCTTTTTCCACGTAGATAGCGTAGACTTTCGCGTCCTCTGGACGGATGCCGGTGTAATTCAGCCTGATTCGAATTACGCCATTTCTTCTGTCAATCCATTCTCTATTTTTCCATACCACTGTCTGGTGAAAACCCGATGTGAGGAGGCGACAGTCTTCTCTGGTATATCCTTCGATGGGTCGGAAACGCTCGTCTAAGATATCAAGTGTAACCTGACTGTATTCCGACAAGCCATCAACATTCAGTGCGACTGCGCAAGGTTGTCCTTCAAGGTCAATAGGTGCCGAAATCACGTGCCGAGGCTGTTCTGTTTTCCGGCTCATGTCTGCTGCTTGGAAGTAGCCGAGTCGATCACGTTTCCATGTTGCAATCCGGACCCCATTGCTCAGTTGCTCTGGCCACGGGGCATACCAGAAAAGTGTCTCATCGCCAACATTCTCAAAACCTTGTCCCTGCATAAGTGCAGCGTGTTTAAAATTCATCGGTGTTGGTAGGTGTTCAAAGTCGTCTTCTGCCGCTTCTACCATCTGAAAATCCGGAATTGGCTCGCGATAATGCAGGGCGTTGTTGCTGACGACTAATCCGAGATCCATCGTCACATGTCGGCGATCATTATTTTCTGGACCATGCCACTGCCCATAAAAGCCGAGAATCACATTCCCACGATTCCATAATGCCGCACCGAGATGGACCTGCTCGCCTTGGTGTGCTCCTGACACCACGGGTCTTGGTGGGATGTTACCGCGCCTGAACCCCAAACATGAGGCTTCGATCCAGTGTTCAAAGTCGTAGGAGGCATACATCACCATCTGTCGTGTCGGACCGACGTGGCTTCCTCCGTGCGCGCTCAGATAATAGCATCCGTTAAGTTTCGTGAGACCGGACATTTCGCAGGATGGTGGATTCGGATGCCGTTCAGCTTCGTGCCATTGGAGTCCGTCTTCACTGAACATAACTGCAAATTTCGGAGAATATTTGGAAGTTTCGATAATGGCTTTGAATCGACGCGTGGGGTCAGGATCGTCTGGTTCATAATACACCACACACGCCTGAATATGGTGTTGTCCGCCTTGGATATCGACGAGATTGTTTTGCGTGGAACCGTTATACGCTACCAATCCAAGTTCCGGTTTCTCCCAGTTGTATCCGTCCAAACTTTTTGCGAAACACACCCGTTGGTGCCAGTTATCGTCGTCCCCGTGTCCGAGATACCACATCCAGAGTTCGTCGCCGACACGGTGGACAGATCCGTAGTAAATGACACAGGCACTGTCTGGCGAGC
Organism: Candidatus Poribacteria bacterium; assembly: GCA_007571305.1. Lineage (GTDB taxonomy): Bacteria > Poribacteria > WGA-4E > WGA-4E > WGA-3G > WGA-3G. The sequence continues at coordinate 19,191 of RKRR01000149.1, read as the reverse complement.
CGGGCGGCCCCGGAGATACCACAATTCGGGTCCGATCGACCCCAGCTCTATAAGGCACAAGTTGTAGACGGACACCATGTTGAAACGGGATACTGTAATCGTCAAAAGGAAACAGCACTATCTGCTCGGTGCTAACATGTTCGGGATTGTTTTTGATAATCATTTTTCTTTTTGCTCTGCTTTCCCTGTGCAAGCCTATAGAGGCTCGCAGGACAGTGTTCCAAGCAGGTTTTTGGTGAAAAGCGAACGAGACAAAGGCACTGTCGGTCTTGGAAACCAAAACCTGCCCTAACATAATCCAAGTTGCCAATTATGTAGCAGAACCTGTTAGGTTGTGCAGTTTCGAACGCAGGAGACCCACGGTTTCCTACGCTACGAAATGCCTCCGGATCATGAAACCGTTTCAGTGAAAAATGGGACGGGATGCCTAAAATCTTGTGAGTAGCAACTTGGATTAACATAAGGAGAACGGCCCAGGCGGTCATGGTAAAAAAAGGTTTCCAACTGAGAATTATTTCTTGAAAATCGCTGCGTAAATGAGTGGTTTAAGGGTCTGGCTCAGTTCGGAAAACGGGATATTTTGTGCAAGCGTAATTGCCACCAATTCATCTGACGGTGAAATCCAGAATTCGGTGCTTGCCCCGCCGATCCATCCGTATTCACCGACTTGGGAAGCGGGTATCCAATCCGTCTGTCGCACACGAACCGAGACACCCAGTCCGAAACCGAGTCCCGCGTAACGTTCATCAGGTTTTTTGTCGAGTGGTATCAAATGCTCTGGTAAGTGATTTCGTGTCATCAATTGGACAGATTCCGATTTCATTAACTCTTTTCCCTCAAGTGTGCCTCTGCCTGAGAGCATCAGACAAAAGCGAGTGAAGTCAGCGGCAGTAGAGACTAAGCCACCGCCAGCAGATAGAAATTTCGGTTTCTGTATAAAACTATTTTCGGATACCTGACCTGTTCCACCCTCTGGCGCATCCATCGTTTGTAGACCACCACCCTGTTTTGGACCGTACATTCTTGCGAACCGATTTCTTTTCTCCTCCGACACATAAAATCCGGTATCGCGCATGTCTAACGGTTGAAATATCCGTTCGGCTAAAAACACATCGAAGGGCTGACCGGAAACCATTTCAATTAATCTTCCCAAGACATCTGCGGCGATACTATAGTGCCATTTTGTTCCGGGTTGGTACAGCAAGGGAATCCTACCTAGCCTTTCAACCATTTCTTGTAGGTCACATTCATGTAGACGGTGTAGACCCGCCTCTCGGTAGATTTTGTCGACAGTTGTTTGCCCTGACATGTATCGGATGGCACCGGGCAGTCCAGCGGTGTGTCGCATCAGGTCGCGTACCGTCATATCCCGATCTGTTTCAAGCAACCTCAGCAAGTCACCCTCTGTTTCCGTTGCTACTTTCAGTTCACCTAATTCTGGTAGATACACTGAAGCTGGGACATCCAAGTCCAGTTTTCCTTCCTCACGGAGTATCATGACTGCCGCGGCGGCAATCGGTTTGGTCATTGAATAGATACGGAAGATAGTATTTTTTCCCATCGGTTTATCCGATTCAATGTCCATCATGCCGAATGCCTCGAAATGTGCTACTTTACCGAGCCGTGCCACAACCGTGACCGCGCCAGCGAGTTGCTCTTCGTCAATAAATTTTTGCGCAGTGGTAGAGATACGCTTAAGTTGTTTTGCTGATAGTCCTACCTCGTGCGGTGCGGCGATTAGGTTGGGAGTTAATTCTGCTATGCTCATTTTTGAGGAGGGTTTCGTTCCTGTAGGTTTTGAATCTCTACTGTTAAGGATACCACAGAAGTGATAGAATGTCACATTTTTTGTACAGTATGTCTTGTTATTATTGGGCTACACGAGTGAGTTCAAGATCGGGAGCAGGGTGCGTATGGTGGGGACATCTCTAAAGATGAAACCGAACTGTGAGAAATAGGCGGATGTCATGAGTGCTTCAGCGATAAGCGGCTTTTTTTCCAACTCCTTTGAGACACCGAGGATAAGGGACATTTCTGTCTGTTCAGCGAGTGTGTTGAGTCGCGCGATAAGATGTCCTTGATGCCATGGATGAAACAATTCAATGGCAGTCTCTACACCGCTTTTGTGAACGAGTTGATAGTCTGGAAAGCAGTAGAGATCCCCCGGTAAAGGGAGGAACTGACTTCCGGGACGGATCTGCCAGTCGTCGGTTTTATTGCGGAGCATTGTCTGGAAGAGCTGAATATCTTCGGGGATATAGGCGAGAAATTGTTGCGAAATCGGTTTAATCCCACACGACTCATCGAGGGATAACCAATAACGTTGTTTGTTCCGAAACTGGATCTCAGCAGTGAGTTCCCATTTGGGTTGATGCAGCACGGCAACGAAGAAATTCGCCAAATTCATACCGTACCGTTTTGTTTTGTAAAAAAGATTGAGCGGTCCGTCCACTGAAATTTGATAGAGCTCTTCTGCTTTCCGAATTGTGGAGAGGAGTTGATTGAATCTGAGATACTTAAACAGCTGACGGAGTTCGGCTGTCATAGAGTCAGTGAGTTTTAGTGTGAGAGTATCGCTATGGAGAAGCAACCCTTGGACCTGTGCCGTGTTGTAGCGGTGGAGCAGGTGTTCAGCAGAAAGCGTTTTGAACCCCAAAACCGGTTGACAACTCGGCAGATCTGCGTAGATTTTGGCACCCAGATCCTCCGCTGTGGGAGCAACTTCTGATGATGGTTGCTCTGCCATCGTCCCTAACACTTTACGTTGATAATCCGCGTAATTCTCAAACTGTCCTTGTGAAAGCAAACGACTGGTTTCTGTGAAGAGTTTTTGCCGGAACGCAATCAGTTCTTCATTAGGAGTAGTATCAAACTCTGTCCGATCTAACAGGAGTTTTTCGAGTCCACGTTTGACTATAAGTGCTCCCGGTGTGCTATCAACAATATGCTTACTGGTTTCCAAGAGCGTTGCACGTGGTTTATTTGGAGATTCTTCAAAAACGGCGATCAGTTGCTCAGCAATCGCCAATAACTGGTTATCCGCTGGATTCACAAACTGTGGTAAAATTTGCCCCTTTTTTGTTTTATACTGGAGTAGATCTTTGGTGAGCATTTTTTAATTCTACCTTCCCGTCCAGTGCGTCCATTGGTTGTGCTTACCATTGAAACCCATCAGGAACCCTTGTGAAACGATGTGCGGTAAAAATTTGGTCTCCTGTTAGAAAATTGGTAGGCGTGGTGTTGTCTGCGCCGCTTGTTAACGAAGTGTTCACCGGTCTGTTTGGAGATAAGTTCGTAGAGCACTGCCTGTTTGCCTTCCCGCTTGCGGAGGATGCGTCCTAATCGTTGAACATGTTCCCGGACACTTCCGCTTCCAGAGACGATGATACCAACATTCGCTTCTGGGACATCTACACCTTCATTTAGGACTTTAGAAGTGACGAGGATGGAATAGGTGCCATCGCGGAACTTGTTCAAAAAATCATTCCGCTCCTTGGGTTTCGTCTGATGCGTTAGCACTGGCAGCAAGAAACGCGTGCCGAGTTGATACGCTGTATCGTTGTCCTGTGTAAAGATGAGGATCCGATCCCCGCTGTGCCTCTGAATAAGTTTCCACACCCATTCCTGTTTTGTCGTTGAAGCAAAACTGATTTGCTTCTGGGCGAGATACCCTTTAAGAGCGGCGCGTCCTTCATCTGTTAGCGAGGCTTTCCAGAGGAATGTATGCCAGCCTCGCGGTGTTCCCATATTAATGCGCTCCTGTTTGAGGAAGTTTAAATAAATGCGACGGGCTTCTTCGTACCGAATCCGTTCTGTATCTTCCATTTCAACAGCAATGGTGACAACCCGATACTCAGAGAGCGTTTTTCCAGAGAGTTCTTGTACCTCTACTTCATAACAGGGTTCGCCGACGAGGGCATAGAGTCGACTTTCTTTCCCATCAACACGTTCGGGTGTCGCTGTCAACCCCAATCGAAACGGGGCGATGCTGCTAATTGCTGCATACTGATACTGATCGCCCGGTAGGTGGTGGCATTCGTCGAAAATGGCGAAACCAAACCGATTTCCGTAGTATGGTGCATGCATAACAGCGGATTGATACGTCGTCACAGTCAGGTCTCGAAGTTCATGATAACCGCCGCCGTAGAGTCCTACCTCTTGTCCGAAGTGTTCCTTCAATACGGTATGCCATTGGTGCATCAAATCTATTGTCGGCACATGGACAAGTGTGGGACGCTGCGTATCAGCGATAAGCAGAATCGCGATAAAGGTTTTACCAGCACCGGTAGGGAGGGTCACCACACCACGTTTGCCGTTGGCGTGCCATGCGTCTATCGCCTCGGTCTGATAAGGGTAGGGGGACATTGTTTGCTGGTATGTAAAGGGTTCGACTGAAAATTGCCGTGCTGTGTCCTCATACAAAATACCATGTGCGCGTAACTGCGAGATAATATGCCGGTAGCGGTAAGCGGGTGCCCGGAAGGTGAGAGTCCTTTTATCCCAGCGAGTGTCTGGCAATTGTGTGCGGAGGGGTTCTGGGACGTTCTGTAAGATGAGGGTGCCTTTGTCAAAGTTGATTTTGAGTGGCGTGGACATAATACTGCTCAACGCTTTAAATTGGAGTTTTCCACTAATTACGAATGCCTCTATTATACCGAAATTCTGAGGGTATTCAAGCGTTTTTTAATATAATTAGGTCTTGATCTTCTGATGTCCTTGTGCTAAAATAGGCGAAAACTACAGAGAGGAATAAAATCCATGCCAAAACTTGTAATTATGCCACCCCAGGACGCGGAATTACGCGAATGGGCTGAACGCCTCCAAAACGAATTGCCTGCATACACCGTCGTTTTACCGGAAACAGATGGAGCAGTCGAAGAGCACCTTCCCGATGCAGATGCTGTCTACGGCTGGGTGTCGCCCGAACAACTACCGTTGGCGAAAAACGTGCGATGGCTACAGAACCCCGCTGCGGGGCCCTTCCCTGGTTATTATTATCCGGCGTTGATTGAGCATCCCCTCGTCGCCTGTAACCCACGTGGCATTTACAACGACCATATTTCGCAACATATCATGATGTTCGTCCTCGCGCTTTCTCGTGGACTACCCTATTATATGGATGCACAACGTGAAGGCGTTTGGGAGAAAGACGCTCGGAAAAGTGGATACATCGACCTCGCACAAGCGACAGCATTGATCGTCGGCGTTGGTGGTATCGGGCATGAAACCGCGCGACTCTGTAATCAGTTCGGGATGAAAGTGATCGGTGTTGATCCAAGGTGGGAGTATGAAGTGCCTTTTGTAGAGAAACACGAATGCACAGAACTCGACACGCTTCTTCCACTCGCCGATTTTGTGATAACTACGACACCACACACACCTGAAACCGAAGGAATGTGGCACAAAGACCGTTTTGCACTGATGAAACGGACGGCTTACTTCATTAACATCGGACGCGGTAAGACGACAAAACTCGCCGACCTTATTGACGCACTTGAACAGGGAATCATTGCGGGGTGCGGTTTGGATGTATTTGAGATTGAACCTTTACCTGCTGAAAGTCCATTGTGGCATCTGCCGAATGTGTTAATAACGCCACACATCGCTGTGAAAGATGCAGAAAACCTTCCGGCACGACGATTTGAGATTCTCTTGGAAAATGCTCGTCGGTTCGCAGAAGGCGCGCCGTTACAGAACGTAGTCAATAAAGCGGCATGGTATTAGAAAATTTTTAATTATTATGTTTTCGCTCTGCGCTTCGTTTCCCTTACGCGCAGGTTTCTGATGAGATCTCAATCGGGTTTGGGGATTTTGAGGTTCTTGTATCATGGAAACATTATTGTGAAATCGAAGCCTGCACCATTGGCACAAACGGAAACCAAGCCCGCAACAACGGCGCGGGCGACTCTCACACGCAAGCCGTTAAACTCACGGACACTATGACTTATCCGCAAGGTCCAGTTAAAAATCAACTTCTCAATGATGAACAGATTCGCCATTTTATTGTGAACGGGTATGTCAACGTCACCGCCGATGTGCCGACGCATATCCACGAAATTATCTACGACAAAACCGACGAACTCTTTGCCGGGGCGACAGATTTCCGAGGCGATAGGCAGCACAACCCTCTCAATAACATTTTACCCTTGGTCCCGGAACTTCAGGTAGTTTTGGAGTCACCAGAGGTGAGCGGCGCGCTCACCAGCATTTTGGGAAACGGATATGTCATGCACCCGCATCGACATTGCCATCCCAATTTTTCCGGAAGCACACCGAGCAACAAAGAAAGCGGCGAAGAACGATTGATGATGCCGCTCCATAAAGATGGACACGCCGGTGGAAAACGGCCGCGGCACCGAACGCCTCGTTGGGCGATTCTCTTCTATTATCCGCAGCCTTGCCTTGCCGAACAAGGACCGACCTGTATTATCCCAGGGACGCAATACATCCGAGAATTTATGCTGGATGGCGAGCGTCACCGGCATGAAATACATGCAAAGGGTGGAAACGGAACGCGACTGCTTTCCGATAATTTCCTGAATCGCAATTTGGTCCCCATGTCCGGCGAACTCGGCACGGTGTGGATTATGCACTTCGATATGGTGCATTCGTTCCTACAGAATTATGTTCCTCTGAACCGCTACGGCATGAAATTCGTCTTTATGCGTACCGAGCAACCGACGGTGCCTTCCTGGAACAGTAACACCTCTATGTGGCAACCCCCTGAAGTCAATCACGTTCCTTACGATGCAGAAATCCTCTGGACGTATATCTGGAATTGGATGTACGGGAAAACCGATCTCTATGAAACTGACCGTCCAGATACCGCGATAGATGTAGCATCAGCGGTTGCGGCATTGAAAGCAGATGATCCGAACGTCCGTATGAAAGCCGCGAACGAATTGGGTTTTATGCGCACGGATGGTGCCAAGGCTGTCCCCGCACTCGTAGATGCACTTGAAGATAGTTATGAACCTGTACGGAGGAATGCCATCTATGCTCTCGGTGCGATTGGGAAACCCGCGGTTGAACCCCTCGCTGACGCACTGGATTCAGAGACGGAGGCGTTTGATATGGAACCGATTCTCCATATCTGTGATGCCGCACACGGTCTCGCGGCAACAGGCGTGTCGGAGACTGCGTCCGCACTCATAACGGCTTTGGAGGACGAACGCGAGAACGTGCGCGCTTCAGCGGCGTATGCATTAGGCGAAATGGGTCCGGTCGCAGCAGAAGCAATTGATGGGCTTATTGCGTTATTAACGGATGAATCGGAAGAGGTGCGTCGACATGCAACCTCGGCGTTGGGTATGATTAAAGTGCCGGTATCGAAAACCGTCCCCGCGTTGGTAGAGGTATTGGAAAATCGCGGAGATACAGATTTAGCGTTCTTTGCAGCGCAGGCACTAACCCGTATTGGACCGGATGCCGCTGAGGCGATACCCGCGTTACGAGAGGCATTGATGAGCGAGTCGGCGTATGTGCGTGGCTTCTCTTCAGAGGCACTAAGCCGAATTGGTACTGCTGAAGCACTGCAGGCTCTCGTGCCGTTCCTACGGACGGCGCGTTGGTTTAACTACGTCAAGAAGAGCATGCCTGCATTCAGTATCGAATTGAAGGACGCAAAATCTGCACCGAGTGACGCGAATTCTCTCACGAAGTTGATTCAAGAGTGGGCGAAGCAGAAGGATATCCCGTTGCCGACGACAGAGACAATCTCACAGGACTCCGACACACAATTTCAGGTGACCTTCAGCGATGGCAGACAGGTGACTGCACGCGTTGAGGGTGATGTGCTAAACCTCTATCGTAAAACCCGTGTAGAGGCTGGATTTAAGACATATCGGTAATGGAAGTGAGCGTACCTTTTGCGAAAAATTAGGTGTATTCCGTGTGATTTTGGGTGCGAAGATGCACACCCTAACAGGTTATGCTACAAGGTGACAGTTTAGGTTAAAATAGTGCATAGACCCATTCTTTGGGACTGCTTTATTTTTTCCTTAATTCATAATGTGTCGCTCGTAATGAAATGGAGAGCGAGTATAAAAAAAGTAGGTCAAAATTCAGACCCACATTGTTTAACCGCAAGGAAGAATTAAAAATGGATTGCATCTTTTGTTCTATTGTCGCTCGGGACATTCCGGCAGCCACAGTGTACGAAGATGAGCACGTCTTCGCGTTTATGGATATTGCCCCCGCGAATCCGGGGCATACCCTCGTTATACCGAAGCAGCACTATCGAAATATCTATGATATGCCTACAGAAGTAGGCAGTAAAATTATGCAAACCGCGATTCCCCTTGCAAACGCGATACGGACTGCATTGAACCCTGACGGGCTAAATCTGTTTCAGTCAAATGAAGCCGCAGGATTTCAGACCGTTTTCCACTTCCATCTCCACCTCATCCCGCGATGGGAAGGCGATCCGCTTCGGTTACCGTGGCGACCGAGCGAAGGGGATATGGAGGAAATCGGCAACATTGCGGCAAAAATCCGGGAAGCTTTTTAACTCTTCGGCACAGCTCAACACCAAAACCGAAGCCCGTAACGGAGTAGAGGCGTTTTGCTTGGACGTTTCTTCAACTCGAACACAGAAGCCGATAAGGTTACATGGACTGCCACTCATCCGCAAGGAAAAAATTAAAAAATGAATATCTTAATTACCTCCGCTGGTTCTGAACTGGCGCGCAACATAACGGTAGCATTAGCGGCAGACCACACACTCCGCTTGACAGAGTTGTATCCTGTTGACAATGTTGAAGGAACTTTCGTACAAAGCGAACTTGGACATGACGAGTCAACTAACGAACTGGTCCGCGGTATAGATACCATTATCCACATTGCAGAAATACCGCCTCGTCTCCTTGCTAAAGCCGACCAACCCGACAATTACGCTATCGATTATCAGACGCGCTGCACTTATAACTTACTGATGGCGGCATCGGAAGAAGGCGTGAAACATGCCATTTACGCAAGCACGCTCCGCCTTTTTGAGCAACACGGTGAGGATTGGACGGTTACAGAGAGTTGGCGACCTCGTCCGTCTATTGATAGTTTCGTGCTTTCAAAACATCTTGGTGAGTTCACGTGTAGAGAATTCGGTCGCGAAGGCAAACTCAACGTGACGTGTCTGCGTCTCGGTAACCTCATTCGGGCTGATGCTGCAGCAACCGCCGAGGCGGATCCAATGTGGCTTGAGATGAACGACGCAGTCAGTGCTTTTCAAGGGGCACTTGAATCGTCCGCGCCGTGGCGAATCTTTCACATCCAGTCGGAATTCCTCGGCTCCCGTTTCTCGATCGGGAAAGCCAAGGGGCATCTGAAGTTCGATCCGCAATTCGTACCATTATCTCAGTAGGAACAACGTTTCTCTAAGGGAGGATACAATGAAAGTTCTCATTTTAGGCGGTAATGGGTATCTTGGACCGCATGTCATCAAGGCGTTGGAACCTTACTATACTTTGCGTGTCACAGACATCAACGAGATCGAGACGAAACATGAATCAATGTACATTGATGTTGGTTCGCTGGATCAGGTGATGCGAGCATCTGAGGGAATGGACGCGATTCTGAATTGCTCCGTCCTACGACACGATCGGCAATTGGCTTTTGATGTGAGTACGCGTGGTTGTTACAACATGATGCGCGCCGCTGTCGAACACGGTATCCGTCGCATTATCAACACCGGACCACATTTCACGATCCAAGGGGATGACTACACCACCTACGATTACGAGATTAACCCGGACGTTCCACCCCACACAAGCACCGGACTCTATCCATTAACCAAGGGGTTAGGGCAGGAAATCTGTAAGGTCTTCACTGAGCATTACGACATATATGTTCTCTGCTATCTGTTTCTCAGTTTCCGGGATCACGACGATCAAGCAGCAGGCACCGATCTCAATCCCTTTTCTGTCAGTTGGCGGGACGCAGGTGAAGCCTTCCGACTGGGTTTAGAGATTGATTTGGAAGCCCTCCCCTCACGTTGTGAGATTTTCAATATCTTCGCAGATTTACCCCATCAGCAGTTCTCGAATGTCAAAACGAAACGCATCTTAGGTTTTGCTCCCCAAGATAACTTTGAGCGAATGTGGCATAAGCAGGATTGAGTCGAACACCTACACAGAGTTGCTTGTAATCCTCGGAAAGTAGTGAGGTAATTGGCGATGGAGATTAAACTCTTGGCACATCGAGGCGGTATGGGACGGGCACCCGAAAACACTCTTGCTTCTTTCAGGCAGGCCTTGGTGGACGGTGCTGATGGATATGAGTGTGATGTCTGTCTCACCCAAGATAAGCAACCTGTCCTAATTCACGTTGGCTTCAACCAACACAGTATTCGAAAAGCTACGGGGTGCTCCAAATCCCTCAATGAACTTACTTGGAAAGAGGTACAGCAACTAACAATGGAGGCATCTAATGAACCTGTTGCTCACCTTGATGACGCACTCCGTTTCGCACGGGAAAACCAAATGCCGTGTTTCGTTGAACCCAAGGCGGACACACCAGAATTACTCTCAATCATCGTAGAGCGGATCCGCCACTTTGAAGTCGTTCACCTTGTCAATATTCTCACTTTTTACCTACGAAAACATCTGCTTGTAGATACGAAACGTTTAGAGCCGAAATTGCAGACAAGCTCGATTCTCATTAATCCGGCGGCGAATTTCCTCAGAGCAGCGGCTGCTATCGATGCGAATCGCATCATTTTAGGCTGGAGCGGAATTAATCACTTTGGGCTTTATAATACGTTCACGCGGAGTGTTAAACGCCAAGTCAAGCAACTCCAAGCGAATGGTATTGTTGTAGATGCCGGGTTTATTCGGACAGGGAAAGATGTCTATTGGGCGGTTTCACCACAGAAAGCTGGTGGTGTTGATGGCTTATGGGTGGACGATGTGCCTTACATCAGACGTTGTCTCCAAGAGATTTTTTAAACTACTAACGCTGGGCATTATTCCTCTACAGAGATTTCGCTCTACCGGTTCGATCTCAATTTCACCTTACCAAAAACCATTGCGGAGTCAACTTCCCAGTCTTTAGATTTGGGTAGTTGACATTTTCTCCTCGCAAATATTTTATTCGATCCATTGCATTGTTTCTCGGAGTTGTTCCTTGGCTTTCGCGTAATCTCGGCGTGCCTGATAAAAGACACGTTGTGCCTCTGTAAATTGTGCCTGTGTTTGAAACGCATCGTTATAAGTCATATTTTGATACCCCGGTATTTCAACAGTGACTTCATCCAGCACGCGTTCTATGGTGCGTAACCTTTGTTCAAAAATCCTGACCCGTGTTTCTTCGATCTCCGCCCGTTCTTTGGCATTTGCCACCTCACGATAGGCACGGCGCACCTCTACACGGATGGACTTCGTTTTTTCGATGTACTCCAGCTGCAACCGTTCCAATTCTGCGATTTCTATGGCGCGGAGATGCTGAGTCCTGTTCCCATCGTAGAGTGGGATGTTGACGTTGAAACGCAATTCCCAACCGTCTTGTGTCCGAGGACTGGTTTGAAAAGGGCTTGACGCATCTCGCTCACGATCGAGTATCACTGGATCATAGAGTGCCTTTGCGTCCCACGTCTGGTTCCGCTGGTGTTGTTCCAGCAGCACATGGAGATCTTTGTAACGTGCTTCGGCAGAAAGTTCAGGAAACCGGCTCCAGATTGTTTCTGCAGCGAGACGTTCTTGACGCACGATATCGCCTTGTAAGTCGCGTAAATCAAGGTTGTTTGCAAAAGCGAGTTCAACAGCAGTTTCTAAGGTGATGTCATCTTCCGGGAGGGCTTGTGAAAGCGTAACTTCTGCCAGTGGATCAAGTCCCGTCAGGCGAATGAGTTCAGCCGTGTCCACATCGAGCCTGCGCTGCAGCTCATTGAGAGCGAGCTGCTGTTCGGAGAGTTCAAGTTCCGTATTGAGGCGACTAAGAAAAGGAATCCGTTTTTCTGCGTGTTTGATTTGCGTGCCTTTGAGTTTTTTATTGAGTTCCACCTCAATCGCACGCCGTTCCTGAATCTCTTCCTGTGTGAGGATAATATTGTTCCAGAGAGTGCGGACATCGTGGACGCTTTGCTTTCTCGCGCGTTCGTATTCAATCTCTGCCTTGCGGACATCCTCCTGCGCTATATCAAGGCTTTCAGGGATTTCACCGAATTGAGCGAGAAGCACGCTCATCTCTGCACGAGTGAGATAGTCTCTTTGATCGATATCGCCGTCTTTTTGGCGTTGATATTCGCCGGTGATACCCACCTGTGGGAGGTAGATAACTTTGGACACTCGGAGGTTTGCCTTGGCACGTTCCACCACTTTTTCCGCCTTTTTCACCGTTTCGTTGTTCTGTAGCGCGAGTTCAATGGCGCGTGCTGGTTGAAGTACGACCAGCCGCTGCCCTGAAATGCCACCCCCAATGGCAAAAAATAGGCAGATTGTTAATACTTTTGTGAACTTTTTGATCACTACAATCTCCATCTAATGTTCGGTGAAGAGGTTCTCGTTTAACAACGCCCGCTTGTTACTACAGGAACTGATAACCGAAACGCACGAAGTGCCTTACCGATACCCCTTCCTCAACGTCGACTGATACGGACTGTGACGATAACAATCGCAATCATGAGCAGGATCAATGCACCGAACAACAACGTCGTCACTGACATTTGCGTCTGAGATTCGACTTGCACTGTTATCGAACGGTCGCGTGCCTCAAACTTACGATTGTCAACAGTGACTTCCGCATTGAGTTTGGCTTGGTATTCCCCGACCCCAATGTCTGCAGGTGGACTCAACGTCAATTGGATATCTGTTTCCTCGTTACGTCCCAATGTGCCAATGACTTCGGGGATAACCGTATACTTCCAATCGGTATTGACATCGACAAGCATCCGAATGTCAATGAGATCGCGGGTGCCGATGTTCTTGAGCGTCGCTGTCATGTGGACCTCTTCGCCTATCTTGATCGTCTGGAAGGCGTTGGGGACGAATACCTCAATCTCGGGCACACCCTTTGGAATCAACTCGAACCGCTCGACACCGCCTTGTATACTCGCAATCCTATCGACAGGGAAATCCAAGCGATTGTTGACACCCCCGAGTTCATTTGCCTCTGCCTCATCCAGCACAGCGACGTGGAACTCAAGCGTACTGTCAAGATAGGACGCATCCAATTCCTCTGGGAGATAGACAATCAACGAGAGATTCCGTTTCGACTGTTCCTGCGTAAATTTCACCTGCGACTGACGAGATTGTGTCTCTGGGTCCTGGAATTCAAAGGAGAGGCGGTTCAGAAGGTTAATGACGCGCAACTGGAATGTATTCTCCGTTTCTGCCAACCGATCGAGCGTCAAATCGTAAGTGACGCTGCTTCCCAAATTCCCTTCCTGCGAGAAACGTAGTGAACTCACATTGACCACATCCAGCGCAGACTCTTTTTGCAGGTAGATGAGTCGGATATCGGGTTCAGCAAGTTCGGGATAATCTAATGATACTTTCAGGCTCTCGACATCTTTCTGAAGTTGGAACGTCAATTCCGCTGTTTCATTGTAGCCGAGAACTGGGATCTTCTCTTCATACGGTTTCACGATGTTCGTGTCATCAGTGACATCAAGTAAGGAAACGTAAATTCCGCGGATCTCATTCGCCGCTGCGATCTCTTCAGGCGTGGCGTTGACGGGCATCGCTTCTGTCGTTGACGTATTTTTCAATTGAATCGTCACCCTCATTTGGTTGTCGACGCGAAACTTTTTCGCACTTAGGATAGAGATGTAGCGCGTGTCCTCCTCAAGATGGATTTTATAGGAAATATCCTTATCAAGGTATTTAAGATTAACCGTGAGATTGTCCACATTCCGCCGCAGTTCAAAATCGAGGATCTTCTCCTCACCATCTTTGAGTGTCGAAATGCGGTGTTCATACGGGTAGCCAATGATAGAGTCCGTATCGTCTTTGAGAGAGACATAGACGTTATTGATTTCTTGTGCTGTGTTGGCCCCTGCTTCTTCTGTCTCATCTTCCAAGACACCATAGGTCAGAACAACTTCCAGCCGCCTCCGATCCCCCTCCTTGTAGCGCCTCGCAGATACCACAGAGATATACGGGTCCTCCTGTTTCAGGTGAATGTTCTTCTCATCAACTTCATCTGAGTACGTCAACTCTACGACGACATCCCGCACATTCTCTTTTATCAGTTCAAACTCTAGTGTGACGGATTCACCCTCTTTGAGCGTTTCAATCCTTCGTTCGTAGGGTTCGGTGATAATTGCTCCGCTGGAACCATAACTCTCTTTCTCTTTAATCGCGACGAAGATGTTGTCAATCTGTGCACTGATGATAATCTCTCGTCCCAGCACTTTCGAGCTTTCAACAAGTTTGACGGGAGACGAGCTATTTCGCAAGGTAATTGAGAACAGCTCCCGACCATCCGCAGATTCATAGAGTCTTGTGGTTTCAACGGTGATATGCCACTCATCTTTCAGTGAGTCAAGTTCCGTCTGTTGCAGCGTCAGTTTTGCCTGTTCATACTCATCGACAGCCCGTTCGTAATCCTCCTCTGCAGTATTTACTTCGGAGACGGTGACGATGTTGTTTTCCTCCATCAGCATCGCCTTGAGATTCTCGAGGTCGACCCGCTTCTTTTTCATCAGTTTTTCTGCCAATTCCATCTTCAGGCGATCGATTTCTATCAGGATTTGACGGTTCTGCTCTTCTTTGGTTTTCGGCGTGTTATCGTTAGCAGGTGAGGTCTCTTCAGACTCCGCTGCCAGTAGAGTCGGCGACAATACCCCTATTGCACTCATAAATATCAGTGCAAGCATCAAAGACTGGAAAATCGGAAGGTGAGCGGATTGGAAGGTCGCAGGCCCCAGCCTTCCCTTCTTCTGTCTTTGCTTCCATCCATCCATATTTTTTATCCTGTCGTTTCTTCTTGGGGATCGTATCCAGCAACATAGTGCAGATACAACGCTTCGAGATCCTCTTCTTGAATCTCTTCGCGCGTTAACTCACGTTCAAGGTTGCCTTCCACGAGAATCCCTATCCTGTCGGCGATCTCTTTCGCACGGAAAATGTCGTGTGTCGACATGAAAATCGCTTTCCCTTCCTCTCTCAGCTCACGGAGCAGATTCAGGAAATCCGCACCCCCTTTGGGATCCAACCCTGAAGTCGGTTCATCAAGCAGAACGGCTTGCGCATTCTTCATGATCGCAATGGCAATGCCTAAACGTTGCCGCATCCCTTTGGAGAAGGTTTTGACGCGCCGCGTAAACGCTTCCGCGGGTAAGCCGACACGTCCAAGGGTTTCATCGAGTTCTTTATTTGATACCTTCTTGCGTCCACCGAGTTTTGCGAAAAAGGAGAGGTTTTGGCGCGCCGTAAAGTTTCGATAAAGTTCGACGTTCTCAGAAACGTAAGCGAGATGCTTCTTGGCTTCGAGGGGGAACTTCGGTATCTCAATAGCGTCGACAAGCGCGGTGCCACTTGTCGGTTCTATGAAGTTCAGCAGCAGTGAGATAGTCGTGCTTTTCCCGGCACCGTTCGCACCGAGAACAACATAGATTTCGCCATCATCTACCTTTAGATTCAGTTTGTTGACGGCTAAAACGTCTTCATTATAGACTTTCGTGAGCTCACGGGTTTCTAACATCGGATTCCTCCTAAGGTTTGTTTTCTTCTCTGGATATAATAACGGAAATTTGAAATGTTTTCAACGAAGACACACGTCTATGCTGGTCCATTACGACTATAACCTAAGAAGTGTTGTTCCTCTTCATTCTATTTTTACATCGAGGTATCGAATTGATATTTGGGCTTATGCTATAGTGACGCGATTTCGGAGTAGAAAGGTTGCATGATTTTACGGGACTTCGCTCGTGCCTTTGTACACACGTGCTACGTAGAGAAGTTTCCCAGGTCGCTCCACTCGAATCAGAATTTGCAAGTGGCGGTTCAATCCTGGTCCTGCTTTCGTTGGCATTTATACCTCCGAACGTATAAAGACAAGGAAGGCACCCGAAAGAAATACCCCGAGCAGTAAAGCGAGTAACAGCATATCCACCATCGCTGCGTTGAATGTATCCCTGAAGGTGATCTTATCCGTGAAGGTTGGAAGTGCCCTCGACGAAATCGGCTTTTCAGACATTCCGTCAGGGATCCCGATGATGTGAAGGCTCTCTGTGTCCGAGTTATCGGTTTCTATAACGAAATCCCGGAACTGTCGGACATGGTGGTGCACACTTTCGAGGAATTGCAAATGCCGATTCAATCCGGTGCCTGCCATGGATTCAAGGGCGTATTGAACAATTGCTGCTGGGGAAAACCGGGTGATGCTTCTTGCGCGTTGGACCTGTCCAAGTTGCGCCGTTAGATGCTCGCGATTCAACCGTTCCCGAATTTCTACATCTTTGTTAACGAGTTCAGCTCTGAGGCGTAAGTCCGTCTCATCTACTTTGCGGGATTCCATTGCCGCCATCGCCAATTTGAGTTCTTCCTCCCTTTCCTTCGCTAATGCCTCCGCTTTTTCAGGTGAAGTTTTCGCAAGGTCCATGAGTTGTTTGAGAAAGTCTCCTGTTGGTAACTCCGACGCTTGTTCGCTCGTCATTTTCTCGTCAAAATCGTCGTTAATCTGACCGAGCGCGCCCTCTTTTGCCATTTCTCGTTGGTGCGCCGTTTCAACGGGAGACATCCATTTTGTGGAAAGAGTGCCGAGGGTGGAAGGCATGAAGACGACGAGTGCCACCCAGATTATCAACAACGTCACGAGACTGATTCGGCTATCTCGGGTGCCGGCGGACACCATCAACCCGCCCGCGATGAAAATGCCAGCGTAGCCTGAGGCAATTAGCACGATCATCCCCAAACGTCCCCAGTCTGCTGCCCCGAGTTGGGTCCAACTATCCACAGAGATCACTGCCAGATTCAGTAGCACCGCAAAGTAGAACGGAATGAGAACGGCTATAAGAGCACCTAAGAATTTCCCGATTAACAACACAGGGCGCGAAATCGGATTCGCCAGACATAATCGAAGTGTGCCCCTTTCTTTTTCCCCAGAGAGCGCATCAAAGGTAAAGAGAAGTGGGATAAAAGAGAGCAGATAGGTGATAATAAATGCCCAATCTATCTTTGTCGCCTGAGGGCGCAGATCCCGCGCATTCGGGTTCGCTGTCGGATAATCCAGGGACCAGATGCTTCTTACCTGTCCGCTGAATCCCGCGGTTCTACTCCAAGACCCCCAATTTGACGTGCCGCGCTCTGGTAGAAACGCCTCGCCACCATCGGCAATGAAGGTTAGTGGCGACGGACGTTTGTAAAGTCGACCGGGCCCCTCTTTCAGCAATTCGTAGAGTTGCGTCTCGGACTGCAATTTGTCACGTTCACCAGCAACGTTCTCAGCGTAATTTCGGATCTTGTCTGGGTGGGTCTGAAGATGCACCACGGCGTTTGTTACCATTAGTGCTGCCATGATGAGAGCAGTCAGGGCAAATCGTAGACTGTTGAGGTGATCAAAGAATTCTCTTTTAACGATATATCCGATCATCATATTTTCCCCTTTGTAGAGTCGAAGTCACTTCGAAGAAGTGCCCAAGCAAAAACCCTTTACACTTCAATTTTGACAAGAATCAGAAACGTCACCATAAACAGTACCAGATTCATCAAGAAAAGGAGGGACATATCCGTTAAGGCGCGTTGCGCGTTTTCCGAGACATCCGCCCTGGCAAATCGAAACCGTGGCAAATCACTCCAATCCACGGTGCCTTGGTCGGAGGCAAACCAGAGTCGGCTGGCAAATGCATCTTTATCTTCTAAATAATGGATGAAGGTCTGCCGGTAGTTCTGGGTGGCACGGCTAAAATCTAACATGCCCTTCAGATCCGTACCTGCCCAAGCGGCAGTTGCAAAGGTATAGAGACTCGCTGGACTAAGTTTCATTAGTCGTTCATCCCATGTTGCTTGTCGAAGTGTCGTCCGCGCCAAACGTTGTTCGCGGATCAACCCTACCTTTTCCGCGGTGCGGATGTGCGTCGTCCTCATAAATGCCTGATAGTCTTGAAAATGTGGAAGAAGTGGTTCTGAATCTCTATTCACTTTCGTCATATTAAACCCATATCTTCTGTCACTGGAGAAAGAGGATCCTGAATAACCAATATTAAACCTCGGGGGGTCCCCTGTAAGTGGACTGTTGGCTAAGAATCGCTGCTCTTCCCTGTCGACTTCTTCCCAAATCTGTTCGATCTGCTGACTTTCGGAGTGTCTGCCTGCCCGTATATCACCTACCGGATTGAAGGAAAACCGACTCCAGTTCGGATAGACAAGCACGAAAACGACCCATAAGAACATGCAGAGCATCAGGGAGGTAGCAGTGCGACGGGTTGTTGTGGAAATCAGCAGTCCTATCAGATAAAAAGCGGACAGATAGATGATTGTGGTGACAACAATCCCACCAATTCGGAGCAGTTCTGCTGTGCCGAGTTGAATTGAACTCGTGAGTGTGAGTTGGATCATTACCATCAGCAGACTCATCAATACAGGTAGCAACAGACATATCATAGCGGCGAGATATTTGGCGAATAGAATCGCACCGCGCCGTACTGGGTGAGAGATAACCAAACGCAGGGTGCCGTTTTCCCAGTCTCCTGCAATTGCATCGTAAGCGAAGAGCAGTGCCAAGAGACTCAGTACCACTTGAAAGATAGAGACCAAATCTATCTGCGAAAACAGGTTCAGGTACGGATTCTCCAGATTGCGAGCGGAGACGCTTGAAATCGTCGGCACGGTGTCATGATGGATTTCAACAGTAGTTCCGAGTCGTTTGTCCAACCCGGTGCTAAAGAGACTAAGGGGATTCGGGGGTCGCTCAACAAACAATTTTAATGTCGAGTAAGTTTCTGCTTCCACTGCTTTTTCATGATGAACCTTTTCTTGCTGGCTGTAGTTTGCTACTCGGTTTTCGTGGGCATCAATCAATACCACGGTATTGGCGACGACAAGCAGGAACGTAATGATAACGGCGGCGAGAAACCGTGCACTCATCAGGAGGACAAGGATTTCTTGATGGATAAGATTTTGTAGCATAGCGTCTCCTTAAAAGTTTGTGGTTTGTCTATTATACCAAATCTAATTGAAAGTTCTTCATAAATGTGTTATTGTATGCTTCATTCTTTGCTAAGGAGTCAAGCATCAATGAACAAAAAAGTGCCAGAGA